>CAZPJE010000149.1:0-35953 GCA_964586725.1 uncultured Steroidobacteraceae bacterium | reverse complement strand
CTACACCGTCGGCGTCTGGGCGGGCAACGCCAGCGGCGACGGGCGCGCGGGCCTCACGGGCGGCGCAGCGGCGGCGCCCATCCTGTTCGCGCTGCACCAGCGACTGCCGGCGGCGAACTGGCTGCCGCCGCCGCAGCTGGCGATGAAACGGGTCGCCGTGTGCCGCAACGATGGCTGGCTCGCCAATGACTGGTGCCAGCGGGCTGAGCAGTGGGTGCCGCGCGCGAGTCACTTCGAACGCCAGAGCCCGCACAACCTGCTCGTGCATCTCGATGCCAGCGGCGCGGCGCGCGTCGACTCGCAGTGCGAGCGCGTCGCGGCGATGCGCGCGGTCGGCTGGTTCGTGCTGCCGCCGACGCAGGAGCACTACTACCGCCGGCATGATCCGCTGTATCGCGAGCTGCCGCCGGTGCGCGCCGACTGTGCAGCCGCCTTCAGCGCCGGCGTCGCGCGCGCACCGATGGAGTTCCTGTATCCGCAGGTGGGCGCCGCGGTCTATATCCCGCGCGAGCTCGACGGCCGGCCCGGGCGGGTCGTGCTCGAAGCTGTGCACCGCGATACGGAGGCGCGGCTGCACTGGCACCTGGATGGCCGCTATCTCGGCAGCACGCAGCGCTTCCACCAGCAGGCGCTCGACCTCGCGCCCGGCGCGCACGTCGTCACGGTGATCGATGCCGCGGGTCAGCGGCTCGAGCGCCGCTTCACGGTGCTCGAGCGGCAGCGCGTTGCCAGTTCGTCAGACTGACGCCGGCCAGCGCAATCAGGCCGCCGACCACCATCGAGACCAGCAACGGCTCGCCGAGGATCAGCGTCGCGAGCAGCACGCCGAACACCGGCACCATGTTGTTGAACACCGCCGTGCGCGATGCGCCGAGCTGGCGCACGCCTTCGTTGTACCAGACGAAGGCGAGGGCCGTGCCGCCGGCGCCGAAGTACAGGATGCTGGCCCAGACGCCAGGGGCCACCGCAGCGACGGACCACTGCGACCACTCGAACGGCATGCCGGCCGACAGCATCAGCGCGCCCCACAGCGACACCAGCGTGGTGGCCGCGAGCGGCGACGGCGCATCCGGCGCGGTCAGCACGAAGCGGCTCGCGATCGTGTAGGTCGCCCAGGACGCGGCGCCGCCGAACATCAGCAGTTCGCCGGCGCCGATGCGCTGCAGGATCAGCCAGGGTTCACCCTTGGAGATGACGATCCAGACGCCGGCGAGCGCCAGCACGATGCCGAGCCAGCGATGGCCTGAGATCCGCTCGCGGAACACGACCGCCATCGCGACGGCCGTCAGGATCGGATTCAGCGCGACGACCAGCGCCGTGCGCCCCGCCGGGATCAGTTCCAGCGCCCCGAAGAAGAACAGGTTGTAGGCGAACAGGCCGAACAGCGCGACCAGCGCCGTCAGTGCGAGCGTGCGCAGCGACAGCGTCGGAAAACGCCGCTCGGTCCACAGCAGCGCCGGGACGAGGATCGCGGCCGCGCACCAGAAGCGCAGCGCGGAGAGCGTGAAGTGCGGCAGCTGCGGCGCCGCGTACTTGCCCACGATGAAGGTGCCGGCCCACAGCAGCGCGACGCCGAGCAGCTTGGCGTAGATCATGCGGGCCGCGCGCGCCGGAACGGCTGCGGCGCGCGATACACGAGCCTTCGCCACAGCCACTCGAGCGGACCCTGGTGGAAACGCGCGAGCCACCACGGGCTCCACGCCAGTTGCAGCACCCAGATGCCCGCCACCACGTAGTAGAGCTGATGTCGCTCGAGCTGCCCGTACAGGCCCAAGCCCACGCCCGTGAACAGCAGCATGCAGATCAGGCTTTGCGTCAGGTAGTTCGTGAACGCCATCCGGCCGGTCGCGGCGACGCGTGCCAGCGCGCTGCTGATGACGCCGGATTTCCACAGCAACAGCAGCAGGGCGGCATGCCCCAGCGTCAGCGGCACACGGCCCAGTTCATAGGTCACGAGCCAGGGACCGAGCGTGTCGACCGGGTCGAAGCCGGACCGCAGCGTGTGCCAGGCCTCCAGCGCATTGACCGTGAGGCCGATGCCGTAGCCGAGGACCGCGAGCGCCGCGTACTGCCGCGCGGTCCAGCGACCCTGCAGCGCGCCCAGACCGAACAGGGCCACGCCCAGCAGCATCGTCGCAAGGTCTTCCAGGAAGCCGTATTCGTAGAAGAAGGTCGTTCGCGCGTACTGCGCGTGCTCGCTGACGAACCCAAGCGCGCTGCCGTAGCCGCCGCGCATCGCGTCCACGTCCTCCTGCAGCTTCTCGGGCGCTGGCGACAGGTCAGCGGCCGTGTCGCGCCAGGCCTCGAGCGCCTCCGCCTGTTCCGGCGAAAGCTCCAGGCCGCTGCGTTCGATGGCCGCGGCGGCTTCGCCGTTCGCCCTGGTCTCCGTGAGTCCGAGGTACTCGACCGTGCCGCGCAGCGTCAGCACCGCGTACAGCAGTATCGCGATCACGATCAGTGTCCTGGGGCGCGCGTTGCGGAATGCGTACAGCACGAGCCCGACACAGCCGTACTCGAACAGGATGTCGCCCGCGAACAGCAGCAGGTGCGAGTTGACGAAGCCGAACACGATCAGCCACAGCATGCGCCGCACGTGCAGGTCGGCCGCGCTCGCTGGATCGCGCGCCTCCGCGTTGCGCAGGAACAGCACGACGCCCGCCCCGAACAGCAGCGTGAACAGGCCGCGCATCGTGCCCTCGAACAACAGGCTGGTGGTCAGCCACGCAGCGAGATTGGCGCCTTCGATGCCGCCTGCCACCGCCGGATTCTCGTAGGCGTTGGGCAGCCCGAAGCCGATGATGTTCATCAGCAGGATGCCCAGCACCGCGAAGCCGCGCAGCGCGTCGAGCGAGTCGAGGCGTTCGCGGGGCCGCGCGTCGCGCGGCGCGACTTGCCCGGCGTCAGGGCGCGGGTCGTTCATCTGCGGGCGGGGCGCTCACGCCGGCGTTGGGTCCCGTCCGCAGCGCTGCAACCTCGCGGCGCAGCGCCTGCAGTTCGGCGAGGATCGCGCCGCGCTCGTCGTGCGCCACCTGCTCGTCGGCAGCGCGATCGGCGTTCGCGGCCGACTGCATCGCGCCGACCACGACGCCGATGAACAGGTTCAGGATCATGAACGTCGCGATCAGGATGAACGGCACGAAGAACATCCACGCGTACGGGAACTCCTCCATGACCGGGCGCACGATGCCCATCGACCAGCTTTCGAGCGTCATGACCTGGAACAGCGTGTAGAGGCTCGCGCCGACCGAACCGAACCAGTCGGGGAATGCCGCTGCGAACAGCTTGGTCGCCATGACGGCGGCGACGTAGAAGATCAGTGCCATCAGCGCCATGACCGAGCTGATGCCCGGAATCGCCGAGATCAGGCCCTGCACCACCGAGCGCATGCTGGGCACGGCGGAAATCAGGCGCAGCACCCGCAGCACCCGCAGCGCGCGCAGCACGGCGACGCCGTCGCCCGCCGGCACCAGCGCGATCGCCACGACGACGAAATCGAAGATGCTCCACGGGTCGCGGAAGAAGCGCAGGCCGTGCGCGAGGATCCGCAGCCCCACCTCGACCGTGAAGATCACGAGCGCGATGCGATCGAGCGCCAGGATCAGGCCGCCCGCCGCCTGCATCGCCGGCGGCCAGGTCTCGAGGCCCAGCGTGATCGCATTGAGCACGATCAAGGCGAGGATCAGGTTCTGGAAGCGCCGGTCGTCGACCAGCGGGCGCAACGCGGGAATCATCTGTGCTCGCCCTCCGGGGCGATGGTGTCAGGGGCGGCGGCTTCGCGACGACAGTCGGAAACGCCTTTGTAATGAGCGGCTTGCAGCATTGAATTCTGCCACAGGCCTGCCGTATCGTAAGGACTGTCATGCAACGGCTCCCGTTCCAGGGCTACGGTTTCGCACCGGACGACGACTTCCGCATCGTCCCGCAGTCGCTTGCGGCCGGCATCCACCACCACGTGCTGCGCACCGACATCTCCGGCATGCCGCTGGAGTGGATCGACTACAAGGAAGCCGCGCGCCTCTACCACCAGGGCCAGGTCGCCTACACCTGCGGCACGCCGCTGTACCGGCTGTACGGGGGCACCAATGCGCAGACCGGCCTGCGCACGGTGCTGGAAGTGAATTCGATCGTCGCGACGATCGGCCACACCGGTAACCCCGGGCACAAGCGCCAGGACTACGTGCCGCCGCTGAACAACCAGACGCTGTTCCGCCGCGATGGCTACCTGTGCCTGTACTGCGGCGAGAAGTTCATCGCGCGCGACCTGTCGCGCGACCACGTGCGGCCGTTCAGCCGCGGCGGCCAGGACATCTGGACGAACGTCGTGACGGCCTGCCGCCGCTGCAACAACCTCAAGGCCTCGCGCACGCCGGAGCAGGCCGGCATGCAGCTGCTCGCGGTGCCGTTCACGCCGACCTATGCCGAGTACATCTTCCTCAAGGGCCGCCGCGTGCTGTTCGACCAGATGGAATACCTGCTCGCGCACTTCCCGCGGTCCAGTCCGCTGCACCAGCGCGTCCGTCGCCTGATGGCCTGAGCGTCGGCGGCGCGGCTCGGTCGAGCGCCGCGGGCGCTACAATGCCGGCGTGATATACCTCGTCGATGCGTCCGTCTACATCTTCCGCGCCTACTACTCGATGCCGCCCGACATGCAGGACCGCGACGGGCAGGCTGCGCATGCGCTGTTCGGCTTCGCGCGCTTCCTCGGCGACCTGATCGAACGCGCCAGGCCGCGTTATCTCGCGGTGGCCTTCGACGAAAGCCTGTCGAGCTCGTTCCGCAACAAGCTGTATCCCGCCTACAAGGCCAACCGCGATCCCGCGCCGCTCGACCTCGTGCACCAGTTCGGCCGCTGCCGCGAGTTCTGCCGCCTGGTCGGCGCCGCCGAGTTCGCGAGCGCCGATTACGAGGCCGACGACATCATCGGCACCCTGCATGAACGCTTCCGGCGCGACGGCGTGCGCGCCACTGTCGTGACGCGCGACAAGGACATGGCACAGCTGATCCGCGAGGGCGACGTCTACTGGAACTACACCGACAACCTGCAGCTGCGCCATGCGGACATGGAAGAGCACTTCGGCGTCGCGCCCGAGCGCTTCGCCGACTACCTCGCGCTGACCGGCGACAGCGTCGACAACATCCAGGGCGTGCCCGGCGTGGGCCCGAAGACGGCCGGCGCGCTGATGAAGGAGTTCGCGTCGCTCGAGGAGCTCTACGACAACCTCGATGCCGTCGCGGCGCTGCCGCTGCGCGGCGCCGCCAAGCTGCCGGCGAAGCTGCTCGCGCATCGGGATACCGCCTTTCTGGCGCGCCAGTTGACCGAGATCGCGCGCGACATGCCGCTGGACGTGCCGCGCGAAGCGCTGCTGCGCGGCGCGCCTGATCTTGCTGGCCTGACCGGCTTCTTCGACCACCACAACTTCGGGCCGATGCTGCGCAAGCAGGCCGAGCGGCTCGCGCAGCTGCCACGCGGCGCATGAGCCTGCCCGCGCGCTTCCTGCTGCCGTGGTACTGGCCGGCGTGGTTCGCGCTCGGCCTGACGCGCGTACTGGCGCGGCTGTCGTATCCGGCCATGCTGCGCGTCTGCGCGGCGCTCGGCACGCTCGCGCGCTGGGTGCTGCCCGTGCAGCGGCGCATCGTGCGACGCAACCTCGAACTGTGCCTGCCGGAGCTCGACCGGCCCGCCCGCGAGCGGATCCTGCGAGACCACTTCCGCAACCTCGGCATCACGATCGGCGAGACCGCGCTGTCGTGGTGGGATGACGGCACGCGCATCCGCGCGCTGGCGCAGGTCGAAGGCCTCGAGCACGTCGACGCGGCGCTCGCGCGCGGCAGCGGCGTGATCCTGCTCGCCGCGCACTTCACGACGCTCGAGATGGGCGCGCACATCATGACGCTCGCGCGGCCGATCCACCCGATGTACAAGCCGACGCGCAATCCGCTGATCGCCGAATACATGATCGCGCGGCGCGCCGCGCAGTCGGCCGGCGCGATCGCGAACGACGACATCCGCTCGGTCGTGCGCACGCTGCGCGCGAACGGCGTGATCTGGTATGCGCCCGACCAGGCCTACCGGCACAAGGGCGCGGAACTCGTGCCGTTCTTCGGCATTCCCGTCGCGAGCAACACGGCGACGTCGCGGCTCGCGCGGTCGACCGGCGCAGCCGTGCTGCCGTACTTCGTCGAGCGGTTGCCGGCCGCGGCGGGCTATCGGGTCCGTATCGGCGCCCCGCTCGAAGATTTCCCATCGGACGATCAGGTTGCCGACACGCTGCGCTACCACGCGCTGATCGAGGCCGAGGTGCGGCGCATTCCCGCCCAGTACCTGTGGGTGCATCGGCGCCTGAAGGGCCTGGGCCCGGACGCGCCCGACTACTACGCCTGAAGCGATCCGATGCGGGTGTCCTGCCACCAGGACACCCGCGGCCGCAATCTTCTTCCGTAGCGACTGCGGTATCCTCCCGGCTCCGAGCGAGGGGAGTACCGTGTCCGATCACAACATCGAATCGACGCTGCACGAGAATCGTCTGTTCGCGCCGGCGGCCGAGTTCACCGCGCGGGCGCGCCTCAAGCCCGCCGACGTCGTCGCCCTGCGCGCGCGCGCCGAGGCCGATTTCACGGGCTTCTGGGCCGAGCACGCGCGCCGCGAGCTCGTCTGGCACAAGCCATTCAGCGTCACGCTCGATGATACGCAGGCGCCGAATTTCCGCTGGTTCACGGACGGCGAGCTGAACGTCTCGGTCAACTGCCTCGACGTCCACCTCGACAAGTCCGGTCATCGCACGGCGATCATCTTCGAGGGCGAGCAGGGCGACCAGCGGCGGTTGTCGTACCGCGAATTGCACGCCGAAGTGTGCCGCTTCGCCAATGCGTTGAAGGCCGAGGGCATCGTCGCGGGTGACCGGGTCGTCATCTACATGCCGATGGTGCCGGAGGCCGTGGTCGCGATGCACGCCTGCGCGCGCATCGGTGCGATCCACTCCGTCGTGTTCGGCGGCTTCTCGGCAGTGTCGCTGAAGGACCGCATCGAAGATGCCGGCGCGAAGCTGCTGATCACGGCCGACGGCGGGCGTCGTGGCGGGCAGATCGTCGAGTTGAAGGCCGCCGCCGACAAGGCGCTGGCCGAGGGCTGCCGCACGATCGAACGCGTGCTGGTGCTGAAGCGCACGGCGCACGACGTGCCGATGACGGCCGGGCGCGATCGCTGGTGGCACGACGTCGTCGATGGCCAGGCGCCGACCTGCGAGCCGGTCTACGTCAACGCCGAGCATCCGCTGTTCCTGCTGTACACGTCGGGCTCCACCGGCAAGCCCAAGGGCATCCAGCATTCGAGTGCGGGCTATCTGCTCGGCGCGAAGCTCACGAGCCAGTGGGTGTTCGACCTGCGCGACGACGACGTCTTCTGGTGCACGGCCGACGTCGGCTGGGTCACGGGCCACAGCTACGTCGCTTACGGCCCGCTCGCGGCGGGCGCAACGCTTGTGATGTACGAAGGCGCGCCGACCTATCCGGACGGTGGCCGCTTCTGGCGCATCTGTGAGCAGCTCGGCGTCACGATCTTCTACACGGCACCGACAGCGATCCGCGCGTTGATGAAGCTCGGCGACGAGATCCCGGCGAAGTACGATCTGTCGAAAATCCGGTTGCTGGGTTCGGTCGGCGAGCCGATCAACCCGGAAGCCTGGATCTGGTATCACCGCGTGATCGGTCGCGGCCGCTGCCCGATCGTCGACACCTGGTGGCAGACGGAAACCGGCGCGATCATGATGACGCCCTTGCCGGGCGTGACCGCCACCAAGCCCGGTTCCTGCACGCAACCCATTCCGGGCATCTTCGCCGACATCGTCGATGACGAAGGTCATGCCGTCACCACGCCGGACGCCGGCGGCTACCTCGTGATCCGCAAGCCCTGGCCGTCGATGCTGCGCACGATCTGGGGCGACAACGAGCGCTACCTGAAGACCTACTGGGAGAAGTTCCAGAACCGCTACTACGTGGCCGGTGACAGCGCGCATCGCGATGCGGATGGCTACTTCTGGATCATGGGTCGCATCGACGACGTGCTGAACGTCGCCGGGCACCGCCTTGGCACGATGGAGATCGAGTCGGCGCTGGTCGCGCATCCGCGGGTGGCGGAGGCAGCCGTCGTCGGCCGCCAGCACGAGATCAAGGGCGAGTCCGTGTTCGCTTTCGTCGTCTGCAAGGGCGCGAGGCCCGACGGCGACACGCGCGCGCTCGTCGCGGAACTGCGCGCGACGGTCACCGAACAACTGGGCGCGATCGCCAAGCCCGACGACATCCGCTTCGCCGACAACCTGCCGAAGACGCGTTCCGGCAAGATCATGCGCCGGTTGCTGCGCGCGATCGCGCGCGGCGAGCCGATCACGCAGGACATCTCGACCCTCGAGAACCCGGCGATCATCGATCAGCTGCGCGGTGTCGAGACCGCCCCGTCAGCGCCGGCGACTGCCGTCAAGCCGACGCCGCGCAAGCGACGCGCGGCGCCGCCCAAGGCGAAACCCAAGGCCAAGGCCAAGGGCAAGACCAAGGCCAAGCGCGGCAAAGCCAAGCGCGTCGCTGCGAAGCGGGCGGTGAAGCGGCCGGTGAAGCGCGCAGTGAAACGCGCGTCGAAGCAGCGCGCGGTGCCGAATGCGAGCCGCCGGACACGGCGCAAACCCGGGAGTCGTCGATGAGCATTGCAGTCGAAGAGTTCATCGCTGCGGCGCGCAGCGTCAATCCCGATGCCGCGATCGGGCGTTGCAAGGTCCGCACGTTTGGCGGGTCGGCGGCGATGGCCAACATCATCATCCCGCTGATCCTGACGGGCCAGAAAACCGGCACGTTCGCGCTGGCGAGCGAGTTCGAATCGAATCCGGCCGCCGCTCCGCAGGTCGGTGACGACTACGTCGTGACCTGGTTCGAGGGGCCGCCGGCGCTGCTGTACCGCATGACCGAGGTCGAGATCGTGCCGTTCGACGGCATCAACCACGAGCACGTGCAGGTCGAGGGTCCCGGTGCGCGCAGCGTCGATGCGTGGCGCAAGATCCATTGGGATTACTGGGGCGGCATGCTGCGCCGGCAGGGGCGCGAGCCCAGCATGAGCATGCCGGTCGTGTTTCAGCGCTTCGAGGTGCTGTACCCGCGCTTCCCCAAGAACTGATCGCGCGCGGCGATCGCCGTGTCGGGAAAGTCGCTGAACAGGCCTTCGATGCCGAGTGCGTAGAACTGCGCGTACTCGCGCAGCGGATCGCCGTGGTAATCGGCGGCCAGCATCGCGGCTTCGTTGCGGAACGTCCAGGTGTGGACCGCGAGCCCGGCCTGCTTCGCGCGCGCCACGAAGTCCGACGCCGGCACGAGGCGGTTCGCGGCGTCGACCCCGACCAGATAACGCTTCCACGGCGCGATGACGTCGGCGTACTGCGCGATCGTCGCGAAGCTGGCCGCGGTGTCGTAGTCCTGCGGCAGCTCGCCCTGCGGATACAGGGTGCAGCTGCCGTCGCTGCGCCAGCGCGCTCCCGGCCGCGGCTTGCCGTCTGGCAGCAGGCCATCGGCATCGATCAGCTGCACGAGCCGCAGGTCGGTCCGCGAGCGCAGCCAGCGCAGGTTGCCCGCTTCGAACGACTGCAGGAACACCGGGTCGGTGCGCTGCGTCCAGCCGGCGCGGCGCAGGGCGGCGAGCATGGGCTCCTCGATCGGCAGGCCGCGCTCGCAATGCCAGGTGGGGTGCTTGGTTTCCGGATAAACGCCGATGACGCGCCCGCGTGCAAGGCCTTCGCGCTGCGCGAGCTCGATGACTTCCTCGAAAGTCGGAATCAGGTACTGGCCGTTGTACTGCTGCGGGCGCTCCGGTCGCGCCTGCACGGCGCGCAGCGTGCGCAGCTCGGCGAGCGTGAAGTCGACGGTGAACCAGCCTTCTTCTTCGCGGCCATCGACGACATGCCGGCGCTTCCGGTCGGCGAACTCCGGTCGTGCCGCCACATCGGTCGTCGCCGTGATGTTCGGTTCGTGGCGCGCGACCAGGTGGCCGTCGCGTGTCGCGACGAGGTCGGGCTCGATGATGTCGGCCCCCTGCTCGATGCCGAGCCGGTAGGCTTCGATCGTGTGCTCAGGCAGGTAGCCGGAGGCGCCGCGATGCGCGATGACGAGCGGCGGGGTCATCGGCGTGAAACAGCCGCTGAGTATGGCAATGCAGGCAAGCAGCAGGGCATGGCGCATGATCGCATTGGAGCATGGCGATGCGACAGTCGTGCTACAGCAGCGCCTTGCTGAGCACGATGAACTCGAGGTCCGGGCGCTTCGGCAGGCCGAAGCGCGGGTCGTCATAGGGGAAGGGCCGGCGTTCGCCGGTGCGCCGGTAGCCGCGACGTTCGTACCACGCGAGCAGTTCGGTGCGCTGCGCGATCACCGTCATCTGCATCTCGCGCGTGCCGAAGCGCGAGGCGGCGTAGCGTTCAGCGGCCGCCAGCAGCCGGCGTCCGAGGCCGCCAGCCTGCGCGGTCGGCCGTATCGTCAGCATGCCGAGGTAGCAGCCGCTGCCGCGCGGCTCGAGTTCGACGCAGGCGGCGAGGCCGGCGCCATCCTCGTGGACCAGCACGACGGCCCCGCCGTCGACCGCGCCGCGCCCGATCAGTGCGCGCAGGCCGTCGACGTCGACGCGCTGGCCGCCGAGCAGATCGGCCTCGGTGGTCCAGCCGGCGCGACTGCTGTCGCCGCGGTAGGCGCTGTTGACCAGCGCCTCGAGTGCCGGCGCATCCGCAGCGGTGGCGCAGCGCACATCGAGCGGCGCGTCACGGGTGCCGGTGGCAGCGTTCATGCCCGTGTTCGCGCCGTCAGCCGAGTGGCGGCTTGCCGCGCGTCGCGGCGATCTGCTGCATGCCGATCCGCAGCTCGAGGCGGCGCTTGAACTCGGCGTCGCCAAACGCCCGCTGCGCCAGCACGTTCATCGGATCGGTGCGGTAACCCGTTTCGCGGACATAGTAGTCGTAGTGCTGCTGCGCCTGTCGTTCCGCGGGCGGCAGTGGATTGCGCTCCGCCTCGTCGAGCCAGTCGAACCAGCGACCGACGAAGCCCTGCAGATACCGCTCGCAGACGTCGATGTTGGCATCGTTCAGTTCGCCCATGATGCTGGTGCAGACCGGCGACATCAGGCCGCGCAGATAGGTGCCGTGGCTCCAGTTCCACGTGAAGTCCGGGTGGCCGCGCAGCTTGATCGCGTCCATGTTGGCCGGCTCGTAGTACTTGTCGACGTAGTCGATGTCCATGCGCAGGTCGACGCGCGGCGTGTAATCGGCATAGAAGAACAGCTTGGGCACCGTGCCGAAGATGATCACGAGGTGCGGCACGCGGTTCTGCTGCGACAGGTACACCGTCGCATTCATGTCGAGGATGCTGGCCTTGCGGTTGCCGAGCCAGGAGTGCACGAGCCAGTCGACCTGGGGTCCGCTCCAGGCGTTGAAAGAGCCTTCCATCGACTTGTCGAGCGACGTGAAGTACTCCTCGCCATGGGTCGAGGGGTGCTTGACCACCGGGAAGCGCGCCTTGACGCGCTCGACGATGCCGGAGTGGATGCCCCAGCAGCGCTGCCACGCGTGGCTGACATCGACGTTGGGTTGCTCTGCCAGGAACTCGGTGATGGTCTTGATGTCGAGTTTGGTCGTCGCGGTCATGGTCTTCTCGCCTCCCCCTTGGTCGTCGCCTGCAACTTAGGACCTGTGGCAGGGCGGCGCACCCGCGGCCGGACGTATGGCCGAGACGCGGACGGGTCGCGCCGGCGGGCGCGGCTTTGCTACGCTCTCGGCCCGATCACGCACCAGGAGGGTTTGCGATGTCAGCATCCAACGTGAGATTCCGCGCCAGCGCGCGCCGTGGCGCCATGTTTGCCGTGCTGCTCGGCGCGACGGCCGCCGTGTTGCCAGCGATGGCGCAGGAAGCGCCGGCCGCGACGCCGAGCGGCGATGCCGTGCTCGCTGGCGTGATCGCCGGCGAGTGGCGCAGCGCCGAGCAGAAGGCGCGCGATGCATCACGCAAGCCGCAGGCCGTGCTCGAGTTCTGGGGCCTGAAACCCGGCATGAGCATCCTCGAAGTGCAGCCTGGCGAAGGCTGGTGGACGCAGATCCTCGCGCCGTACGCGGCGCGCACTGGCGGTCGCTACGCGGCCACCGCCCCCGACATCCTGAATCCCACGCTGAGCCAGGCCGCGCGCGTCGCGCGGCAGCAGTTCGAACTGCGGTTCTACAACCCGGCGATCTACGGTCGCGTCGAACTCGTGAACTGGGGTGCGACGGCGACGCCGCTCGCCGCCGACCAGTACGACTTCATCCTGGTGTCGCGCTCGATCCATGGCTGGATGCGCGCCGAAGGCGCCAGCGAACGTAATCTCGGCCAGCTGGCGCGCGCGCTGAAGCCTGGCGGCGTGCTCGCCATCGAGCAGCATCGCGCGAACCCCGGCGTGCAGGATCCGAAAGCCGCCAGCGGCTACGTGACCGAGCAGCACGTGATCCAGCTCGCCGAGAAGGCCGGGCTCAAGCTCGCCGGCCGCTCGGAGATCAACGCGAACCCCAAAGACACGAAGGACCATCCGTTCGGCGTCTGGACCCTGCCGCCGATCCGGCAGAGCGTGCCGATGGGTTCCAAGGAACCCCCGGCGGCCGACTTCGATCGCACGAAGTACGATGCGATCGGCGAATCGGATCGCATGACGCTGCGCTTCGTGAAGGGCGCCTGACCTACGGGTAACCCCTGATCCAGGGACCGCCTGGCCCGCCGTTATCGGTGTATCCGCACCGATGACGGAGGGGCCATGGGCGTATTCGACTGGGATCCTGTCAAATTCGATGTCGGCGTCGCGAAGATGAACGCTGACCATGAAGTGCTGATCGACCTGATGAACGCGCTGCACGCGCGCAATGCCGCAGGGGCTGCGAAGCACGAACTGCAGGGATTGATCGACCGCCTCGCCGATGCAACGCAACGGCATTTCAAGGCCGAGGAGGTCTACATGGAGTCGCTGGCCTTTCCAGCGCTGCGCGCTCACAAGCTCGTTCACCAGAAGCTGCTGACGGACTTCGGCCGCCACGCCGCGCAGTTCGCGGCTGGACCAGGGCAGCTCGACAAGGGGTTCTTCGACTTCCTGTCGCTATGGCTGCGCTCGCATATCTGCCATCTGGACACGCAGTACGGGCAACTCGCCAGACAGAGACAGGCTGGCTAGACTGCCTTAAGGCCTGATTGGCCGAGGGGGGCAGATGGTCGATCGCAGGGGGTTTCTCGTTGCAGCGTCTGCTGCGGCGGCGGTGCCGCTCGTTTCGTCGTGTTCGCGCAATGAGGCACCACCCCAGCGGCCGCCCGGCGTTCCGGTCAGTGCTTTCGGGGCCGAATCGACCGCCGAGGAAGTGACCGCCGGCATCGATCTCAGTGGCCGCACGGCGCTCGTCACCGGCGCGACCTCCGGACTCGGCCTCGAAACGCTGCGCGTGCTGTCGCTGCGCGGCGCGCATGTGATCGTCACGGGACGCACGCTCGAGAAGGCGCGCGAAGCCTGCGCGACGGTGTCCGGGCGCACGACGCCGATCGCGCTCGAGCTCGAACGCTGGGATTCGGTCGCGGCGGCAGTCGAGCAGGTGCGCGCGCTCGGCACCCCGATCGACATGCTGATCTGCAACGCAGGCATCATGGCGCTGCCGCAACTCGAACAGGTGTACGGACTCGAGAAGCAGTTCGTCGTCAATCATCTCGGGCACTTCATCCTCGTCAACCGGCTGCTCGACCAGGTGCGCGCTGCGCCGCAGGGCCGCATCGTCGCGGTCTCCAGCATGGGGTATCGCTGGGCGCCGGCCGCCGGCATCGAGTTCGACAACCTGTCGGGCGAGCGCGGCTATGAGCCCAACAAGATGTACGGCCAGTCGAAGCTTGCCAACAAGCTGATGGTGCTGAGCCTCGCAGAGCGGCTCGCGGGCACGACGACGACGGCGAACGCCGTGCATCCGGGCGTCATCAACACGAATCTCGGTCGGCACTTCGAAACCTGGAAGCGCGTCGCCGCTTCGCTGATCGGCTGGACCTTCATGAAGTCGGTCGAGGCTGGCGCAGCGACCACCTGCTACGTCGCGACGGCGCCGGCGCTGGCGACGACCACCGGCCGCTACTTCGAGGACTGCAATCCGGTGGTGCCGGAAGCAGGCAAGCACATGGACGATCGCGAACTCGCCGCACGGCTGTGGGCGCGGTCGGAAGAACTGACGCGGGAGTTCCTGGCATGACGAACGATGGGCGGGCGAAGTCGACACCGTGGCTGGCCGGTTTGTGCGCGTTGCTGGTCGCACAGTTCGCGCTGGCGGCGGACGCGGCGGGCGCGGGCGCGCAGGTGCAGCAGGCCTATCTGTCCGGCAATGCGGCGGAGGTCAACCGGCTCGTGCGCGAGACGGCCGCCTGGGACAAGTCGGCGGACGCGGATGAACTCTACGCGCGCGCCTTCGTGCAGTTTCGTGCGCTGCAGTTCGCGCTCGCCGCGAAGAACGACGCTCTGGCCGAGCGCAGCGGCGAGGCCTGCGTCGCGGCGCTCGATGCCGCCATCAAGCGCCAGCCGCGCTTCGCCGAGGCTTTCGCGCTGCAGTCGGCCTGCTATGGCTACATGGCCAATCTCGGCGGCTTCGGCGCGATCCGCAACGGGTCGCGCAGTGGCAAGAGCATCGAGTCGGCACTGCTGCTCGACTTGAAAAGTCCGCGCGTCATCATGATCGACGGCTTCGGGCTGTATTTCCGGCCGAAATTCGTCGGCGGTGACCCGCTCAAGGGTTGCGCGCGCTTTCGCGAGGCGGCGGCCGCCTTCGATGCCGGCGCCGGTCAGGCGGGTCCGGCGGGCATCTCCTGGGGCCATGCCGAGGCGCATTATTGGGTCGGCAGGTGCGCACAGAGCGCGGGCGATGCGGCCGGCGCGAAACGGGCATTCGCGCGCGCACTCGAGCTGGAGCCACGCTTCGCGGCCGCGAAGCAGCGCGCCGGCACCTGACCTGCGCGCCCGCGCGGCGCAAGGCTAGAAGATGCCGGCGGCCAGGCCCGCGGCAAACGTCGCGCCGAGTTCCTGCGCGCGCGCCAAGCTGGCGGCGTCCGGGTCTCCGATGGCGATCAGCGGCGGCGCGACCCAGTTCCAGCGGTAACCCGCCGCGATCCGCTCGACTGCACTGACCGTGCCGCGACCGTCGTTGCCGGCACTGACGAACAGCGCGACGGGCAGCCCCTCCGTGCGACCCTCGGCAGGATAGAACGTGCGATCGAAAAAATCCTTCAGTGCGCCGGACATGTAGCCGAAGTGTTCGGGCGTGCCCATGACGAGGCCGTCGCACCACAGCAGATCGTCGCTCTGCGCGTCGAGCGCGCAGCGCAGCCGCAGTTCGACCGGTTCGTCGATCGAGCGGATGCCGGCCACGACAGCTTCGCGCAGCGCTTCAGTGCGCCCGCCCGCGCGGCCGCCCCAGATCAGCAGTACTCGCTTCGCCCGCTCGCCCGTCGTCTTGTCCATGCGACGAGCATAGGGGCGCGCAGCTCAGGCGGCGAGTCCCTGCTCCACGGCGGCGTGGCCGGCGGTGTAGGTGCTGTAGATGAACACCGGAATCGGCAGCGTGCCGAGATGCTGCGCGACCAGCGGCTGCACGTCATGCCAGTCGAGGCCACCGACGCCGGTGGCCAACCGCGGCAACGCAAGGCTCTTGACCTCTTCTGCCAGGGCGAACTTGTGCAATTCGCGCAGCGCGTGGCCCACGTGGGTCAGCGACGCGCGTCCCGACCGGTCGCCGTGGCCAGCGCCGGGCTCCTGGGTGAACAGGTTGACGATCCGCTTGCCGTCGGCGCCCATCCACGCCCAGAGCGTGCCGGGATGCGGCGAAGTCGTCTTCTCGAAGTGGCGGAAATCCTTGTACATCGCGGGCCAGCGTTCACGCAGCGCCAGCGCGAGGCCATGCGCGAAGTGGTCGTTGGGGCTGACGCCGTGCGCAATCGTCTGGGCGCGGCTCAGCAGGATGTCCCCGTTCACTTCATGGATCATGGTGCGCTCGCTCCTGTTTGGAGGAGCCATTGCAGCACTCCGCGTCGCGGCGGCCCATACGCACAGTCCGTAAATGTGGACGGACGGCACTGCGGCGCTGCGCGCGCGCGTTCGCTCGGCGATACTTGGTTCCCATGAACCGTGCAGGCGCAGCGGGTTGCATCGTCAGGTCGTCGGTGACTGCTGCTGTGCTGCTGATCAGCTGCGGTGCACCGGCAGCTGCGGCGCAGGGCGAGATGCCCGACGAAGCGGTGGAGATGGCGGCGCGACTCAGCGTCAAGTCAGTCGACATCGTCCGCTTCGATGCCGCGCCGCGCATCGACGGCAGGCTCGACGAGCCACAGTGGGCGAACGCGGTGCGAATCACCGACTTCGAGCAATGGTCGCCGGGCAACGGCGCGCCCCCGACCGAGCCGACGGCATTCCTGCTCGCCATCGACGACGACAACCTGTACATCGCGGCGGAGTTCGCGGATTCGGATCCGGCGGGGATCAAGCGGGCCCAGCTCGTGCAGGGCCAGGCCGTGTTCAACGACGACTACGTGCAGTTCTTCATCGATCCCTACAACAACAAACGCACTGGCTACATCTTCTACGTGAACCCCAACGGCGTGCAGCGTGATGGCCTCGCGCTCGGCGGGTTGTCGTACAACATGGACTGGGATGGCATCTGGGATGCTGCGGCCGAGGTGACCGGCAAGGGCTGGACCGCCGAGATCGCCATTCCGTTCAAGACACTGTCGTTCGATCCGCGCAACGACGTCTGGGGCATCAACCTGCTGCGCTCGATCCGTCGCAAGCGCGAGGAACTCGCCTGGTCGCAGCGCGACCGGCGCATCACGATGGACACGACAGGCGAGATCCGCGGCATGCGCGGCCTTGCCCAGGGCAGTGGCGTCGATATCGTGCCGTCGATCGCGCTGACGCAGCGCGACCAGATCGCGATCGGCCAGACGAGCTTCGTGCCGAAGCCATCACTCGATGCTTTCTGGCGCGTGACGCCGGCGTTGACCGCCGCGTTGACGGTGAACACGGACTTTTCCGCCACGGAAGTCGACGACCGGCAGGTCAACCTGACCCGCTTCTCGCTGTTCTTCCCGGAGAAGCGCGATTTCTTCCTCGAGGGCGCCGAACTGTTCGAGTTCGGGGGTTTGGCGCAGAACGGTCGGCCGTTCTTCTCGCGCACGATCGGGCTGTCGGCAACCGGCCAGCCCATCGACCTCGATGCAGGGCTCAAGCTGACTGGCAACGTCGGGCGCTATTCGGTCGGCGCGCTGGCCGTGCGGCAGGAGGCCAGTGGCGCCGTGCCGGAACGCGATCTGTTCGTCGGTCGTGCCTTCGTCAGCCTGTTCGAGCAATCGACGCTGGGCATGATCGTCACGTCGGGCGACCCGATCGCGGATCGGGACGCGAGCCTGGTGGGCGTGGACCTGAACCTGCGCGACCAGCAATGGCTGGCGGGCTCGGCGGTCGAAGGGCGGTTCTGGGCGCAGCAGTCGCACACCGACGGCGTCGGCGGCGCGAACAGTGCGTGGGGAGCGTTCCTCGCGTACCCGAACGATCGAGTCGATGCGTCGCTGGCCTACACCCGCATCGAGCGCAACTTCAGGCCCGCGCTGGGCTTCGTCAACCGGCGCGGCATCCGGCAGATCGATGCGGTCAGCAGGTACCGCCATCGGTTCGAGAACGGCGGCGGCTGGTTTCGCAGCTGGCTCGGCGCCGCAAGCTTCACCCACATCGACAACGATGCGGGCGAGCTCGAGTCGCGCGCGCTGGTGCTGACGCCGTTCACGCTGGATACCCAGCCGGGCGACCAGATTTCACTCGATGTGGCGCGCTATACCGAGGTGCTGCCGCGGCCCTTCCAGTTGCCGGGTGGAATCGTCGTGGCTGTCGGGCGCTATGACTACGACCGCATGCGCTTCTATGGCAGCACCGCCGGCTTTCGCAAGCTCGCGGCCACGTTCGACATCGAGTACGGCGACTTCTACGATGGGCGCCGTCGCGATCATCGGCTGGGCTTGCAATGGCGCCCCAACCGGCATCTGTTCATGTCGGCGCAGTACCAGACCAATGCCATCGAACTGCCGGGCCGCTCGTTCACGACGCGCGTCTATTCGCTGACAGGCAATGTCGCGTTCAATGTCCGCTGGGCCTGGCTGAATGTCGTGCAGTACGACAACATCTCGCGACGCATGGGGCTGAACAGCCGCTTGCGGTGGCTGCCACGACAGGGGCAGGTGGCGTACTTCGTCGTCAACTACGACTGGCGCGAAGACGCGTTCGGCAACTTCCAGCCCTTCCTCGCGGAGACCACCGCCAAGATCGGCTACACGCTGAGGTTCTAGGTCGCTTCCCCGCGCAGCACGCGCGCGAGGTACTGCGGCGCGATCAGGTGGCAATAGCGCGTGCCCTTGAACTGCGGCGGTGCCCTCGCCAGGGCCGGATCCAGCCAGTCGTTGCGCATCGCCTTGGAGTGGATGTGCAGCGCGCCGCCGCTGCCGATCGTCGTCAGCGCGAAGGGCGCGAGCCACACCGGCCCGTCCGTCGTGCGCACTTCCGGTTCGAACACGACTTGCGTGCCGCGCGCGAAACGCAGCCGCCGCCGCTCGGCAGCGCTCATCGAGGCGAGCACGCTGTCGAGCGTGGCGCGGTTGATGTCGGCGCACTGGCCTTCGCCGCTCGTCTGGTCGGCGCCGTACTCGGTCGCGATGTGGTCCGAGGTTTTCATCTTGCAGGAGATCATCTTCGGCAAGGTCCGCGCGTCGTCCTCGAACCAGACGAACTGCTCGGTGCGCAGCGGCCGCACGCCCGGTTTCGATTTCACGAAGGCCTCGTAATCCGTGTGCAGCGTGTTCTCGGATCGCAGCGCCGTCCCGGAGATGCGCTGCTGCGCAGCGACGCAGAAGCTGCCCAGGTCGAGCGTCTTCGCGGCGGTCGTGGTGCCGGGCTGCGGCAGCGTCGTGCAGGCCGAGGCGCTGATGACCAGCAGGAGGCCCAGGCCGAAGCGGCGCAGGCGGGAAGCGGGCGGTGTGGCGAGGACAGGCATGGCGTGATCCTAGCGCGACAGGGCTTGAATCGCGGGCGGCGTTCGTGGTCGGCTGCACTGCGGCCAGCCGGCACGGCGGCTCACTGTGCGGACGCGGCCGCCGATTCCTGCCGGGGCCGCCGGACAGTCAGGCATTAAGGGACCATGTCCAACTCGACCCCCTCCCAGCGTCTCGGCCCCATCGAGCTGATGCCCGGCGTCACCCGCAGGCATGCCTACTGCTACCTGTGGGCCGCCTTCGTCAGCATTGGCATCTTCACGTACATCACGACGCTGCAGCCCTTCGTGCTCGAGGTGTATGTCGGCATCCCGCCGGGCGAGCGCGGCTCGGTGTCGGGCAACCTGCAGTTCTGGCAGGAGATGATCGTCATCGCGACCGTGGGCCTGATCGGCGCCTGGTCGGACCGGGCGGGTCGGCGTGTCGTCTATGTGTTCGGCTTCCTCGTGACGGGCGTCGCCTATGCGGCCTATCCGTTCGCCGACGACACGACGCAACTGCTGATCTATCGGCTGATCTTCGGCGTGGGGGTTGCGGCGCTGGGCGGCATGCTCGCCACCGTGCTCGCCGATTACCCGGTCGATCGCGATCGCGGCAAGATGACCGGGCTGTCGTTCTTCCTGAACGCGGTCGGCGCGTTGATCTTCTTCGTCGTGCTGTCGCGCCTGCCGTCGATGTTCCAGGCGGCGGGCCTCAGTGAAGTCTGGTCCGGCCGGGCGTCCTATCTGTTCGCCGCCGGGGTGTGCCTGGTCAGCGCGTTCGTCATGCTGGGGCTGAAGCCGGGCCGCCCGGATCAGGTCGCGGAGCACGTCCCGCTCGTCACGCTCGTGCGCCAGGGTCTCGGCGCAGCCCGCAGTCCGCGCATCGCGCTCGCCTACGCATGCTCGTTCGCCGCGCGCGCGGATCTCGTCATCGTCGCGCTGTTCCTGTCGCTGTGGGTGCAGATCGCCGCGAGTGCCGACGGCTTCAGCGCGGCTGAATCCGCGGCGAAGCAGGGCGCGCTGTTCGGCATCGTGCAGGGCATGGCCATGCTCTGGGCGCCGTTCTTCGGCTGGCTCGCCGACAAGATCGATCGCGTCACGCTGGTCATCATCGCGATCGTGCTGTCGATCGTCGGCTACGGCTGGATGGGCCTGATTCCCGACCCGGCGCAGCCGATCGCGTTTGCGGCGGGCGCCATGCTGGGCATCGGCCAGGCCAGCGGCATCCTCGCCTCGCAGGTCCTGATCGGCCAGGAAGCGCCCGGTGCGATCCGGGGCGCGGTCATCGGCATGGTCGGGTTCTTCGGCGCGCTGGGCATCCTCGCGATCTCGAAGTTCGGCGGCTGGGCGTTCGATGAGTGGATGCCGGGCGCGCCGTTCCTGATCATGGCGATCGCGAACGCCGTGCTGCTGGTGTTCGCGGCCTGGGTCCGCATCGCAGTGCCGCGCAGCACTGCTGAGCCCGCGGTCGCATGAGGCGCCTTGCGGCGATGCTGCTGGCTGCGCTGTTGCTCGGCGCGCAGTGGGCAGTCGCGCAGCAGCCGCCGCCGACCGGCGAGAACACCGGGCCCAATGCAGCGATCACGCGCCGTGCCGCGGGCGTCTACCGCTACGAAACCCTCAGCGACGCCCGCCTGCGCGGCGAGGAACGCTTCCAACTGTTCGTGCATCCGGACGGCAGTCGCACGCTGTCGATCTGGCACGACCTCGCTGCCCGCAACGCGCAGTTCACCGTCGTGCTGCGCAATGCCGCGGACTTCCGGCCGCTCGATGCCTTCGTCAGCTACTGGAATGCCGGCCGCTTCAAGGGCGCGGCGCATTTCCTGGTCGATGGCGCCACGCTGACGGCCATCAGTCGCGGCCCGGCCGGCGTCGTGCCGCAGCGCCTCGAGGTGCCCGCGGTGTTCTCGATCGGCACGCACCCGGTGGCGGCCGATGGCTGGCACACGGCCGGCTATGACCGGGCGCGCGGCGGATCGCAGGCGCTCACCGTTTATGGCCTCGAGGCCGGCACGGACGTCACCAAGCCGGTGCTCGGCGCACTGCGATCCATGGATGTCGAGCGCCTGGGCATCGAGACCGTCGAAGTGCCTGCCGGGCGCTTCGAGGCCGAGCGCTGGCGCCTCGCCGGCGTCAACGACCTGTGGGTCGTCGGCCCCGATCGGCTGGTCGTCAAGTCGGTGATCGCCGCGCGCGACCTGCAATACGTGCTGACGCAGTTCGACGTAAGCAGCCCGTGATGTCGCGCCGCGAGGCGGCGCTGGGCCTCGCAAGCGGTCTGCTGGCGCTGCGCGCCGCGGGCGATAATGCTCCCGCCATGCCCGACGATCGCCTGTTGCTGAGCCGTTTCGATGCTGCCGGCGAGTATCTCGCCCCGGGCACGGGCTGGCGCGGCTTCTCCGACCGGGTCATGGGTGGCGTATCCGACGCCCAGTTCGGTCGCGACGTCATCGCCGGCCGCCGCTGCATCCGGCTGACCGGCCGCGTGACCCGCGATTCCGGCGGCGGCTTCGTGCAGATGGCGCTGGACCTGGGCGCGCGCCGCCAGCCGTTCGACGGCTCTGCCTGGCGCGGCATCGAGTGCGAGGTGTTCGGCAACGACGAGGATTACAACCTGCATGTGCGGACGACCGACTGCGGCTGGTACGACGACTCGTATCGCGCGACCTTCGCCGCCCCCGCGCGCTGGACGACGCTGCGCCTGGCCTGGGATGCCCTGCAGCCCAACAGCGTGCGTGTGCCGTTGAATCCCGCCAGGCTCGAGCGCATCGCGCTGCTCGGCTGGATGCGCGAGTTCGAAGCCGATATCGCGCTGGCTTCGCTTTCTCTGTACCGTTGACGCCATGACAGGGACCCGTCGCTGGTGGCTGCTGTGCGCCCTCTGCGTCGCGGTGCCCGTCCGCGCAGACACCCTGCCGGCGGCACCCGCGGTCGCCGAGCCGCTGCGCGCCGCGATGCTGCTCGAGGCCGATCCGGCAGCTGCCGTTGCCGTCGTCGCCGGCCAGCGTGACGCGCAGTTCGTGCCGTTTTCGCTGTACGACGCGCGGCGCAGCCGGGCACCGTTCTGGTTGCGCGCGGAGGTGTCCGCCGAGGTGCTGACCGTGCAGCGGGGCCGGCATCTGGCGCTCCAGGTTTTTGCCGGCGGCGCGGTGCCGCAATCGGTGGCGCCTGCGACCCGGCGCTCGACGTTCCGCGGCACCGTCGAAGACAGCTTCTACATCGGCGCGGCGGACTCGGCGGCCCGCACCGTGTACCTGCGCGTGGTGCCGGATGGCGCGGGCGCCGAGCAGCTCGCACTGCGCCAGGGCCAGATGGCGACGGTGCTGCGCGCGGCGCTGGCCGATGAGCGCATCGTCGCTGCGGCCTTCGCAGTGCTGATGGCAATGGCGATTGCCGCACTGCTGATCTGGTTCATCCTGCCCGAGCGGCTGTTCCTGCTCTATGCCTCGCTGTTCTCGCTGCAGGCGCTGTACATCGCGTACCTCGCCGGACCCGGCTTCGACTGGCCGGTGCTGTCGCTGGCGTCCCCGCTGCAGGAGAACACCTGGAACGTGACGGCCGCCGTCAGTGGCTGGGCTGCCTGCCTGTTCGTGCGCGAGATCGCGGACCTGCGCCGCTATTCGCCGCGGGTCTATGCAGCGTTCGGCTGGATGGCCTGGGCGTTCGTGGCGCTCGCCGCGTCGAATGCGATCGTGCCCTGGCTCGGCGGCGCCCTGATCGCCGACATCGGCAACCTGATGTTCCTCGGCGCGGCCGTGTTCACCGTGATCGTCGCGTTCCTCGCGTGGCGACGCGGCAATCGCGCCGCCGGCTGGTTCCTGCTGGCGTGGCTGCTGCTCGAGATCATGACGATCGCGACCGCCCTTACCTTCCTGCTGTCGGACCAGCTCGAGCGGTTGGTCTACGTCGGCTTGCCGGCGTCGATGGTTGCGGCGGCGATTCTCGTCGCGCTCGGCGTCGCCGACCGGCTGCGCGAGCAGCGCGCCGCGCTCGGCGAGGCTGAGCGGCGCGCGCAACTCGACTCGCTGACGGGCGTGCTGAATCGTCGCTCGCTGCTCGAGCGGCTCGATGCTGCCAGCCAGCGCGCGCAGGTGCGCGGCCTGCCGATCTCGCTGCTGTTCATCGATCTGGATCACTTCAAGGCGATCAACGATTCCTATGGGCATCTCGCGGGCGATGCCTGCCTGCGCGCGATCATTGCGCCGATCCAGTCGGAGCTGCGCCAGTCCGACGTCATCGGCCGCTACGGCGGTGAAGAGTTCATCGTGATCCTGAGCAGCGCCGATTCCGCGGCGGCGCAGGCCATCGCGGACCGCATCCGGATGCGGATCGCGGAGCTGCGCATCGACGGCTTCGGCGAGCCGATCCGGCTGACCTGCAGCATCGGCATCGCCGCCAGCGATGCGCACGGCGTCTGGGGCGAGGCGCTGGTCGCGCGGGCCGACGCCGCGGTGTACGCCGCGAAGCGGGCCGGTCGCAACCAGGTGCGCGCCGCCGAAGCGGTGGCCTGAGCGCGCTTGGGCCGCCGGCCGTCGCGCCGTCAGCGGTCGCGGTGGCCCGCGAACGACATCCGGTCGAGCACGCCCATCAGCAGCGCCGAGACGACGAATGTCAGGTGCAGCACGACGTACCAGAAGATCTTGTCATTGGCGATCTGCGGCGCGTTCATGAAGATCCGCAGCAGATGAATCGATGAAATGGCGACGATCGACGCCGCGACCTTGAGCTTGAGCGTGCCAGCGTCGAGCTTGCCGAGCCAGCTCAGAGCGCTCGATGCGCCTTCGGCATCGATCCGTGACACGAAGTTCTCGTAACCCGAGAACATCACCATCACGATCAGGCTGCCGACGAGCACGATGTCGATCAGCGCGAGCACAGTCAGGATCAGGTCGGCTTCCTTCAGCGTCCAGATGTGCGTCAGCACGTGGAAGGCTTCCTGGAAGAACTTCACGCCGAGCGCGATCAGTGCGATCGCAAGGCCGAGATACAGCGGCGCCAGCAGCCAGCGGCAGGCGAACAGCAGTCTCTCTAGAGGTTTCTCGAACATGGCAGGATCCCTGACGCTTGGCAGACCGACGCTTGGCGGGCGTGGCATTCTAGAGCTTGTGGACAGCATTCGCGCAGTGACTCATCTGGTTCGTGGTCGTGCCGCCAGCGACGGCGCCGGCGTGCGGCTGACGCGCATCATCGATGGCAGTCCCACTCCGCCTGGCGGCCCGGACTTCGACCCCTTCCTGCTGCTCGACGAGTTCGGGTCCGACCGGCCGGGCGACTACATCGCCGGCTTTCCCGACCATCCGCACCGCGGTTTCGAGACCGTCACCTGCATGCTCGCGGGGCGGATGCGGCATCGGGACAACGCGGGCAACAGCGGCCTGCTGGTGCCCGGCGGCGTGCAGTGGATGACGGCGGGCCGCGGCCTCGTGCATTCGGAGATGCCCGAGCAACAGGACGGCCTGCTGCGCGGCTTCCAGCTCTGGATCAACCTGCCGGCGCGCGACAAGATGACGGCACCGCGCTACCAGGACATCGAGCCGCAGCGCATCCCCGCCGTCGACATCGCGGCCGGCATGCGTGCGCGTGTCATCGCCGGGCGCATCGGCGGCGCGGTGGGTCCGGTGCAGACAGGCGCGACGGCGGCCGCGTGGCTCGACATCCACTGCGCGGCGGATGCCACCTTCGACGCGGAGGTCGCGCTGCCCGGGCAGACGATGTTCGTCTACGTCTACGAGGGCGCGGCCGAGGTGGGGCCGGCGACTGCGGCGACGCCCGTGGCGCGTGGCGTGCTCGCGCTGCTGGGCGACGGCGCGCGGCTGCGACTGCGCGCAGGATCCGCCGGCTGCAGCGCGATCTGCGTGGCCGGCTCGCCGTTGCGTGAACCCGTCGCCCGCTACGGTCCGTTCGTCATGAACACGCCGCAGCAGATCGAGCAGGCGATCGCCGACTATCGCGCGGGCCGCCTGTAGCGCAGCACGCGCGCGCCGCTACACGCCGGGCGGACGGTACTTGCCGACGTGCCGCGCCCAGTTCGCATCGACGATGTCGAAGGACTCCGGCGCGAGCCGCTCGAGTTCGGTGCGGTTCAGCGCCTGGTAGACCTGCGGGCCGCCTTCCTCGGGCCACTGGCGTGTCGCATCGACGACGATCTTCGACGTCATCGGGCGCTTGGTCAGCGACGGATCGAGCGGCATGCCGCGCGACTCGGGGATGATCGCGCTCGCCGGATCCGGCTGCCAGCGCGAGCCCATCGTGTGCATGACCTGGGTGCGGTCCAGCACTTCGATGTCGTCGTCGACGACGACGACGACCTTGGCGATTCCGACGATCTGCGCGATCCGCTTGCCGATCTCGAGCCCCTCGCCGGGCTTCTGCTTCTTGATCGACACGAAGCACATGCCGGTGGCTTCGACGGGCGTGTGCAGCATCCTCACGTTCGGCATGAAGCGCTGCAGCGTCGTCAGCGAAATCTGCTCGAGCGGCGCGGTCACGAAGCCGCGGGTGACGCCCGTGTACTGGTTGACGATCCACGGGTTGCGACGGTGCGTGATCGCCGTGATGTTCATCCAGAAGTTCTCGGACTTCTTCGCACCCATGTAGCCGTACATCTCGCCGAATGGGCCTTCCGGCTTGAATTCCTGGTCGAGTGGCACCTCGCCCTCGATGACCATCTCGCTCCAGGCCGGGACGAGGTGGTCGTTGGTCTCGCTGCGCACGACCTTGAGCGGTTTGCCGCGGATCGCCGAGACGACTTCGAGCTCATCGGCCTTGGCACGGTTCAGCTTGCTGCTCGACACCGTCCAGGTGACGGGGTCCTGGCCGAGTGCGATCGAGATCTTCACGGATTTCTCGCCGCGCGCCTTGGCCTTCATGAAGGCCTGGTAGGCGCCCTGGCCTTCCTCGGGGTTCACGCCGAGCATGCGCGGGCCCTTGATCTCGCAGCGATAGGTGCCGAAGTTCTTGCCGAGTTCCGCGTCGTTCGTGAACACCGAACCCGTGTTGACGTAGCGGGCGCTGTCCGCCGGATTCGACTGGATGAACGCGAACTTCGTGATGTCGATGGCGTCGCCGGTCAGCACCACTTCCTTGCAAGGCGCCTGCTCGCGGCGCACTTCCTCGAACGGCGCGGTCGGGAATGCGCCGCCCTGGCCGAGCTTCAGATACTCCGCGACGCGCGCAAGCGCCTTGTAGTAGGTGCGGACGTGATCACCCGGGACGGGCTCGATGCCGAACGTCAGGCATTCGGTGTCCCAGTGGCCGAAGTGATTGGTGATGATCGGGCCTTTGTGCCAGACGCCGTCGATCTTGACGTTCTCCATGTACAGCGTGGGCGCGAAGTACATGCCGAAGCGGTCGATCAGGCGGTACATCAGGGCCGTGCCTTCGTATCGATCCTGGTCGATGTTGCGAACCTTCAGCAGCAGCCCGCGGCGCTCGAGTTCGCGCACCCAGCCGCGCATGTCGTCGAACGGGCCGAACTCCCAGCGCGGCGTGGTCGCCGTCGCGGCGGCACCCGGCGGCGGGGCGCCGCGAGTGTCAGCAGCACCCTGCTGGGCAGCTGCTTGCTGGGCGGCGGCGATGCGGATGTCTGCGGCGACCAGCGCGGCGGCGGACAGCCCTGCGGCGCCGCCGAGGAAATTGCGGCGGGAGAGGGCGTTCACGGTCAGGGCGTCGTCCGGTTGAGTCATGGCATGCACCTCGGTGACTGCGGCCACGCTGCCAGCTTCGCGCGGGCCGGTAAAGCGGACTCCGCCGGCTTTCCCGATCTCCGCCCGCTGTGCGGAAGCCGCGTGCGGCTCGTGCTAGGCTATCCGCACGCATGGACGCAACGACCGCGCGGCAGCTCGTCGTCTTGCTGGGCGACCAGCTCGACCACAGCTCTGCCGCTTTCGATGGCTTCGATCCGCGACAGGATGTCGTCTGGATGGCCGAAGCCCACCCCGAATCGACCCGCGTGTGGTCGAGCCTGCCACGCATCGCCGTGTTCCTCGCGGCCATGCGCCACTTCGCCGCCGAGCAGCGCGCCCAGGGACGGCAGGTCGTCTATCGCGCGCTCGGTGAGCACGACAACGCGCTGACGTTGCCGGCGTTGCTGGCTGACAGCCTCGCGCGCCTGCGGCCGCAGCGCGTGGTCTGTATCGAGCCGGGGGAGTGGGCGCTGCGCGAATCGCTGCGTGCCGTCGTGGCGGATGCCGGCGTGGCGTACGAGCAGCGCGAGGACCGGCACTTCCTGTGTCCGCACGCGACGTTCGCCGCGCATGCGCGCGGCCGGCGCCAGCTGCGCATGGAGTATTTCTACCGCGAGATGCGGCGCCGCGAGCGGGTGCTGCTGACGGCAAACGACGAACCCGAGGGCGGCAGCTGGAACTTCGACGCGGACAACCGCGGCAGCTTCGGTCGCGCGGGTCCCGGCATGCTGCCGGCGCCGCGGCGCTTCGAGCCCGACGCGATCACGCGCGACACCCTCGATGTCGTGCGACGCCAGTTTCCCGACCACCCCGGATCGCTGGATTCGTTCGACTGGCCCGTCACGCGCGCCGAGGCGCTGCTCGCGCTCACGGATTTCATCGACCACCGGCTGCCGGCGTTCGGCCAGTTCCAGGATGCGATGTGGGCCGGCGAGCCGTGGCTGTATCACTCGCGGCTGGCGGCGGCACTGAATCTGAAGCTGCTGCAGCCGCGCGAAGTCATCGCCGCGGCTGAGCGCGCGTATCGCCGCGGCGCCGCGCCGCTCGCGGCGGCCGAGGGCTTCATCCGCCAGATCCTCGGCTGGCGCGAGTACGTGCGCGGCGTTTACTGGCTACTGATGCCGCAGTACCTCGAGCGCAACGCGCTCGCGGCGAGCGAGCCGCTGCCGGCGTTCTACTGGAGCGGCGACACTGAGATGGCCTGTCTGCGCGATGCGATCACGCAGACGCTGCGCCACGGCTATGCGCATCACATCCAGCGGCTGATGGTGACGGGCCTGTTCAGCCTGCTGCTTGGCGTCGAGCCGCGCCGCGTGCACGAATGGTATCTGGCCGTCTATGTCGATGCGGTCGAGTGGGTCGAGCTGCCGAACACGCTGGGCATGTCGCAGTACGCCGATGGCGGCGTGATGGCCTCGAAGCCCTACGTCGCCTCCGGGCGCTATATCGACCGCATGAGCAATCACTGCGCCGGCTGTCGCTATGACCCCGCGCTCGCGGTGGGTCCGCAGGCCTGCCCGTTCACGACGCTGTACTGGGATTTCCTCGCGCGGCACGAGGCGCCGCTGGCGAAGAACCAGCGCATGGGCATGCAGCTGCGCAACCTGGCGCGTCTCGATGCGCCGCAGCGCGCGGCGATCGCCGCGCAGGCGACCGCGCTGCGGGAGCGGCTGCGGACCGAGGGCCGCTGAGATGCGCGGCGTGGCGAAGCGCGATCTGCCCTCGAAGACCTGCGCGCACTGCGGCCGGCCGTTCAGCTGGCGGCGTCGCTGGGCACGCGACTGGGAGCAGGTCAAGTACTGCAGCGATGCCTGTCGCCGCGGCCGCCCGCCGCGCTCGCCGGCCCCGTCGGCGCCATGAGCGCGATGTTTCCGGCGACGCGCGCCGCGGCACTGGCGCGCTGGCGGCAGTTCATCGCGACGGCACCTGACTACGGGGTCAGGCGCAATCACGTCGTGCCCGGTCACGACAACGTGTCGCGACTGTCCGCCGCGATCCGGCACCGGCTCGTGCTCGGCGACGAACTGCTGGCGACGCTGCTCGCCGCGCATCCGTTCGAGCGTGTCGAGAAGCTCGCGCAGGAGTTGCTGTGGCGCGATTACTGGCGTGCCTGGCTCGCGCTGCGGCCCGCTGTCTGGCAGGACTGGGTGCAGGATCTGGCGCCCGTCCGCGATGCGCTCGACGACCGCGCGCGGCAGCGACTCGCCGACCTCGAGGCGGGCGCGAGCGGCGTCGCGGTCATGGATGCGTTCGCGCGCGAACTGCTCGCAACCGGCTACCTGCACAACCACGCGCGGATGTGGTTCGCGAGTTACTGGGTGCATGTCGAACGCTTGCCGTGGCAGCTCGGCGCGGCGTTCTTCCTGCGGCACCTGCTCGATGGCGATGCCGCCAGCAACACGCTGTCCTGGCGCTGGGTCGCCGGCCTGCACACGGCGGGCAAGCGCTATCTCGTGCGGCGCTCGAACATCGAGAAGTACCTCGATCCCGCCTGGCGGCACGACCCGACGGGCCTCGCGCGGCTCGACGATGCCGTCATCGCCGGGCTCGAGGCGGCCGCGCCGCTGCCGCGGGTCGAGCATCCGTCGCCGCTCGAGCCGGCGCAGTGGCCGGCGAGCCATGCGGCGACCGTGCCGGCGCGCGAGCGCTGGGGCCTGTGGCTGCACGATGAGGACTGTTGCGTCGAGCGTTCGCCGCTCGCGGGCGTGGCGCCGGTCGCATTGCTCGTCACCGCCGACAGCGGCAGCGCGCGGCGCTTCGGCTACGCGCCGTTGCGGCAGGCCTATACGCAGGCGGCGCTGCAGGACGCGACGGCGCGGGCGCGCCAGCACTATGGCGCGGCCCTCGCCTGCGTCCCCGAGTGCGCGCCGACCAGTCCCGCCTGGCCGGACGTCCTGGCGCAGGCGGCCCGCGCGCACGGCCTGCACGGGATCATCGGCCTGCGGCCCGCGGTCGGACCGCTCGCGGACGCGCTGCCTGCGGCGCAGGCAAGGCTCGCGGCTGACGGCATCGCGTTCGAGCTCATCACCCGCGACAGCGATCGCGCCGGCCTGCGTCATGCGCGCGGCGGCTACTTCGGCTACTGGTCGCGCGTCGCGGCGACACTGCGATGACGTCCCTGCAGCTCGTCTGGTTCAAGCGCGATCTGCGGCTGCGCGACCACGCGCCGCTGGCGGAAGCCGCGGCGCGCGGCCCGGTGCTCGCGATCTACGTGCATGAGCCGGCGTTCCGCGCGGCAGCCGAGTACGACGCGATGCACCAGTGCTTCCTCGAGGATTGCCTCGACGAGTTGCAGGCCGGCCTTGCGCAGCGCGGCGTTCCGCTGCTCGAACTGCATGGCGAGTTGCCGGCGCTGTTCGAAGCGCTGCAGCGCGTGCTGCCATTTGCAACGCTGTGGGCGCATGAGGAGACCGGCCAGTGGTGGACCTTCCAGCGCGACCTGGCCGTCGCCCGCTGGTGTCGCGAGCGCGGCATCGAGTTCATCGAGCGTCCGCAGACGGGCGTGATCCGCCGGCTGCGCTCGCGTGATGGCTGGGCGCGCCGCTGGGAGCAGCGCATGCGCGCCGCCGAGGCCGTGCTGCCGTCGCGCATCGCCTCGGTCCCGCTGCCACAGCTCGAACGCGTTCGCACGGCGCTTGCCGCGGCGCTCGTCGCGCCGCGCGCGCCGCAGGCGGTGCGGACGGCGCCTCGCGCCGCGATGCAGCGCGGCGGCGAATCGCGCGCCTGGGCCACGCTGGCGAGATTCCTCGACGATCGCGGCGTCGACTATCGACGGGGGATGTCTTCGCCGCTGACGGCGTTCGATGCCTGCAGCCGCATCAGCCCGTATCTGGCCTGGGGCGCGCTCTCGACGCGGGCCGTGCTGCAGCGTCTCGAGCGGCGTGCTGCGCAGCTCGACGCGCTGCGCGACGCAGGCGCAGCCGTCGACCGGCGCTGGGCCGGGTCACTGCAGTCGTTCGGCGCGCGGCTGCGCTGGCACTGCCACTTCATGCAGAAGCTCGAGCACGAGCCGCGCATCGAGTTCGAGAACTTCAGCCGCGCCTACGACGGCCTGCGTGAATCGCAGTTCGATCGCGCGCGCTTCGACGCATGGTGCGCGGGTGCGACCGGCTATCCGCTGGTCGATGCCTGCATGCGCGCGCTGCACGCAGGCGGCTGGATCAACTTCCGGATGCGCGCCATGCTGGTGTCGTTCGCTGCGTATCACCTGTGGTTGCACTGGCGCGAGCCCGCGCAGTTCCTCGCGCGGCATTTCATCGACTACGAGCCCGGCATCCACTACAGCCAGTTCCAGATGCAGTCCGGCACGACCGGGATCAACACCGTTCGAATCTATTCGCCGCTGAAGCAGCAACTCGACCAGGACCCGGCGGGCGAGTTCGTGCGGCGCTGGCTGCCGGAGTTGCAGGCCGTGCCCGCGGAATGGTTGACCCGCCTCGCGGCCCTGCCGGATAACCTGCAGCGCCAGTACGGCGTGCGCCTTGGTCGCGATTATCCACGGCCGGTAGTCGAACATGAGGTCGCCATGGCGGCGGCGCGCGAGCGCCTGCATGCGCTGCGCCGGACGCCCACGGCGCGCGCCGCGGCCCAGGCCGTGCAGCAGCGGCATGGCAGTCGCCGCAGCGGCCTGCCGCAGACCGCGTCTAGTGCGCGTCGAGGCCGCCCCGCGGGCGCGGCGCGGCCGATTGCCGCGCCGGGCGGGGCGCCAGTACAGGCTCGACTCGATTTCGCGGGCGAATCAGGCGACGATGGCGGCCCCTGAGCGCCCCGAGCCATGCCCGCCGCCATCTTCAATCTGTCGCAGCGATTCCCGCGCCGCCGCGCCTTCATCACCGGTGCTGCCAGCGGCCTCGGGCTCGCCTGCGCCGAATTGCTGGCCCGCGAGGGCTGGAAGCTGTTCCTGACCGATGTCGACGAGGCGCGCCTCAGCCTCGTCGCGCAGAGCCTGCAGGGCCAGGGCGCGACCGTGGCCGCGGCGGCCTGCGATGTGCGCGATGCCGCCGCGCTCGAAGCGCTGGTGGCGCAGGCGGTCGACGTCGTCGGTGGCATCGACCTGTCGCTGCATGCGGCGGGTGTGGCGACCGCGGGTGCGTTCGTCGCCTCGCCCGTCGAAGACTGGCGCTGGGTCTTCGACATCAACGTGCATGGCATCGTGCACAGCTGTCGCGCCGTCGTGCCGCAAATGCAGGCGCAGCGCGGCGGCGTGATCATCAACGTCGCGAGCGCCGCGGGCTTCGTCACCAACGCGCAGATGAGTTCCTACAACGCGGCCAAGGCGGCGGTCATTGCGCTGTCCGAGACGCTGATGCAGGAGCTTGCGGCGCACGACATCCAGGTCGTCGCGGCGATGCCGGGTTTCTTCCGCACGCGCCTGCTGGACGCCGCGCGCGGGCCGGAGCGCACGCTGACCGGCGCGCGGCGCGTCATGGAAGCCTCGAACCTGTCGGCAGAGACCGTCGCCGAAGCGCTGCTGCTCGCGGCGGCGCGCGGGCGCACGCACTTCGTATATCCGAGCCGCTACCAGTGGCTGTGGCGCCTGAAGCGCCTTAGCCCGACGCGGTTCCAGAAATGGCTGCCGCGCCTGCTGGCGCGCTGAGCGCCTCCGGCGCGAATTGAATGGTGGGAGGGTGTGATGCGAAGAGCCTGGCTGATTCTCGTCCTCGCCGTGCTGGGTGCCACGCCGCTCGCTGCGGCGCCGCTGCCGGAATCGCAACGCATCCCGGTCGACCTGCGCCGCACGACGCTGGTCGTGCGCGACATCGATCGCTCGCTGCCGTTGTATCGCGATGCGCTCGGCCTGAAGGTCATCTATGACCAGAAGATGGGCGGCGGCGTCGACGCTGCCGGCCAGCCGACGCCGCCGACGATCCGCCTCGTGCTGCTGCGCGCCAACGATGATTTCATCGGGGTGCTGGGGCTGATGCAGCGGCTCAACGTCACGGAGCCGGTGCCCGAGCCGGTATTCCGCAAGGCGCAGCCCGGCGGACTGATCCTCGTCTTCAACGTGCAGGATCTCGAGACCCGCTTCGAGAAGATCCGCGCGACGGCTGGCGTCCGCGTCGCCGAGGTGCCGCAGCGCATCGAGTATCCCGCTGCCGGCGGCGGTGTGATTCCCGTGCTGTTCAGCGCGGTCTGGGATGCCGACGGCAATTTCATCGAGATCAACCGCATCCTCGGCACGCCCGCCGGGCAGGCGGGCGGCGACTCGAAGGCTGAGCAATGAGTGCTGCGCCGCAACCGTTCCATCTCGCCATCCCGGTGCACGATCTCGCCGCGGCACGCGCGTTCTATGGCGATCTGTTCGGCTGTGCCGAGGGTCGCAGCGACGTCCAGTGGGTCGACTTCGATTTCTTCGGACACCAGCTCGTCGCGCATCTCGATCCCGCGCGCGGCGCCCTCGAGCTGCGCTCGCACCACAACGAGGTCGATGGCCACGCGGTGCCTGTGCCGCACTTCGGCGTCGTCCTGGAGTGGCAAGGCTGGCACCAGCTCGCCGAGCGGCTGCGCGCGCGCGGCGTGCGCTTCGTCATCGAACCCGGCATCCGGTTCGCGGGGCTCGTCGGCGAGCAGGCGACGTTCTTCCTCTACGACCCGAGCGGCAACGCGCTCGAGTTCAAGGCTTTCAAGGATCCATCGCGGCTGTTCGCGAAGTGAACCCCGGCAGCGAGGGCGACGCGCCGCAGCATGCGCGTCGCAGGACTCACTGCGCCGTCCAGCCGCCGTCCAGCACGAGGCACTGCCCGGTGAGGTTGCGCGCCGCGTCGCTGCACAGGAAGCGGATGGTGCCGACGATCTCGTCGATCTCGATGAAGCGGCCCTTCGGCATCGGCTTCAGCATGACTTCAAGGATGACCTGGTCGGCGGTCAGGCCATGCGCGCGCGCCTGCGCTTCGATCTGCGCGTCGACCAGCGGCGTTCGAACGTAGGCCGGACAGACCACATTGACGGTGATGTCGGTGGCCGCGGTCTCGAGCGCGAGCGTGCGCGTCAGGCCGACGAGGCCATGCTTGGCCGCCACGTAGGCGCTCTTGTAGGGCGAGGCGACCAGCGAGTGGATCGAGCCCATGTTGATGATGCGGCCATGGCCCTGCGCCCGCATGCGTGGCAGCACGGCGGCGCAGACGCGCGCGCTGCCGGTCAGCATGATGTCGATCAGCTCGGCGAACCGGCCCGGCGGCAACTCCTCGAGCGGCGCGACGTGCTGCACGCCGGCGTTGTTGACCAGCAGCGTGATCGGCCCGTCGAGTGCCGCGATGGCTGCCGCGACGCTGTCGTCGCGCGTGACATCGACCGGGAGCGCGAGCGCGCGGGCGCCTGCCGCCGTGAGCTGCCGCGCCGCGGTCTCGGCGCCGGCGTCGTCGAGATCCGCCAGCGCGACCGCGCGGCCTTCCTGCGCCAGCGCCGTCGCGATGCCCAGGCCGATGCCGCTTGCGGCGCCGGTGATCAGTGCCCAGCCGTGGACTGCCGCCGGCCGCGCCGACGCGCCTGACTCGACCGCTTCACTCATGACGCGGCGCGACGGCGGGTCGTCTTGCGCCGCTCCCTGGCGCTGCGCACGCACAGCGCGCGGAAGCCTGCGGCGACATAGGGAACGAGCCGCTCGTGGACGCTGTCGAGGTCGGCTGAACGGCACAGTCCTTGGGAGAGGTTGTCGATGCGGCCGGTTTCCGCGAACGTCAGCGTCAGGGCGCCGGACAGAAAGTGGTAGCTCCAGTACAGGTCGCGCTCGTCGCAACCCGGCATGGCGTGGCGCAAGGCAGCGATGAACGCGTGCACCACGGGATCGAAGAAGCGGGTCATCATCAGGCCGCCGAACTCCGTCGAGTTGTTGACCTGTGCGATCAGCGCGAAGTAGGCCTTCCAGCCAGGACCGCCGCGCGCGGAACGGTCGAGCAGCGGGTGCGTGAAGGCGTCGATGATCGCTTCGATGCTGGCGGCCCGCGGCGCGGCGCGGGCAACGACTGACTCGAGGCGCCGCAGCCGCTCTTCGTTGAGCAGCTGGGCACGCCGCATGAAGACCGCCTCGAACAGCGCCTGCTTGCCACCGAAGTGGTAGTTCACGAGCGCGACGTCGACGCCTGCGGCGGTGGTGATCTCGCGCACCGAGACCGCATGGAAGCCGCGCTGGGCAAACTGCCGTTCGGCTGCGTCGAGTATGCGGTCGCGCGCGCTGCGCCCGCCGGCCGGGCGCCGGCCGCGGGTGCGCGTCGCGGCGCGGGTTTTTTGCGCTGCAGTAGACAAGCCGTGCCCCCTTCGGGCCCTGCAAGTAAGGCTGCGTAGTGTCGTCGACTCGGCGGCGACGCGCAATCCATGACACTTGTATTTCAACAATCGTTGAACTAGATTTCAGCACGCGTTGAAATAACCGAGGGGGTTGACGCCATGCTCCGCGCTTCCGAATTCGTGCGGCGAACACTCGCCGCGTCCCGTGTTTTCCGCATTGCGAGCGGCTCTGCCGCCCTCGCTGCCCTGTGCGCCGTCACGGCGCCCGCGCCGGCGATGGCGCAGGAAGGGGCCAGCGTTGGCATCGAAGAGATCGTCGTCACCGCCCGCCGCCGCGAGGAGTCGCTCCTCGAGGTCCCGATTGCGGTTACCTCCATCAGCGGCGATGCCCTCGAAGCCATCGGTGTCCAGGACATCACGGCGCTGTCACAGACAACGCCCAACGTCACGCTGGAGAACTCACGCGCCACCAACTCGACGCTGACGGCGTTCATCCGTGGCGTCGGTCAGCAGGATCCTGTTGCCGGCTTCGAACAGGGCGTTGGCATCTATCTCGACGACGTCTATCTGAATCGACCGCAGGCTGCGGTTCTGGACGTCTATGACGTCGAGCGAATCGAGATCCTGCGTGGTCCGCAGGGTACGCTGTACGGGCGCAATACCATCGGCGGCGCCGTCAAGTACGTCACGCGTCGCATGGATCGCGATGAGCCAACACTCAACGCGCGCCTGTCGGTCGGCAGCTTCGGCCAGCTCGACGCAGTGCTCAGCGGCTCGACTCCGCTCGGCGACTCGGTGCAGATTGGTGGAGCTGTTGCGAGCCTCAATCGCGACGGCTTCGGCGACAACGTGACCACGGGCGAGGAGAACTACGACAAGGACGTGCTGGCCTTTCGCGCTTCGCTGGAGTGGCAGCCGACCGAGACGTTGAGCGTGCAGGTCTCGGTGGACCGGATCGACGACAAATCCTCGCCGCGCCAG
>CAZPJE010000148.1:0-2166 GCA_964586725.1 uncultured Steroidobacteraceae bacterium | reverse complement strand
CGTGCTGCTGTCCACGTCGATGCCCGATGCGGTCCGCGCTGAGCAGTACACGCCCTTCCGGCTCGATGCGCGCACCGCGAGCGAGCCGACCGAGTTCGAGATCACCGTGCTGATCGATGGCGTCCGCTACCAGTACGGCTTCTCGTATGACGCGGAGCGCATCCGCGATGAATGGCTCATGGTGTATCGCACGGCCAAGGGGCAGACCTGGTTTGACCGGCGCTGGAATGCCAAGGCCGGCGAACACGAGTGGGCGCCGTTCTCGAACTACTTCACCGGCGCCAAGGAGACCTGGAAGCAGGCGACGCGTCCGAATGCGTTGTTCCTGACCACCGCGATCCAGCTCAACAACGAGCAGATGAAGCCGCTGTGGCGCTGGTTCAACGAGGGGCTGGCCATCATCAACTGGATGGGCGTCGGGGGCATCGCCCAGACGCTGCGCCTGCTGGAGGACCCCACGCTCAAGAAGCGCGTGCTGGAACTGATGCGCGCGGCGGATCTGCACATCGCGGATATCGAGGTCGAGCGTGTGCCGGGGCAGCAGGTGGATTTCAAGGTCGAGCCCGGCAAGGCACCGGAGATTTCGGCGCGCGACCAGGAAGTGCCAGTGGTCAAGTACGTCCACCAGGTCGAGGGCGGCGAGCGTGTGGCGTTCGACAACCGCTTCGAGTCGCTGGGCACGCAGCGGCTGCTGTCCTACATCGGCCCGGTGCTGGATGCCATCGAGCACGGCAAGCTGCTGGTCATCGACGAGATCGACTCCAGCCTGCATCCGATGGTGGTGCGCTTCCTGCTCAAGCTGCTGCACGACCCGGCGCTCTCGAAGCACGGAGCGCAGCTGTGGATGACCACCCACGACTCGTCGCTGCTCGACAGCGCGCTGCTGCGGCGCGACCAGTTCTGGTTCGTGGACAAGGACGCACAGCAGGCGAGCCGCCTCTACCCGCTCACGGACTTCAGCCCGCGCAAGGGCGAGGCGCTCGAGAAGTCGTACCTGCGGGCGCGATACGGCGGCGTGCCGAACATCCAGCGGCCACGCCTGCACTAGCGCCGTGCGCGACAATCAGCCCACGCACCGGCAACTGCGACGCGCGGAGCAGAAGCTCGCGCGGCGCAAGGCCAGTCGCAAGGGACTGCCGGCGATCCTGATCGTCTGCGAGGGCAGGGAGACCGAGCCGAATTACATCGCAGGGCTCTGCGAGCACCTCGGCGTCAACATGGCGGCCGTCACGATCGTGCCCGGCGACAACGCGACGCGGCCCCCGGACCTAGTGCGGCGGGCGCAGAAGCTGTTCACGGCGGATGGCGGGTACGATCGGGTGTACGTGGTGTGCGACGGCGATGCGGGTGGGCTGGAGCAGGGGCGCACTCTCGCCGCGCGGCCGTTACGAAACAGTGCGCGCGAGGTGACAACTCTGAGACTCATCGCAAGCGACCCCTGCTTCGAATTCTGGTTGCTGCTGCACTTCGAGTACTCGGCGGCCTCGCTGACAGCGGCAGAGACTATGGTTCGACTCCGGAGCCGCGTGCCGCACTACAGCAAGGCGGACCCAGACGTGTTCGAGAAGCTTCGCTCAGGCCTCGATGCGGCGTGCCGGAATGCGACCAGATTGCGCAGGGAGCACGATGTGACCGGTGGAGCATCGCCGAGCAGCGACATGCCCGTGCTCGTTGAAGAATTGAAGTCACTGGTGTCAGCTCTGCGGCTCTAGTCACCCTGGACACGCACCCGCTCGTTGATGAACGCCCACGCTTGGTCGTGCGCGACCTGCCATGTTGGCAGCGCGTTGCCATGGAATGACGCGCGAAGCGAGACGCGATCGGACACCCTGACCTCGATCTGACACAGGAGGCTGTCCGGAAAGAGATCCACGTCGACAAGCTGGCTTGCGCACGAAATGACTGGGTGTTGCCCGTTGGGCGACCGAAACCCCGGGTCGAGCGGCACCCACGTGCCGTCGCCTCGGCGAATTCGCTTGAGCGGAGACCGATAGTAGGCAAGACCCCACTCGGGAAACGTCTCGGTAGGCAGTTGGTCGACGGGCTCGCCACCGTACAATCGCAAGAAGAACGTGTCTCGCGCGCCCCTGTTCTCCAGGTTGCGCAGACTGACGCTCATGACCCTTGAGTCACCAGGTTCACGTTCGCGTGGCCGTGCAGGTCTGA
>CAZPJE010000147.1:0-4188 GCA_964586725.1 uncultured Steroidobacteraceae bacterium | reverse complement strand
CCGCCACCGGCGCCGCCGGCTGCACCGCCTCCCGCAGTTGCTGCTCCTGCAACGTCTCGCACGCCAGCAGCACCCGCCCCAGATCCGCCCGCAGCACCTCTTCGGCCACGTCGAGCTCCGCTGCCGCCTGCGCCAGGAACGTCGCACGCGAGCGCGCGCTGTACAGCTCCAGCGTGTCCACATGCACCAGCTCGCCGCGGCTCACGAGCAGGTTCACCTTCAGGCTCTCGAGCCCGAGGTTCGTCGTGAGGCCTCGCACCCGGTAGCCTCGATCCGCGAACGTGAAGCGGTGCTCGCGCTGCGCGCCCACCGCTTCACTCGTAGGCATCGCGGCCGGCGCAGGCCCCTCGGGTATCACTCGTGCTGGTGTGGACACTGCGTGCGGCGCAGACACAGCCTGCGGCACCGGTGCCGCAGAGAGGATCGATTCCGAAGCGGCTAAAGAAGAAGCCAGCTCACTCGCCGACTGTGCAGGCTCGCGCACCGCACTCGCATTGTCATGCATGATCGGCGCCGCCCCCTGGCCCAGCCACTCGGCACCGCGGATCACCACGCTCAGCGACTTCGTCGCCGGCTGCACCTTGAGCGCGTACTCGTTCGCATCCATCCCGTGCGGGAAGCGCACCCGATAGCACGCGAGCCCCGCCGCCGTGAGCCGCGACGCCACGCTCTCAGCGCCCCGCTCACCGGCCTCGTCCCGATCGAACGCGATCAGCACGCGCTCAGCGCCGCAGGTCTTGATCGTCTCGACGATCTCCTCGGTCAGCCCATGCACGCCGTAGCAGCTCGTGACATGCCGATAACCCGCCTGCCAGAACGTCAGCGCATCGAGCAGCGCCTCGCACAGGATGATTTCCGTCTGGCCCGCCAGGCCCGCGAGGTTCCATACCCCGCGATGCGGCCCCGCCAGATACAGATGCTTCGGCGTCCCGGCTCGCAGGTTATCGAGCACCTTGCGTCCATACGCCTGCACCGTGCGTCCCTCGGCATCTCGCAGCGGCACGACGATCGAGCCGTTCAGGTGCTCGTGGCCGCTGTCGCGCAGGATCCCGATCCGCTGCAACGCCGCGCGCAGCTCCGCGCCCGCCTTGTACTGCTTCGGCGCGAGCCGATACGCCAGCGTGCGGTTCGCGTAGCCGAGCTTGAAGTGGCGGATCAGATCCGGATCGCTCAAGCCGCGCTTCGCCAGGTACGCCAGGGCCTCGGGACTGGCGAGCAGCGTCTCGTGATAGAAGTCGATCACCTGCTCGAGCAGCGCCTGATCGCCCGCCTGCAGCGAGAACGACTGCGCCGCGCGCAACTTGCCTTGCGATAACTTCGGCGGCGCAGCCATGGCCGTGTCGTGCGCAGCACCTAAGGCAGGATGCTCGCTCGCGAGCAGCTCGCACGCATGCCGGAAGCTCACCCGGTGCTGGCGCATCACCCAGTCGATCACCGTCCCACCCGCATCGCAGCCAAAGCAGTGCCACAGGTTCGAGGCCGGTGTGATCACGCACGAGGGCGTCGCATCCCCCTCGTGCCAGGGACAACGGCAGGCCAGATCCTTGCCCTGCCGCACCAGCGCCAGTCCCTGCGCCTCGATCAGTCGCGCGAGGCTCACCTCGCGCTTTAGTCGCTCGAGTTCCTCATCCGGGATGCGCGCCATCGGCCGGGGTCTCCCAAAAACCTGTCAAGGGGGTTATGCACGAAGTGTGTATTGTTTAAGGTCGGCAGCAGCATATACACTGGTTGCATATACGGTCAAGCAACAGGACAGGCCCCGTGCAGATCGCCGCTTACACTTTTGGGCACCCGCTCCACCGTCCCGAGCACGCCATGCCCAAGACCAAAGCTCGCACCAGCGACTTCGGCAGCCGCCTCACCGCGCTGCGCCGCGCCGCCGGCTACACCCAGGTGCAACTCGCCGCCGAACTCGGCACCACCCAGCGCATGATCGCGTACTACGAGAGCCGCGCCGAGAAAGCGCCCGCCGCTCTGCTGCCGCAGATGGCCGCCGCGCTCAGCGTCAGCGCCGATGAACTGCTCGGCATCAAGCCACTCAAGAAGGGCCGCAAGCCTGACACCCAGTTGCATCGACGCCTGCAGCGCATCGAACAACTCGACCCCAAGGCCAAGCGCCAGATTACCCAGATCCTCGACACGTTCATCGAGCGTGAAGAACTCAAGCAGCGCGTCAGCGCGCAGGAGGCTCGTCCATGACCACCATCCAGATCCAGTTGCCCGACGAACTGGCCCAGAACGCCCAGGCCGCGGGCCTGCTCACCCCTGCCGCCATCGAAGCCATGCTACGCGAGCAACTGCGCAAGCAGGCTGGCGAGGCCCTGCGTGCCACCTGGCAACGCCTGCCGCAGGATGAGCTGACCCCGGAGATCGAACAGATGATCGTCGAGGAAGTGCGCGCCGTACGCGCCGAACGCCGCAAGCGCAATGCCAGCTGATTGTGCGCCTGGTCCTCGATACCAATATCGTCGTCGCCGCGCTCTTGTGGGCCGGGCCGCCAAGGCGCTTGCTGGAGCGCAGCATCGACGATGAGACCATCGCGCTCTACAGCACCCCGACACTCATCGATGAACTGACCCACACGTTGCAGTATCCGAAATTCTCACAGCGCATCGCCCGCTACGCCACCACACCTTCGGCGCTTGTCGCCCACTACACCGCCCTGGTGACGCTGCTATCGCCTCTGCACGTACCGCGCGTGATTGAGCGCGATGCTGACGATGATCACGTCATCGCTGCTGCCGTCGCCGCACGCGCCGATATCCTCGTCTCTGGCGATCACGACCTACTGGATCTCGGCTCATTTCGCAGCGTCCGTATCCTCGCCGCTCGCGATGCTCTCTCCCTTGTCGACAACATCCCTCGCTAAGCGGTCAACTCAACACTGCTAGTCGCGATTCTCGCCCTGCTGTGCAATACCGCCCTTGATAGGAATTACGCTGCCGCAAGGATCGGTATCTGCCTGGCAAGTCCCGGTCGCTTCATCGCCAGGCCTCGGAAGCTGCGGCTCTACACAATTGCCCGCCTCATCGCATACGGTCGTCACTTCGATACGGCACTCGCCTTCGCACTCCGATGAATCACGACACGCCTTCCCAGCGTCTCTGTATGGCTTGACGCACATGAACTCTTGCGCAACACAAACACGCCGATAGTCTCCGCCTTCACGTCTGCATGTTTCTGCAGCCACTGAATCCGAGCCCGATCCTGCCGGACCACCCCCACCACATGCAGCAGTCACCAGGATCACCAGCGCCAGAAAAGCGATATTGGTTATTCGAACCATTAGTCGTCATCCCGCTCAAACCCGAGCGCGAAAGTCACAGCGTCTGGAATCTTCAGCATTCGCATCGGATCATTTCTCAACTGCGCCTGCCTCGCGATCGATGGAAATCCGTACGCGGATACAACTTCGCCACCGGCAGTGCGCAGTCGGGTATCCGTCAGGCCAGGTTCAACGGCGTGGTGGTGCGATTCATGCGCGAGGACCTGCGCTGCCATACCCCTACTCGCGCCGAAAAATCTCGACTGGTTCAATGTGAGCTGACCAGCATCCGCTCTCGCAAAATTGGTCCCGACATTCCCGACGTTTGCCGGCATGCTGCTGTTGAGCTGCCCCAACATCTTATTGCCCGCAGACATGAGCGCGCCCAATACCTTCGAGTTTGTGCCCGCGTCTTTGCCTAATGCTTTACTTATATGTCCAGCCAGCGCTGACTCAGACTGCGAAAGCTTCCCCCCGGAATCAATCTTCTCGCGCAGCGCTCCGATACTCTTAAGCGCCGACGATAGCTGCGCCTTCGCCTGATTCTGCGACTCGGTGAAGGAAGCACACTCCGACTTGCTCAGGGAACTTCCGCAACTGTACGCACCCGTGGGATCAGTCAGATTCAGAGGGTCGTTGCGCGTGTAGGCATAGAGATTGAGGTCATCATCAACCCCTAACGCCGTCGTACGCCAATCACACCCTCGTCTTCGCCGCCACCCCCACGACCGTCGTCCATGGCCGGATACGCCAGCGCGTGACGAGGCCGCCCTGCACGTAAGGATCGTTGCGCACGAACTCCTCGACGACGCTCGCGGAGTCGCAGTCGAACAGCAGCACTGCACTATCGACGGGGTCGGCGAGTGCACCGCCGAGGATCAATTCGCCTCGCTGCTGCGCGGCTTGCGCAAGAGCAAGGTGTG
>CAZPJE010000146.1:0-3942 GCA_964586725.1 uncultured Steroidobacteraceae bacterium | reverse complement strand
CGCTCGTCCTTTTTTTTGGCCGCCCCGGGGCTGGCGCGGCCGGTATCCGACATAGCGTCGAGACAATGCGACCCGCCAGCTCGACGCAACGCTGGAGTTCAACGCGCGGCCCGCCTGGCAGGAACGACTGGACTGGATCGGCCGGCACGGCCTGCCGTTCGCGCGCTTGGGCGACAACCGCGACTCGCAGCTCGTCTTCGCCATGCACCCGGAAGGCTATTTCGGCGCCTTCCTGACGCCGCGCTGGCGCTGAGTAACCCGCCGCACACGCGGCTGCTCTAACATCGGCGCCATGAGCGCCTTTTCCCCTTCGCAAGCCGCGGACTATGGCCCGCGCGCCAGAGTCGGCATCGCAACGCCCCAGGCCAACCCGACCGTCGAGCCCGAGCTGCGCGCGCTACTGCCGCAGGTGGTTGGCGTCTACGCGACGCGCCTGACCCACCGCTCGCCGCAGCTCGCCGAACGGCTCGAGCACTACATCACGCACATTCCAGACGCGATCCGCAGCTTCGGCCCGATGCGGCTCGCCGCCTTCGGCTTCGGCTGCACCGGCACCTCCTATCACGCCGGTCGCCGGCGCGAGGACGACCTGGCCGCCGCCGCGCAGCAGGAGTGCGGCGTGCCGGTGGTCAGCGCCGCGCAGGCGATCCGCGAAGCGCTGGCGCGGCTCGGCGCGCGCCGCATCGCGCTGCTGTCGCCCTACCCGGAAGACCTGGCCGAGGCCGGTTACCGCTACTGGGAAGAAGCCGAGGTGCCGGTGGTCGCGAAGCTGCGGGTCGACCCCAGCCTCGACGACACGCACCGCATCTACGAGTTCACCAGCGCCGACGCGCTCGCCGCGCTGCGCGCGTTGTGGCAGCAGCCGGCGGCGCGCGGCGCCGACTGCGTGCTCGCCAGCGGCACCGGCATGCCGACGCTGCGCGCGCTGCGCGAGTTCGCCGGCGAGTGCAGCGTGCCGGTGCTGTCGTCGAACCTGTGCCTGGCTGCTTCGCTGCTGCGGCGCGCCGCGCCGGAACTCGCGCCGCCGACGCCCGCTGCGCTGCTCGGCCCCCTGCCGCCGGGCAGTGCAGCGCCAGGCTGACCCGCGTGGACTCGCTGTCACAGCTCGTGCTGGGCGCCGGCGTCGGCGTCGCCGTGATGGGCCGGCGCACGTCCGTCTGGAAGGCGGCGCTGTGGGGCGGCGTCTGCGGCACGCTGCCCGACCTCGACGCCTTCATCGACCACGGCGATCCGATCAGCAACATGACCTTCCACCGCGCGGAAAGTCATTCGCTGTTCTACCTGACGCTGCTCGCGCCCGTCATCGCCGCCGGCGTCGCGAAGCTGCACGGCGAATGGGCGCAGTGGCGCCGCTGGTGGCTCGCGCTGTGGCTGGCGCTGTTCACGCATCCGCTGCTCGACAACATGACGATCTACGGCACGCAGCTCGCGCAGCCGTTCACCGATCACCCGTACTGGATCGGCAGCGTCTTCATCATCGATCCGCTGTACACGCTGCCGCTGCTGCTCGGGCTGATCGCGACCGGCATCGCGCGCGGCCCGCACCGCCTGCGCTGGAATGCCCTGGGCGTGGCACTGTCGACCGCCTATCTGGGCTGGAGCATGCTGGCGCAGGGCTGGGTCACGGGCATTGCAGACCGCGCGGTCGCCGCGCAGGGCATCGCGGCCGAGCGCATGCTGGTGACGCCGACGCCGTTCAACACGCTGCTGTGGCGCGTGCTGGTCATGGATGCCGATGGACAGCGCTACCACGAAGGCTTCTACGCGCTCGCGGACCGCGGGCGGCCGATCCGCTTCCGGCAGTTCGACACCGACGCCGCGCTGCACCGCGAGCTCGCCGCCGAATGGCCGGTCGCGCGCATGACCTGGTTCAGCCACGGCTTCTTCCGGATGCGCGAAGACCAGGGTCGAGCGCTGATCGCGGACCTGCGCATGGGCCAGCAGGATGGCTATGTGTTCGAGTTCGTCGTCGCGCGCCGCGGCAGCGGCTGGCAACCCGCGCCGGTGGAATCGGTCGGCGAGCGCGGCGACGCGCGCGCCGGGCTCGCGTGGATCTGGCGCCGGCTGCAGGGCGAGGAGCTACCACCCCCATGAGCGTCATTGCACAGCGGATCGTCGGCCGCGAACGCGACCTCGGCGGCTTCTCGGTCCGGCGCATCCTGCCGGCGGCGGGCCAGCGCATGGTCGGTCCGTTCGTGTTCCTCGATCACATGGGGCCCATCGACCTGCCGCCGGGGCCGCACATCAACGTGCGGCCGCATCCGCACATCGGGCTGGCCACGGTCACCTATCTGTTCAGCGGCGAGCTGCTGCACCGGGACAGCCTGGGCTCGCTGCAGGAAGTGCACGCCGGCGACGTGAACTGGATGACGGCGGGGCGCGGCATCGTGCATTCGGAGCGCTCGACGCCGCGCGCTCTGCGAGAGCGCATGCACCTGCACGGCCTGCAGAGCTGGGTCGCGTTGCCTGACGGCCATGAGGATGATCCGCCGGCGTTCGCGCATCATCCGCTGGCCACGCTGCCGCAGCTCGACACGCCGGACGGCGCGCGCCTACGCATCGTCGCGGGCGAGGCCTTCGGCCGGCGCTCGCCCGTCGCGACCCCGTGGCCGACGCTGTATGTCGACGCCGCGCTGCAGCCGGGCAGCTCGCTCGAGCTGCCGCCCGAACACGAGCAGCGCGCGCTCTACGTCGCGAGCGGCGCGCTTGCGGTCGACGGCGAGACCGAGCCGCTGCGCGCCACCGAACTGGCTGTGCTGGCGCCGGGCACGACGGCGCGCCTGCGCGCGATCGGCGATGCGCGCGTGATGCTGCTCGGCGGCGCCGCGTTCGCGCAGCCGCGCGAGCTCGAATGGAATTTCGTCGCCTCGACGCGCGAGCGCCTCGAGGCCGCCAAGCGCGACTGGCGCGAGCGCGACCTCGCGCGCTTTCCGACCGTGCCCGGCGACGAGCTGGAATTCATCCCGCTGCCGGGCGGTTGAGCAGGACGCCGATGTTTTCCGAACCGCTGTTCATGCTCGCCACCGCGATCTTCGCCATCACCGGAGTGCTCGCCGTGGCCGGGCGCGGCATGGATGCGCTGTCGCTGGTGATCATCGGCGTCGTCACCGCGATCGGCGGCGGCACGCTGCGCGACATGATGCTGGGCGTGCCCGTGTTCTGGCTGGCCGACGTGTCCTACCTGTATGTCTCGGCGGGTGCCGCGGCGCTGACCTTCCTGTTCATGCGCCGCGCGCGCGAAACCGAGCGGCTGCTGCTGTACGCCGACGGCATCGCGACCGTGATGTTCTCGGTGGTCGCGTTCGACAAGACGCTCGCGCTCGGGCATCCGGCGGCGGTCGCCGCCGTGATGGGCGTGATCACCGGCGCGGGCGGCGGATTGATCCGGGATGTCATCACCGGGCACGAGACGATCCTGCTGCGGCGCGAGCTGTACATCACGCCGATCCTCGCCGGCGCGCTGGCCTACTTCGCGTGCCGCGAGTGGACCACGCTGCCGCTCGCGACGATCGCGGTCATCGCGATGGTGGTCGGCGCGACGATACGCTGCGCGGCGATCTGGCGCGGCTGGGCTTTCCCGGTCTGGCTTTCCTATCGCGCCTGAGGCGCGCTCGCCGGCCGGTCCGCGATCGAACAGAGCTCCTTCAGCAGCTTGGCGGCAAGCGTCGCCGTCAGGCCTTGCGGGTCGCGGGCGGGATTGAGTTCCACGATGTCCGCGCCGACCAGCGGCGCGGTTTGCGCGTGCAGCACCGCCAGCACGTCGCGCACCGTGAGCCCGCCCGGCTCCGGATGCGACACGCCGGGCGCGTGCGCGGGATCGAGCCCGTCGAGATCGAGGCTGATGTACAGCGGCCCGGCAAGGCGCGGGATGCGCTCCAGCGCGAACTCACGCATCGCGATCGTCTCGACCCCGAAGCGTGCCGCCTGCTCGCGCTGGTGGCG
>CAZPJE010000145.1:0-4792 GCA_964586725.1 uncultured Steroidobacteraceae bacterium | reverse complement strand
GGCCGCTCCTTCGCCCTCGATCCGCGGCGCAAGCCAAGGTGAAACGGGCTATGAAAAACAGGAGTCCTATTTATGCCCAAGTTGAAGACCAACCGGGCCGCGGCAAAGCGTTTTCGCAAGACTGCCAATGGGTTCAAATCCTATTCGGCAGGCCGTCGGCACAACCTCGGCCACAAGCCTCGCAAGACCAAGCGCCAGCTTCGGTCGGGCGGTTCCAGCCTCGTGCACGAGAGCGACGTCGGTCGTCTCGTCCAGCTGCTGCCGCACCTGAAGTAATCCACGCGAGGAACGAACCATGGCAAGAGTGAAGCGCGGCGTTACCGCAGGTAAGCGCCACAAGAAGGTTCTTGGCAAGGCCAAGGGTTATTACAACGCGCGGCGCAAGGTCTATCGCGTCGCCAAGCAGGCCGTCATCAAGGCCGGCCAGTATGCGTATCGCGGTCGTCGCCTGAAGAAGCGCGATTTCCGCGCGCTGTGGATCCAGCGCATCAACGCGGCAGCTCGCATCCATGGGCTGTCGTACAGCCGCATGATCAGCGGGTTGAAGGCCGCTGCGATCGAGATCGATCGCAAGATGCTGGCCGACATCGCCGTGCACGACGAAGCGGCGTTTGCGGTGCTCGCAGGCAAGGTCAAGGCAGCACTCGGCATCGCCTGACGCGGGGTCGCAGCATGAGCGATCTCGCCTCCCTGACGGCGCAGGCTCTCGAGGAAGTGGCCGCGAGCGTTGAGCTCGCGGCCCTCGATGCCGCGCGCGTGCGCTGGCTCGGCAAGAAGGGCCTGCTCACCGAACAGCTGAAGTCCCTCGGCGCGCTGCCAGCCGCCGAGCGCCCGGCTGCGGGCGCACGCATCAACGAAGCGAAGGAACGCGTGCAGGCCGCCATCGAGGCGCGCCAGGCGGCGCTGTCCGCCGCGGCGATTGCCACGGCGCTCGAAGCGGGCCGCATCGATGTCACGCTGCCGGGTCGCGGCGAAGTGCAGGGCGGCCTGCACCCGGTGACAAAAGCACGGCTGCGCATGGAACAGCTGTTCCGCGAAGCCGGCTTCGGCGTGGCCGCCGGCCCCGAGATCGAAGACGACTTCCACAACTTCACGGCGCTGAACATTCCCGCGGACCACCCGGCCCGCGCGATGCACGACACGTTCTATTTCGGTGACGGTCGCTTGCTGCGCACGCACACCTCGCCGGTGCAGATCCGCGCGATGCGCGCGACCGCTGCCAGCACCGCCGCGGGCGCAACGGCTGCAGCGGCGGCGCTGCCACTCGCGATCATCGCGCCGGGGCGCGTCTATCGCTGCGACTACGACATGACGCACTCGCCGATGTTCCACCAGATCGAAGGGCTGCGGGTCGATCGCAATGTCAGCTTCGGTCACCTGAAGGCGATCCTGCATGGCTTCATGGAAGCGTTCTTCGAACGCGACCTGAAGATGCGGCTGCGCCCGTCGTACTTTCCGTTCACCGAACCTTCGGCGGAGGTGGACATCTCCTGCGTGTTCTGCGGCGGCGCGGGTTGCCGCGTCTGCAAGCACACGGGCTGGCTCGAGGTCGCCGGCTGCGGGCTCGTGCACCCGAACGTGCTGACCGCCTGCGGCATCGATGCCGAGCAATGGACGGGCTACGCGTTCGGCATGGGCATCGAGCGGCTCGCGATGCTCCGGTATGGCGTCGATGACCTGCGCCTGTTCTTCGAGAACGATGTGCGCTTCCTGAGCCAGTTCCGCACGCTATGAAGATTTCCCTGCAGTGGTTGCGCGAGTGGGTCGATGTGCCCTGGGCTGCACCGGAGCTCGGCGCGCGCCTCACGATGGCGGGATTCGAACTCGAAGCGCTGGCGAAGGCGGCGCCGGCGTTCAGCGGCGTCGTGGTCGGCGAGATCATCGCCGCCGAGCGGCATCCGCAGGCCGACAAGCTGCAGGTGTGCCGCGTCGCAATCGCCGGCGGCGAGACGCTGCAAATCGTCTGCGGCGCGGCGAATGCGCGCGCCGGCCTCAAGACGGCGCTCGCGCGCGTCGGCGCGAAGCTGCCCGGTGGCCTCGACATCAAGGCTGCGAAGCTGCGCGGCGTCGAATCCTTCGGCATGTTGTGTTCGGCCAAGGAGCTGGGCCTCGCCGACTCCTCGGACGGCATCCTGGAACTGCCGACCGAGCTCGACGCCGGCGCCGATCTGCGCGCTGCGCTCGGCCTCGACGACGACCTGGTCGAACTGGCCGTGACGCCGAACCGCGGCGACGCGATGTCGGTGCTCGGCATCGCGCGTGAAGTCGCGGCGCTGACTGCGGCGCCGTTGCGCGGGCCGGCGTTGGCGCCGGTGGCGGCATCGCACGATCAGCGCCATGCCGTGCATCTTGACGCGCCGGTTGCGTGCCCGCGGTTCGTGGGTCGCGTGATCACCGGCGTCGACAACACGCGGCCGTCGCCGTGGTGGGTGCGCGAGCGCTTGCGGCGCGCCGGCCAGCGCTCGATTTCACCGGTCGTCGACGTCACCAATCTCGTGATGCTCGAACTCGGTCAGCCCATGCACGCCTACGACCGCGCGCTGCTGCAGGGCGATGTGCGCGTGCGGCTCGCCGCGACTGGCGAACGCTGCACGCTGCTCGACGGGCGTGAGGTCGCGCTCGAAAACGACGTGCTCGTGATCGCGGACACCACAGGCCCGGTCGGCATGGCCGGCGTGATGGGTGGTCAACGCACGGCCGTCAGCGCGGGCACGCGCGATGTTTTCCTCGAGGTGGCCTGGTTCGCGCCCGGCGCGATCGCCGGTCGCGGTCGCCGGCATGGCTTGACCACCGACGCCAGCCAGCGCTTCGAGCGCGGCGTCGACCCGTCGCACCAGGCGCGCGCGATGGAGCGCGCGACGGCGTTGCTGCTCGAGATCGCGGGCGGTGCGGCCGGGCCGCTGGTGCTGGCCGAGCAGGCGAGCGCGCTGCCTGCGCCGCGCGAAGTCAGCCTGCGGCGCACGCAGATCCCGCGTTTCCTCGGCATCGAGCTGCCGGATGGACGCGTCCGGTCACTGCTCGAAGCGCTCGGCATGCGGGTCGCGGATGCGACCGACGGCTGGCGCGTGACCGCGCCGTCGCACCGGTTCGATATCGCGATCGAGCGCGACCTGATCGAAGAACTCGCCCGCCTGGTCGGCTATGACCAGATTCCCGAAGTCGATGCGACCACCGCGCAGCGCTTCCAGCCGCTGCCCGTGGCTGTCGCGCGCGAGCAGCGCGTGCTCGATCTGCTGGCCGCGCGTGGCTACCAGGAGGCGATCACGTTCGCCTTCGTGGACCCGGCGCTGCAGGCGCGGCTGTTCCCCGGGCAGCCGGGCGTGGCGCTCGCCAATCCGATCGCGAGTGATCTCGCCGTCATGCGCGTGTCGCTGTGGCCGGGCCTTATCCGTGCCTTGCTCGAGAACCAGCGCCGCCAGCAGGAGAGGATCCGCCTGTTCGAGCACGGCGTCGTGTTCCTCGGCGAGCAGGGGCGGGAAGAGCGCGACCGGCTCGCCGGCATCGTGGCCGGCCCGCGCAGCAAGGAGCAGTGGGAGCGCAAGCGCACGGCCGGCGACGAAGCCGTCGATTTCTTCGACGTTCGTGCGGATCTGGGCGCGCTGTTCGATGCGACCGGCGAGAGCCAGCGGCTGCGCTTCGAGGCGGCACCCGAGGTGCCCGTCTGCCTGCACCCGGGTCGTGCCGCGCGCATCGTGCGGGACGGCCAGCCGATCGGCTGGGTGGGCGAGTTGCATCCCGAGCAGGTCAGGGCGCTGGATTTGATATATGCGCCAGTGCTGTTCGAAGTCGACTGGGCCGGGGCGTTCAACGTGCAGCCGCAGGCCTATCGGGCCGTGTCACGGCAACCGCAAGTGCGTCGCGATCTCGCTTTCCTTGTTGATGAAAGCGTGCCTTTCAGCGCGATTCACGAACGTGTAACCTTAGCCGCTTCGAGTCTGTTGCGCGATATCCGCTTGTTCGACGTCTACCGCGGTCCTGGGGTAGAAGTTGGTAGAAAAAGCGTGGCTATAGGCTTGATTTTTCAAGATGATTCTCGCACCCTGACTGACGAAGACGCGGATCGCACGGTCGCCGCGGTCTGCGCGGACCTGGCGACGAGTCTCAAGGCGAAAATACGAGAATAAGAAGGGTTCGGGGAGCTCATGGCGCTGACGAAAGCGGAGATGGCTGAAGCGCTGTTCAATCAGCTCGGCCTCAACAAGCGTGAAGCGCGCGAGCTCGTCGACCTTTTCTTCGAAGAAGTTCGGGCCGCGTTGTCCAATGGCGAGCAGGTCAAGTTGTCCGGCTTCGGCAATTTCGACCTGCGCGACAAGAACCAGCGCCCTGGCCGCAATCCCAAGACCGGCGAAGAGATCCCGATCAGCGCCCGTCGCGTCGTCACATTCCGCCCGGGCCAGAAGCTCAAGGCGCGAGTCGAGGCCTATGCTGGAAGCCAAGAATAACGACGAGCTGCCGCCGATCCCCGGCAAGCGCTACTTCACCATTGGCGAAGTCAGCGAATTTTGCGGCGTGAAGCCACACGTGCTGCGCTACTGGGAGCAGGAATTTCCGCAGCTCAAGCCCGTCAAGCGCCGCGGCAACCGCCGCTACTACCAGCGCCAGGACGTGCTCGTGATCCGCCAGATCCGCAGCCTTCTGTATGAAGAGGGCTTCACGATCGGCGGTGCGCGCAACAAGCTGCAGGGCGAAGAGGCCCGCACCGACGTCAGCCAGAGCCAGCAGATCGTCAAGCAGTTGCGCATCGAGCTCGAAGACGTGCTGCGGATCCTGCGCCGCTGATCTATCATTGGCG
>CAZPJE010000144.1:0-8356 GCA_964586725.1 uncultured Steroidobacteraceae bacterium | reverse complement strand
ACACCATCATCGAGAGCGTCGAGAACACCGGCAGGCTGATCGTCGTCGACGAATCCCCGCCGCGCTGCAGCGTCGCGGCCGACATCGTCGCCATCGTCACGCAGGAGGCCTTCCGTTCGCTGAAGGCCGCGCCGCGCATGGTCACAGCGCCGCACGCTCCCGTGCCGTTTGCGCCGGCGCTCGAGCGCGCCTACGTGCCCGGCCCCCAGAAGATCGAGGCGGCCATCCGCGCCGCCGTCGCGGAGTAAAGCATGAGCCAGATTGCTGCAGTGACAATGCCCAAGTGGGGCATCGAGATGGTCGAAGGGACGATCAACGGCTGGACCGTCGCGGTCGGCCAGCCGGTCGCGCGGGGCGATGCCCTGCTCGATGTCGAGACCGAAAAGATCGTCAACACGGTCGAAGCGCCCGCGGCCGGCGTGCTGCGCCGCCAGATCGGCGCCGTCGGCGATGTGTATCCCGTCGGCGTGCTGATCGGCGTGATCGCCGACGCGGCCACTCCGGATGCCGATATCGACGCCTTCGTCGCGGGCTTCAAGGGCGCCACGGTCAGCTTCGAACTTGATGCGGCCGCGCCCGCTGCGGCATCAGCCGCACCCGCCGCTGCGAGCAGCGATGCCGGGGCCGATGCTGGCGATGGCGAGCAGCGCGTCAGCCCGATCGCGCGGCGTGTCGCCGAGAAGCTCGGCGTCGATCTGGCGCAGGTGCGCGGCACCGGCCGCAACGGGCGCATCTCGAAGGAAGACGTCGAGGCCTTCGCCGCTGCGCAAGCGGCAGCGCCGACCACGACGCCGGCCGCCCCCAGTGCCCCAGCCACGCCGCCGGGTGCATCGCCCGCCGTCGCCGGCCAGACGCGCAAGCGCATGAGCGCCACGCGCGCGACGATCGCGCGCCGGCTGCTCGAGTCCTACCAGAACCTGCCGCACTTCCGCCTCGCCTGCGATGTCGATGCGAGCCGGCTGATCCTCAAGAAGGGCGAGGTTTCCGATCACACCAGCACGCGCATCACGGTCAACGACATGCTGGTCCGCGCCTGCTCGATCGCGCTGCTGCGCCACCCGCTGGTCAACAGCCAGCTGCAGGGCGACGAGATCGTCCAGTTCGCGCACGCCGACATCGCCGTTGCCGTGGCGACGGAGAACGGCCTGATCACGCCGATCGTGCGCCAGGCAGACACGCTGAATGTCGCGCAGATCGCCCGCGCCACCGCGGATCTGTCCGAGCGCGCGCTGCGCGGCGCGCTGACGCGCGAGGAAATCTCGGGCGGCACCTTCACGATCTCGAACCTCGGCATGCACGGGATCGCGCGTTTCGACGCGATCATCAATCCGCCGCAGGTCGCCATCCTCGCGGTCGGCGCGGCCGAAGAGCGCGTCGTCGCGCGCAATGGCGCGCCGGTCGTCGCGCGGATGATGACGCTGACGCTGTCCGTGGATCACCGCGTCATCGATGGCGCCGTCGGCGCCGCGTTCCTGCAGACCCTGCGTCAATTGATCGAACAGCCCGACTCACTCTGACTCGTCGTGAAGAGGCCAACCATGAACTTTCGCACTGCCCTGCCGGCGCTGCTGCTGGCAACGTCCCTCCTGGTCGCCTGCTCGCGCGAGGCCCCGCCGGCCGCTGCAGACGCCGCCACCGCACAAGGCGGCGCGGGATCGCCTGCGGTCGCCGACGCTGCCGCCGAGGAACAGAAGTTCGATCCGGAGAAGTCGCCCGGCAAGCAGGTGTTCGAGCAGGCCTGCGCGAGCTGCCACCTGGGCCAGGTCGCCAAGGCGCCGCACAAGATGTTCCTGCAGATGCTGTCGGGCCCGACCATCCATGAATCGCTGGAGAAGGGCCTGATGATGGAGCAGGCCAAGGCGCTGACCGCCGAGCAACGCGTGCAGGTGGCGGAGTACCTGTCGGGCGGGCTGCTCGCGGCGCAACAGGCGGAGATCCCGCCGGCGATGTGCACGAACGATGCGGCGCCGTTCAACGCCGCGATGAAGCCGGCGCCCGTCACCTGGGGGTATGGCAACGCGCGCTTCGCGCCAGCCGACGTTGCAAAGCTGTCGGCCGCCGACGCGCCGAAGCTGCAGCTCGCCTGGGCATTCGAGTTCCCGGCCGGCATCCGCGCGCGCTCGCAGCCTTCGATCGCGTATGGCAGCGTGTTCGTCGGCAGCTTCGACGGTCACGTCTACGCGCTGGATCTCGGCACGGGCTGTGCGCGCTGGGTCTTCAAAGCGGGCGCCGAAGTGCGCACCGCGGTCGTGCCCTACGAGGCGAAGGGCGGCGCGAACGTGCGCACGCAGCCACCGCGCCTCTTCTTCGGCGACGTGCTGGGACGGCTCTATTCGGTCGATGCGCGCACCGGCAAGCTCGCCTGGAGCGTAAAGCTCGATGACCATCCGAATGCCACGCTGACGGGCACCGGCACGATCCATGACGGTGTCATCTATCAGCCGATCTCCTCGCTCGAGGTCACGTCGGCCGCCGACCCGGCCTACGAGTGCTGCACGTTCCGCGGCGCGGTGGTCGCCGTCGACGCCTGGAGCGGCGAGCTGCGCTGGAAGGCGCATTCGATCGCCGAAGAGCCGCGCGAAGTCGGCAAAACCTCGATCGGGACGAAGATCCTCGCGCCGTCCGGCGCGCCGATCTGGAACAGCCCGACCATCGATGCCAAGCGCGGCGTGCTCTATGTCGGCACCGGCGAGAATTACTCCTCGCCGTCGAACGACACCAGCGACGCGCTGCTCGCGTTCCGTCTCAATGACGGCAAGCTGATGTGGTCGCAGCAGATGGTCAAGGGCGATGCCTGGAACGTAGCCTGCATGATGAAGGACAACCCGAACTGCCCGGTAGAGAACGGGCCTGATGTCGACTTCGGCGCCGGCACCATCCTGACGACCCTGCCGTCCGGGAAGGATGTACTGCTCGCCGGCCAGAAGAACGGCGCCGTCTACGCACTCGACGTCGACGCCAAAGGCGCGCTGCTGTGGAAGACGCAGGTCGGTCGCGGCGGCATCCAGGGCGGCGTGCACTTCGGCATGGCGATCGAAGGCAACACCGTCTACGTGCCGATCTCGGACATGAAGGACGAGCACGACGGCCGTCCGCCCCGCCCCGGCAAGCCCGGCCTGTACGCGCTCGACGTCGCCACCGGCGCGCAGCGCTGGGCCGCGCCGGCCGACGACGTCTGCGGCACGCTGCAGTTCTGCGACGCGGGCATTTCGGCGGCGATCTCGGCGGCGCCGGGCCTGGTGCTCGCGGGCCACATGGACGGCCGCTTCCGCGCCTATGACGGGCGCAGCGGCAAGGTGCTGTTCGAATACGACGCCAAGCAGGAAGTCACGACGGTCTCAGGCGCTCGGGCGCGCGGCGGCTCCTTCGGTGGCGCCGGCGCCGCGATCCGCGATGGCTATGTGGTCGTCAACTCTGGCTACGGGATGTACTTCCACATGCCCGGCAACGTGCTGCTGGCGTTCACGACGCCCACGCAAGGGTCTGCCACAGGGAATTGATGCGCCGGTAGATGCCAGTCCAGGCCTCGAGCTCGCCGGGCACGACACGCCCCGCGAGCCCGAGCGCCTGCAGCCATTCGTCCGCGTGGCCGCCCAGTTGCGGCGCGCTCGCGATCATGGCGGCGACATCGCACAGCGGGTCGCCGACATGGGCGTACTCCCAGTCGATCAGCCACAGTCGATCGCCGGCATCGATGACGTTGCCGGCGTGCACGTCGCTATGGATGATCACGGTGGGGCGTCGCGCGGAGTCGATGCGCGTCAGCGCAGCGTGGATGTCGTCGATGGCCGCAGGCGGCGCGGCGGCGCCGAGCCACACACACCACTTGCGCACCACGGCGAGCGGATCCAGCGTCGCGACGGCGGGCGCCGGCGGCACGACCTCGTGCAGTCTCAGCAGCAGCTGCGCAAGGCGCTTGCGTGAGCGCGCATCTTCGAAGTCACGGGCATCCCACGCGCGCCCCTCGACCCACGGCCGCAGCTGCCAGCGCCCGGCAGGATCCGCAGCCAGCGGCGCAGGGGCGATGCCAGCCTCCGCTGCACGCTGCTGCAGGGCACGCTCACGCTGTGGCTCGACGCCCAGCAGCCGCGCGAGGTCGGCATCATGAACGATGCGCAGCACCCAGGCGCCGGCTGCAGTCGTGACGCGGAAGCTCGCGTTCGGGCCGGCGCGGCCCAGCGGCGTGACGCTATCGTGCTGCGGCTCGCCGCCCCAACCGGGCACCGCTGCGAGCCCGTCCTCGAGCGCGCGCGGATCGCGCAGCAGCGGCGTCGGGCAGCTCACGCGACGCGCTGCGCCCGCCAGCGCCGCCGCCAGGTCAGGTAGCCGCTGATCGCAATGCCGAGATACAGCAGGTAGAGCAGCGCCGGCAGCCACAGCTGCTGCGCGCCGTACAGGAACACTGACACCGCATCGATGATGATCCAGTAGAGCCAGTTCTCGAGCTTGGCGATCGCGACCATCGACGTCGCGAGCAGGCTCGCGAGCATCGTGGCGGTGTCGATGCGCGGCCAGGCTGCCGAGGTCAGATCAGCGACAAGCGGCGCCAGCAGCAACGCCATCACGACGATCGCGCAGACCGCCAGGACATGCACGCGCAGCGGCCAGGTCGAGATCGCGAGTGCATCGCCATCGCCTGCGCGCGACCATTGCCAGAAGCCCCAGAAGGCCATCGCGACATAGCAGACCTGCAACGCCGACTGCATCGGCAGCTGCCCATGGAACGCGAGCCAGGCGAGGATCGCCGACGACACCGCGCCGAACGCCCAGCACCAGCGATTGCGGCGCACGGCGAGCAATGCGTATGCAACGCCCGCCAGCAGCGACAGCCACTCTAGCGGCGAGCTCGCGGCAGCGGCCTGCAGGATGGCTTGGAGCGGATCGGTGTCGACGGCGTTCAAGGCCACTGGTAAGAGATCGTCAGGCCGAGCTGCCGCGGGTCTCCCTGCTGCACGTAGAGGCGATCGGGAAAATCGGGCGGCTCGTTGCCAAAGAAGAAGCCGCGCTGAGCATACGCCTCGTCAAATGCGTTGCGCACCCAGACCGATGCCCGCCAGGGACCCCGCTCGAAGCCGCCGCGCAGGTGGACGAGCGTATACGCCGCCGAAACCTGGTCGTGGCTTTCCGAGAAATAGAAGCTGTCGGTGCCTTGCACGTCGGCACGCAGGAACCACCCGGTCGCGAACCGGTGTTCGGCGCCGATCGCGTATTGCCAGCCCGGCGCATGCGCCTGGTCGCGTCCCGCGAGGTTCACGCTGTCGCGCTGGTAATCCATGAACCGCGCCCGGAGCCAGCCCAACGACGCGTCGACGCGCCAGCGCGCATCGGGGCGCCACTGCAGCGCCGCTTCGGCGCCGACGTTCTCGCCCCGCGCAGCGTTGTCGGTCAGGTAGATGAACGACAGCGGATCGCCGGGATCGACCTGCACCGACGTACTGACCTGCTGGTCGGTGCGCCGCATCGAAAACAGCGCCAGCTGCCAATCCAGCGCCGAGTTCGCCGCGCGGCCTTTCCAGCCGAGCTCGACGCTGCGCAGCGCCTCGGGGCGATACAGCAGGCGATCGGCCGGCACGACGGCGCCGATATTGAAGCCGCCGGCCTTGAAGCCGCGCCCGACGGACAGGTAGGCCGCGCCGCCTTCCCACTCGCGTTGCAACGCGACGTGACCGCCAGCCATGTCGTCGGTCGGATCAGCCACGAGTCCATCGGTATCGGTGTAATCCGCGGCGCGCTTTTCGAGTCGCCCCGCGACGGCCAGCGTCCAGCGTGGCGCGAGTCGCCACTCGACCTGCCCGTACAGCGCGAGGTTCACGGCGCGATAGTCGCTGCGCAGACGGCGGAACACATCGCCGTTGTACAGGTCGAGCTGGTCGTTGCCTTCTGCGACTCGCAACGCGTACGCACCGATGAGCCAGCTCGACGCTGCGCCGTCGTCCAGGTCCGCGACCGAGACCAGGCGCAGGTCCTGGCTGAGCGTGTCGCGCGAACGATCGAAGCGCGACGTGAAGTCGTAGCCGGGATCGAAAGCCCAGTCGCCGTCGAAGCCGTAGTCGATGCTGGAGCGCGCAGCGGCGGTCGTGCTCTCGATGCGCAGGCGCCCGGACCCCGTCCAGACCGCGCGCAACGACCCGCCCAGCGAACGCTGCGCATCGACGCCCGGCTTGTCAGACAGCGTGACGCGCGAGTTGTCGAGCGCGAAGGCGTCGTAACCATTGTCGAGATCGACCCACAGCAGCGACCCGTCGAGGGCCCAGTCGCCGGCGGTCGCGCTCAGCCGCGCGCGCAGCGTCGTTTCGTCGTAGCCGTTGGTGTCGTCCCGGCCGAGGAACTCGTTTCGGCGAAATCCGTCGCTGCGGAAGCGCTGCGCGACGATGCGATACGCCGCCTCGCCTGCCTCGCCGCGCGCGCCGCCGAGCGCGCCGCCCAGCACCACGCCCAGCGCGGCAGTCCCGTAGTCGCCGCCGGTCAGTTCGATGCGCCGCTCGGCGTCCGGCTGCGGCGCCCGAGTGCGCAGGTTGATCAAGCCGGCGAGCGCGTTCGCGCCATGGATCGCACCCTGCGGTCCGCGCAGCACTTCGATCTGCGCGACGTCGAACAGCGTGGCCGGCATGCCGACACCGGAGAAATCGATGCCGTCGATCAGGAACCCGACCGACGGATTGGGCGCGCCCTGCCACTGGTCGTTCTCACCGATGCCGCGCAACTGGAAGTATCGCGGGCGCGACGTGCCCGACGCCCAGTTCAGGTTCGGCACGAGACCGAGCACATCCTGCAGGTGCTGCACGCCGACGCCCTGGATCTGCTCGGCGCCGACGACGCTGACGCTGATGGGCGCTGACAACGCCGTATCGCGGCGCAGACTCGCCGTGATGACCACTTCCTGCAGCGGTTCCTGCAACGGCGTCTGTTCCTGCGGCGGCGGGCCTGCCTGCGGACGCCCGGGGCCTGATGGCGCAGCGGCTTGCGCCGTGGCCAGGCCGAACGCCGTGGCAGCGACCCACAGCACACGGGCACTGGCAGCGGGGAAATGGAAACGGCAACGCGAATGCGGCAATGAGATCACGACCTGCTCCCTCCGCCGGTACTAACCGGATCAGGTTCAACGGGTTCGCCAACGGCGTCTCAGGCCTCACAGAGGCCACCCCAAGGTGCGGCATATCTTAGGCTGCGCGATCCGGAATGCAAGCGCGCCCGGTGCCGGTGCAGCGCCCGGCAGAACTGCCTACAATCCGCGGACCAAGTGCCGCGGAGGCTCAAGGAATGACGCGCAGCGTCCAGGTTTTCCAGGTCGACGCATTCACGACAAAGCAATTCACCGGCAACCCCGCTGGCGTCGTGCTGCACGCGGATGCGCTGACCGAAGATGAAATGCGCGCCATCGCGCGCGAGCTCAACAATGCCGACACCGCTTTCGTGCTCGATCCGGACGGCGCAGATCATGACCTGCGTGTGCGTTTCTTCACGCCGCGCACGGAAGCGGGTTTCGTCGGACACGCCACGGTGGCAGCCCATTACGTGCTGTCGCGGCGCGCGAGCACGCCGCGCCGGCTCCGACAGAAGCAGAAAGGCGGCGTCGTCGAGGTCGAGATCCGCGGCAGCGGACCCGAGCGCCTGGTTGCCGTGCGCCAGCCCGCGCCGCCGATCGGTCGTGACCCGAACGAGCGCGAGCGACTCGCGGTGCTCGATGCGCTGGCTTTGTCCAGCGCCGATCTCGATCCGCGCTGCCCGATGCGCATCGTCGGCGGCGCCTCGACCCGCCTGCTGATTGGCGTGCGCAGCAGCGAGCAATTGCGGCAGCTGAAGCCTGACTTCAACCGGCTCAACACGCTCTCCGCGCAGGTCGGCGCTGCGGGGCACTTCGTCTTCGCGCTGCAGCCGCCCGCGGCCGCGAGCCTGGTCGAGTCGCGGATGTTCTGCCCCGCGCTCGGCATTCCCGAGGACCCGGTCAGCGGCAACGCGCATGGGCTGCTCGGCGTGTATCTCGCGCAGCTCGGCCTCGTGCGACCCACCGACGGGCTCGCGCGATTCTCGGGCGCCCAGGGACAGTTCATGGCGCGGCCGGGCCGGGTCGACGTCGAGCTCGAGTATGCCGACACGACGCCCAGCAGCGTCTGGATCATTGGCCAGGCCGCGCTGGTGTTCGAGACAACGATTTCCCTGTAACGCGCGGCCCTCCCGCCAGGCCAATCGAGTGCGGGGCTGCGTGCGCCGCGCGGCCGCCTGGCACTGAAGGCTTGCGGCGGCATGCCGTTGTGGGAGCCGTGAATCCTGCCAGTACCCAGGATACGGCCGCGCACCCATGTCCGCGACGCGGCCCAACGCAGCAGCCGCTCATCGACCCCTGGAAGTCGGGCTG
>CAZPJE010000143.1:0-4565 GCA_964586725.1 uncultured Steroidobacteraceae bacterium | reverse complement strand
GCGTCGCGCACGAACGCCGCGCCGATCCCGGGCATCCCAACCACCGCGGGCCTCGCGCCCAATAACCCGATTCCGGGCTGGCGCTTCATTCCGTTCCAGGAGCGCACGAACGATGATCCGCGTGATCTCGGTTCATCGGTGATCTCGCCGGCGGATCGTTTCAGCGTGTTCGTCCAGGGCGACTGGCGGCCGGACGCGTTCGGCGGCGCGGAGCTCTACACCGAGATCCTGGCGAACCGTCGCGAGTCGTCGCAGGACAACTTCCGCCAGCTGTTCCCCTGGGTCGCTTTCGACTCGGCGATCAACCCGTTCGACGTCAACGCCGTCGGCCTGACGGCGACGCGTGTTGCGCGCCCGATCATACTGGTGCCGTCCAACAGCGAGCAGGAAGTCGACGTCGTGCGCGCCCTCGCGGGCCTGCGCGGCGATTTCGGCAGCACCTCGTGGTCCTACGACGTGTACGCGAGCCACTCGACCAGCCGCGGCGACTACCTCGACGACGTGATTCCGGAAGACCGGCTGGTCGCTGGCACCGGCACGTTCCAGACCGGCCCGAATGCGACGCTCTCGACGCCGGGTGGCGTCTGCCCGCCGATGGCTCCGGCCGGTTGCGTGCCGTTCCTCGGTCTGTTCACGGTGCCGGGCCTGCAGCGCGGTGAATTCTCGTCGGCCGAGCAGTCCTACTTCTTCGCGAAGGACGCCGGCAAGACCCAGTTCGACCAGACCATCATCGAAGCGCAGTTCACGGGTGACCTGTTCGACCTGCCGGCGGGCACGCTGGCGGCGGCCGCAGGCTTGAGCTACCGCCGCGACAAGATCGACGACACGCCGGGCGAGTTCTCGATCAACCGCAACTCGTGGGGCCTCATCACCGCGGGCCGCACGGTCGGTGACGACTCGCTGTGGGAAGCCTATGCCGAGCTCGAGATCCCGCTGTTGCGCGGCATCACGGCGATCAAGGACCTGACGCTGAACCTGTCCGGCCGCTACAGCGACTACGACTCGGTCGGCGACGCGACCACCTACAAGATCGGCCTGAACTGGGTGCTGAACGACTGGGTGCGCGTGCGCTCGACCTACGGCACGTCGTTCCGCGCCCCGGCTCTGTATGAACTGTTCCTCGAGGACCAGACCTCGTTCCTCGACCAGCAGGCCGTCGACCCCTGCATCCGCTGGGGTGACCCGGATACGCCGGCCCCAGCCGTCATCGCACGCAACTGCGCGGCTGCGGGTATCGCGCCGGACTTCGCCGGCGGCTCGGCCAGCGCGCTGATCACGACGGGTGGCGGCCTCGGTCGCCTGAAGCCGGAAGATTCCGACTCGCTGTCAGTCGGCCTCGTGCTGACGCCGCCGGACTGGGGCCTGAACGTCGCCGTCGACTACTTCGACATCAAGGTCAACAACCAGGTCACGCGACTCGCGGCCGCCGTCGTCGGCGCCTGCTATGCGTTCGAGCCGTTCCCGACGCCGGGCTTCTGCAATCTGTTCACCCGCGGCCCGGATGGCGGCATTGCGACGATCGATGCGAGCTATCGCAACGTGCCGTCGCAGAGCACCAGCGGCTACGACATCACGATCGCCTACGAGAAGGACTTCACGGTCGGCCGCCTCGAGATCGACAGCCAGATCACGTACACGGAAGACGACGAGACCGAGCTGTTCCCGGGCCGCTCGTTCCTGCCTAACGGCACGATCGGCGAACCGGAGTGGGTCGGCAGCGTGCAGACGCGCTTCGAGCGTGGCGATTGGACCTTCGCCTGGACGCTGAACTACACCGGCAAGGGCGACCAGTTCGGCTACGAGGGTGAGGACGGCATCGTGCTGCCGCTCCCAGGCCTGACGGTGCTGTCGGAGAACATCACCAAGGTCGACGAGTTCGTCACCAACGACCTGGCCGTGCGCTACGCCGCCGACAAGTGGAGCGCGGTGTTCACGGTCACGAACATCCTGAACGAGCGCCCGCCGTTCGTTTCGGCGGGCGACGACGCCGGCAGCGTGACGCGCCTCGGCAACGTGCCGCTGTCGAGCCAGTACTTCAGCGGCCTGCTGGGTCGCTCGTTCGTGATCAACCTCGAGTACGAGTTCTGATCGCGAGCTGAATCGGGTTTGACCCGAGGGGCGGCAGGGCAACCTGCCGCCCCTTTTTCTTTGGCGTCCGAAAGCCGTAGGCTGGGCGCTGGCGCCATCGCTGCGCCCCGTCAGTTCCGCTGGAGTCCTGCATGCCTACCGTCCTGATCACTGGCGCGAGCCGCGGCCTCGGGCTCGAGTTCACGCGCCAGTACGCCGCCGCCGGCTGGGATGTCATCGCCTGCGCCCGCGACCCAGGCCGCGCGACCGAACTCGAAGCCGTGCGCAAGCGCGCCGGCGGCGTGGTGGCCGTCGAGATGCTCGATGTGACGAACCCGCAGCACCTCGAATGGGTGGCCGGCAAGCACGCGAACACCGCGATCGACCTGCTGATCAACAACGCCGGTGACATCGGGCCGCGCGGCCCGCACCGCGAACTGCTGCACAAGCAGATGTTCGGCAGCCTGGACTACGCCGCCTGGCTGCGCGTGCTGGAGGTCAATACGCTGGCGCCGATCCGCATCGCCGAGGCGTTCGCCGCGCATGTCGAGCGCAGTGAGCAGAAGAAGATGGTGTTCATCTCGAGCACCACCGGCTCGAACAGCGAGGGCCAGTACGCCGTGTTCGCCTACTGCTCGAGCAAGGCCGCGCTGAACAAGAGCGTGACGATGCTGGCAGTCGCGGTGCGGGAGCGCGGCATCATCGCCGCGGCTGTCTGTCCCGGACATGTGCGCACTGAACTCGGCGGCCTGGGCGCAACGCTCGATCCGCCCGAGAGCATCGCGGGCCTGCGCAAGGTCATCGCGCGTCTGACGCTCGAGGATTCGGGCAGCTTCACGCGCTACAACGGCGAACGCATCGCCTGGTAAACGGCACCCGCCTTGAAACTCTGGAACCTGCATTCCGCCCGGGCGCATCCGCGTCGCGTCATCGCGTTGCTGGTCGTGCTGCTGGCAGCGGCGGCGCTGACCCGCGTGCCGGACGTCCATGAGCACATCGAGTCGCTGTTCGCGAGGATTGCCGACCTGATCGCGCATCACAGTGCACTGGGCGCCGTCGTGTTCGTGATCGCGGCGGCACTCAGCGCCATGCTGGTGTTCTTTTCGGCGGTGCTGCTGGTGCCGCTCGGGATCGAGGCCTGGGGCAGCCTCGCCTGCTTCCTGCTGCTGTGGCTGGGATGGTTCCTGGGCGGCGTCATCACCTACACGATCGGCCGCACGCTGGGTCGCCCTGCCGTCGACACCTTGCTGCGCGAGCAACCGGTCGGCGAACTCGAACGACGCCTGCCGTCGGCCCGTGGCTTCTGGGGCGCGCTGTCGATCCAGCTCGTGTTTCCGTCGGATCTGGGCGGATACTTCTTCGGCCTGCTGCGCTACCCGCGCGGCAGCTACTTCGCGGCGCTGGCCTGCGCCGAGCTGCCGTACGCGTTCGGCACGGTGTACCTCGGCACCGCCTTCCTCGAGCGCGCCTGGGTTCCACTACTGGTCGGCGGCGTGCTCGCCGGACTGCTGCTGTTCTGGCAATGGCGCGCGCGGCGTTAGAATGGTGCCGATGAAAAAGCTGCTTCTCGCCGTTGCCGCCCTGCTTGCCGCCGCTGCTGGCGGCGCAGCCTGGAAATTCAGCCCCGGGTTCATGTCGCTGCCGCTCACCGAGCTCGAGCGCCGTCATGCGACGGCGGACTCGAAGTTCGCCGACATCGACGGTGTGCGCGTGCACTACATGGATCAGGGCAGCGGGCCCACCGTGCTGCTGCTGCATGCGTCGTTCATGCACCTGCGCACCTGGGACAGCCTCGCGAAGGCACTGAGTCCGCGCTTCCGCGTCATCCGCTTCGACCTGCTGAACGCGGGCCTGACCGGCCCCGACCCGAACGGCGACTACCGGATGGACCGCAACGTCGAGCTGGCGGAGGGCCTGCTGGCGCAGCTCGGCGTCGACAAGTTCGCCATCGTCGCGACCTCTTCCGGCGGCATCGTCGGCTTCCGGCTCGCGGCCAAACGGCCCGATGACGTCACGCGGCTCGTGCTGATCAATTCGGCCGGCATGCCGCGCACGGCGGCCACCAACCCGAACCGCCCGCGCGGCAGCGCGCTGACGCGCTGGATCGCGGCGAACTACGTCAGCCCCGACATGCTGCGCGTCCAGCTGCAGCAGAACTTCGTGCCGCCCAACACGCCGCCCGAGTGGCTGGTCCAGATGAATTACGACTTCAATCGCCGCGCTGGCCGGCAGGAAGCCGGCGCGCTGCAGATGAAGCAGTTCGAGACTGGTGATCCCGAGGCCGTGCTCGCCGGGGTGCGCGCGCCGACCCTGATTCTCTGGGGCCTCGAGAACGCGACCGTCATGCACCTGGAAGCCGATGTGTTCCAGCACTGGCTGGTCAACGCGCCGACGTTCAAGAAGAAATACCCTGGCCTCGGGCACTACGCCTACCTCGAAGACCCGAAGACGGTAGAAGCCGACATGCTCGCGTTCCTCAGCGGCGAGCTCGATGGCGA
>CAZPJE010000142.1:0-1531 GCA_964586725.1 uncultured Steroidobacteraceae bacterium | reverse complement strand
AATGCAGATGCGGAACGCAGTTCCACGGAACCCCGTGACTTGGGGTGACAGATCGACGGCGATAGCGAATAGACGTTCAGATCACGCGAGAAGGCGACAGCATCATCGAGGTAACCCCATGGACCTGCGAATAGCAGAAGATCTGGTTCACGTTGGTTCGCATTGCTGCAGGCGTATCCAAGAATATGGGAACCTGGCGACGTGGCTCGACCGGCGCGGTGCAGTGCAAACTGCATTCCGGCCTGCAGCAGCCGATGCCACCGCATCGCCGTGCTGTAGGTGGGATCCCTGACCTCGTATTCCAGATAGAGCTCGGGATGATCCTGCAGGTTCTTTCCGACGCCGGGTGCGTTCACTTGCACTTCGATATCCAGCGATTGAAGTTGGTCGGCGGGACCTATTCCGGACAACATCAGCAACTGCGGCGATGCGATCGCGCCCGCGCAGATCACCACCTCTCGACGAGCGCGAGCGACCTCTCGCCGCCCCGCGCGGCGGTAAGCGACACCACGAGCCACCCCCTGCTCGATGAGGATCCGATCAACACACGCATTGGCGCGTACGGTCAGGCGCCTGCGCGCCATGGCAGGACGCAAGTACGCCGTTGCACTGTCCTGCCGTAACCCGCGCAATTGGTTGGTCTGCGTGATCCCGACTCCGGCGCCAGACATCGCATTTACGTCGGCAGCGATCGGAATGCCGTTGGCAGCGAAGGCGTCAAGCAAGTCCGAGGTGTAGTGATGCGGCGAGCGAAAAACCTCGACGAACGTGGGACCGGACTCGCCTCGCCCCGGCAACGACGTGCAGCGCTCCGTACGTCGAAAGTACGGTTCGACGTCGGCGAAGCCCCAGCCTGTAGCCCCGAGCTTTTCCCAGAGTTCATAGTCCCTAGGCAGACCTGTCGCGTAGATCAGGCCGTTGATGCTGCTGCTGCCGCCGAGGATGCGTCCGCGGCGCCAGACCTCGCTGCGACCGGCACGTGAGGCATCAGGCTCGGTCGCGTACTCCCACGCGAAGGGCTTCCAGTCGCGGATGAATGCCTGTGCTCCCGGCACGCGCAGCCGCCAGACGCGCTCGTCGCCGCCCGCCTCAAGCAGCAGTACCGACACCGACGGATCCTCCGCGAGGCGCGTCGCAACGACACACCCCGCAGATCCCGCGCCCACGACAATGTAGTCGAACTCAGTCGGCACCGCCGACTCAATGACCGGGAACGCGCACGGTATCACGATCGGCGCGCGTAATACCCGATGTGGATCGTCTTCCAGGTCTTGCCCGAATCGGCGGAGTACTCCCAGAGCTGCTTTACGCCCCGAGCGGGCAGCGCGGACCAAGCCATGCGGTGCAGACCGCGAAACCCTGCCACTGCGCCCTCGCCGCGGAATTGCAGTGCGTCGCCTTCAAAGATGCCCGACATGCTCAGCACATCGCCGTCGTCGCTGACGTAGGTCGTGTGCCAGAGCCGCTGCTCGCGGTCATAGTAAAAGACGGCCTGCCCATAACCACTGATGGCACCGCGCCATTGCTCGAC
>CAZPJE010000141.1:0-34060 GCA_964586725.1 uncultured Steroidobacteraceae bacterium | reverse complement strand
GACCCGGTCGGAGGCGCTCGCCGCCTTCGGCAACGACCAGGTCTACATGGAGAAATTCCTCGAGAAGCCGCGGCATATCGAGTTCCAAGTGCTCGCGGACCACCACGGCAACGTCATCCACCTGGGCGAGCGTGACTGCTCCATGCAGCGGCGCCATCAGAAGGTGATCGAAGAAGCCCCTGCGCCGGGCATCACGGCGGCGCAGCGCGCCCGCATGGGCGAGCGCGTCGTCGAGGCCTGCCGCGCGGTCGGCTACCGGAGTGCCGGCACGCTCGAGTTCCTCTACCAGGACGGCGAGTTCTACTTCATCGAGATGAACACGCGCATCCAGGTCGAGCACCCGGTCACCGAACTGATCACCGGCATCGACCTAGTCAAGGCGCAGCTGATGATCGCCGCCGGCGAGAAGCTGCCGTGGCAGCAGAAGGACGTGCAGCTGCGCGGCCATGCGATCGAGTGCCGCATCAACGCCGAAGACGCCAAGACCTTCATGCCCTCGCCCGGCCCGGTCAAGCTGTGGCATCCGCCGGGCGGCCCCGGCATCCGCGTCGACAGCCACATCTACTCCGGCTACCACGTGCCGCCGAACTACGATTCGCTGATCGCCAAGGTCATCTCGTACGGCGACACGCGCGAGACGGCGATCGCGCGCATGAAGAATGCGCTCGCCGAGATGGTCGTCGAGGGCATCAAGACCAACACGGCGCTGCACCAGGAGATCTTCAACCATGCAGCGTTCGCGGCCGGCGGCACCGACATCCACTACCTCGAACGTCGGCTCGGCCTGAAGTAGCGCGGACGCGGGACCCGGCGATGGCGTTCCTCAGCGTGCGCATCCGGCTCGACGGGCTCGATGCGGAGGCCATCGAGTCGGCCTGCTTCGCCGCGGGCGCGCACTCGGTGACCTTCACGGACCAGCGCGACGACGCGATCCTCGAGCCGGCGCCCGGCGAGTTCCGGCTCTGGCCGGCCACCCGCCTCGAAGCGGTGTTCAATGCCGGTATCGCCAGCGCCGCCTGGCCCGCGCAGTTCGCGGCGCAGCTCGGCCTGCCGCGGGAGGCGCTCGAGGTCGCGCCGATCGCGGACCGCGTCTGGGAGCGCGAATGGCTGCGCGATTTCCGGCCGCTGCGCTTCGGGCGCCGCCTGTGGGTCTGTCCGCACGAGCTCGAGCCGCCCGCCGAAGCGCTGGCCGACACGGCCACGGTGCTGCTGCGCCTCGACCCCGGCCTGGCCTTCGGCACTGGCACGCATGCGACGACGGCGATGTGCCTCGAGTGGCTAGATGCGACCGTCACGCCCGCGCATCGCCGCGTGATCGACTACGGCTGCGGCAGCGGCATCCTCGCGATCGCCGCGCTGCGCCTCGGCACAGCGCGCGCTGCCGGCTTCGACATCAACCCGCAGGCGCTGACCGCGACGCGCGACAACGCGCTCGCCAACGACGTCGCCGACCGGCTCGAGATCATCGCCGCGGACGCCGCGCTGCAGCCCGGCGCGGACCTCATCGTCGCGAACATCCTGGCCGGGCCGCTGGTCGAACTCGCGCCGCGCCTCGCGGCGCTGTGCGCCCCCGGCGGCCGGCTCGCGCTCGCCGGACTGCTTGACGCCCAGGCGGACGAGGTCCTGGCGGCGTACCAGCCCTGGTTCGAGATCGGCGTGCAGGCCAGCCGCGACGGCTGGACCTGCCTCGCCGCATCGCGTCGCGACGCGATGTCGGTCAGAATCGGCCCAGCACACCAGGGATCACCGTGATCACGATCTGTCCGCAATGCCAGCTGTCGTTAGCCGTCTCGGCGGCCGACCTGCGCATCGCGCAGGGCCATGTCCGCTGCGGTCGCTGTGCCTCCGTGTTCAACGCACTCGTGTCGCTGTACGACACCGAAGCCGATGCGCTCGAACCGCCGCTGGCGGAGCCGACGCTGGATGCGGCACTCGAGCCGGCTTACGACGACAACGGGGACACGCGCATCTTCGAGGTCAAGATCGACACGGACGCCGCCGATGGCGGCGCCAACACCGGCGTGTTCGATCGCGCACCCTTCGAGGCCGCGCATGGCGAGCCCGTGCCCGACGTTGCGCCCGACGTTGAGGCCGACGCTGCGGCTCTCGCTGTGCCCGAACCTGACCCTGTAGCCCCGACGTTCGACGCAACCGCGTTTGACGCCGACGCTTTCGCGGCGCCGGAGTTCGCGCCGCCCGCGTTCGATGCGCCGCTGATCGACACGCCGGCCAGCGCGCCGAAGGTCGACGGCATCGATCTCGCGGCCGATACGGAGGCAGTCGCGGCCAACGACGAGCTGCTCGAGATGCCGCCGGCGGCGAACGACGCCGGCATCGACGAGGTCGCGGCGGCCAACGACCCGATCCTCGTTCCCGACCAGCTCGACATCGACCTCGGCGCCCTGGAGCCGCCCGACACCAGCCGCGTGGTCCCGGTGGCCGCCGCGTTCCTGCCGGCGGCCGCGACCCAAGCGGCTTCGACCCATGCGGCTGCGATTGACGCGGCTGCCGACCCGGACACCGCGACCGCGCCGGACGACGCCGACATCGAGGCGCTCGCGTCGAGTGAGCCGCCGCGACCGCGCTACTACGCGGCCTATGCGGCGGGCGCGGCGCTGCTCGCGCTGCTGTTCGCCGGTCAGCTCGTGCACCACCAGCGCGAGGCGCTGGTGGCCTGGCCCGCCCTGAGCGGCCCGCTGAGCCGGTTCTACGCGGCGATCGGCCAGCCGATCCAGTTGCGCGGCGACCTCGGCGCCTATGACGTCCGCCAGCTCGGCGCCTTCGCGCCGCCCGATGCCGCGGGCACGCTGCTGGTCCGCGCGAGCCTGCGCAACCTGTCGCCGCGACCGCAGCCGTTGCCGCTGCTGCGCGTGACACTGCAGGATCGCTACGGGAACCGGATCGCGTCGCGCGATCTGGCCGCGGCCGATTACCAGCAGCGGCCGAACGGCGCGGCGCCCGAAACCTTGCTCGCCGCGGGCGCGCGGCTCGAGACCGCCGTGCAGCTGGTCGACCCCGGTGGCAACGCGGTCGGCTTCGAACTCGACGTCTGCCTCGTCGACGGCGGCGGCACGCGCTGCGCGAACGACATCACGACGACGACCGCTGCGCGCTGAGCGCCGCGTCGCCGACATCCGCCGCCATGCCCGAGCCGGTCGCCTCGCCCGACGCCATCGCGGTCCCCCGCATCGGTCGCTGGAGCATCGCGCGTCCCGCCGTGCTCGCGCCGATGGCCGGCGTCACGGACCGGCCGTTCCGGATCCTGTGTCGGTCGCTGGGCGCGGGCCTCGCGGCGTCGGAGATGATCACCTCCGACACGCGCCTGTGGAGCACGCCGAAATCCCGCCGCCGCATGGACCATGCCGGCGAACCCGAACCGCGCGTCGTGCAGCTGGCCGGCGCGGAGCCGGCGGCGCTCGCCGAGGCGACGCGCCGCAACATCGATCTTGGCGCGCAGATCATCGACATCAACATGGGCTGCCCGGCGAAGAAGGTCTGCAACCGCCTGTGCGGTTCGGCGCTGCTGACGGACGAAGCGCTGGTGGCGGACATCCTGGCCGCCGTCGTCGGCGCCGCGCAGCCCGTCGGCATTCCCGTGACGCTGAAGACGCGCACTGGCTGGGATCGCGAGCATCGCAACGGCGTGCGCATCGCTCGCATCGCCGAGGATGCCGGCATCGCATCGCTCGCGATCCACGGCCGCACGCGCGCCGACTTCTACACGGGCGACGCGGAGTACGACACGATCCGTGCGATCAAGGCCGCGGTGCGCATACCGGTGTTCGCCAACGGCGATATCGACACGCCGCGCAAGGCGCGCGAAGTACTTGATTACTGCGGTGCAGACGGAGTAATGATCGGCCGCGCGGCGCATGGCGCGCCGTGGATTTTCCGCGATGTCAACGGCTTCCTGACCACAGGAGAGACGCCACCGCCGCTCGCGCGCGCAGAGCTGCGTGATATTATTCTTGGGCATCTGGAATCCATCTACGCCTTCTACGGCGAAGACTCGGGTCTCCGGATCGCGCGCAAACACCTCGGCTGGTACAGCGAGCTGCTCGAAGAACTGCCCGACGCGCCCGGCGCCTCGCGCAAGCTCTTCATGGCAGCCGATTCCACGTCGGCGCAGTTCGCGTGTGTCAGGGGGCGCTTCGACGCCTGGGTGTCATAACAAGAAGATTTCGATCGGGGACAGCATGACTGCGAAGACATCGCCGGGTACGACTGCAGAGCCCGACACCTCGATCCCGCTGCGCGGCCACACCGAGCGCGCTTTGCATGCCTACCTCGCGAGCCTCGATGGCGACCGCCCGGCGCGGTTGTACGATCTCGTGCTGCGCGAAGTCGAAGAGCCGTTGTTCCGCACCGTGCTCGATTACGCGTCGGGCAACCAGAGCCGTGCCGCCGACATCCTCGGCATCAACCGCGGCACGCTGCGCAAGAAACTGCGCGAGCTCGGCCTGAGCGAGTGACGGAGGCCTCGATGACCGATACGGGCACGGTTCCGCTGCGTCGCGCGCTGCTGTCGGTCTCGGACAAGACCGGACTGGTCGCGCTGGCCCAGGCGCTGGCCGCCCGCGGCGTCGAATTGCTGTCCACCGGCGGCAGCGCCAAGCTGCTGCGCGACGCGGGTGTCACGGTGCGCGAAGTCGCCGATGTCACGGGATTCCCCGAGATCATGGATGGTCGCGTCAAGACGCTGCACCCGAAGATCCATGGCGGCCTGCTCGGCCGCCGCGACATCGATGCCGCGGTCATGGCGCAACACGGTATCGCGCCGATCGACCTGCTGGTCGTGAACCTCTATCCGTTCGCGGCCACGATCGCGAAGCCTGGCTGCACCGACGACGAGGCCATCGAGAACATCGACATCGGCGGTCCGGCGATGCTGCGCGCGGCGGCGAAGAACCACGCCAGCGTCGCTGCTGTCGTCGATCCGGCCGACTACGCCGCCGTGCTGGCAGAGCTCGCCGCGGCCGGCAGCACCAGCGCCGCAACGCGACGCAGGCTCGCCGCCAAGGCATTTGCACACACGGCGGGCTACGACGCCATGGTCACCGCCTACCTGCAGGCGAACTCGCCCGGCGCGATTGAGCCCGAGCGCTTCCCGCCCGAGTACGCGCCGCGCTTCCGGCGCGTGCAGACGCTGCGCTACGGCGAGAACCCGCACCAGCAGGCCGCGTTCTATCGCAGCACCGACGCGCGCGGCGCGGGCGTCGCGACCGCCGGGTTGCTGCAGGGCAAGGACCTGTCCTTCAACAACGTCGCCGATGCCGACACCGCGATCGAGTGCGTGCGGCAGTTCGAGGCACCGGCCTGCGTGATCGTCAAGCACGCGAACCCCTGCGGTGTCGCGGTCGCGTCCGACGTGCTCGCGGCCTACGAGGTCGCCTATCGCACCGATCCGACCTCGGCGTTCGGCGGCATCATCGCATTCAACCGCGAACTCGATGCCGCGACGGCGAAGACCATCGTCGACCGCCAGTTCGTCGAGGTACTCGCCGCACCGGTCATCGGTCCGGCCGCCCGCGCGGTGCTCGCCGCGAAGGCGAATCTGCGCGTGCTCGAGACCGGCGATCTCGCCGCCGACACCGACAGCGGCATCGAGATCCGCAGCGTCAACGGCGGCCTGCTCGCGCAGGATCGCGACCTGGGCCGCGTCAGCCGCGAGCAGCTGCGCGTCGTCACGTCGCGCGCGCCTTCGTCCGCCGAACTCGACGACCTGCTGTTCGCGTGGCGCGTCTGCAAGTTCGTGAAGTCCAACGCGATCGTCTACGCCGGGGGCGGCGCCACGATCGGCGTCGGCGCCGGACAGATGAGCCGCGTCTATTCGAGCCGCGTCGCCGCGATGAAGGCCGCAGACGAGAAGCTGACCGTAGCGGGCGCCGTCATGGCCTCCGATGCCTTCTTCCCGTTCCGCGACGGCGTCGACGTCGCCGCCGAGTACGGCATCCGCGCCGTGATCCAGCCGGGCGGCAGCAAGCGCGACGACGAAGTGATCGCCGCGGCGAACGAACATGGCATGGCCATGGTGTTTACCGGCATGCGCCACTTCCGGCACTAGGCCCGCATGGCTTCCGCCGGCATCAAGGTCCTGATCATCGGCAGCGGTGGTCGCGAGCACGCGCTCGCCTGGAAGTGCGCGCAGTCGCCGCGGGTCGCCGAAGTGCTGGTCGCGCCGGGCAATGCCGGCACGGCGCACGAACCGCGCGTGCGCAACGTCGCCGTGCCCGCCGAGGACATCGCCGGGCAGATCGCGCTCGCGCAGCGCGAGCGCGTCGACCTGACCATCATCGGGCCGGAAGGACCGCTGGTGCTCGGCATCGTCGATGCGTTCGAAGCAGCGGGCCTGCGCTGCTTCGGTCCGCGCCGCGCCCCGGCGCAACTCGAGGGCTCGAAGGCCTTCACGAAGGAGTTCCTGCGCCGGCACGGCATTCCGACCGCAGGCTACGCGACGTTCACGCGCGCGAACTTCGATGCGGCCTGGGTGCGGCGCCAGCGCGCCCCCATCGTCGTCAAGGCCAGCGGCCTCGCGGCTGGCAAGGGCGTGATCATCGCGGCCACGGCAGATGAAGCCATCGAAACGGTGCAGTCGATGTTCGACGGCCGCTTCGGCAGCGCCGGCGATGAGGTCGTCATCGAGGAGTTCCTGCCCGGCGAGGAAGCGAGCTTCATCGTGATCGCGGACGGCCAGCGCGCGCTGCCCTTCGCGACCTCGCAGGATCACAAGCGGCGCGATGACGGCGATCGCGGCCCGAACACCGGCGGCATGGGCGCCTACTCGCCTGCCCCAGTCGTCACGCCGGCGATCCACGCGCGCGTGATGCGCGAAGTCATCGAGCCGACGATCCGCGGCCTCGCGGCCGATGGCATGCCCTACACCGGCTTCCTGTACGCCGGCCTGATGATCGCGCCCGACGGCACGCCGAACGTCATCGAGTTCAACTGCCGCTTCGGCGATCCCGAAACCCAGCCGATCATGGCGCGGCTGAAGTCCGATCTGACGGTACTGTGCGACGCGGCGCTCGACGGCCAGCTGGACCGCGTCCGGATGGACTGGGATCCGCGCGCCGCGCTCGGCGTCGTCATCGCCGCGGGCGGCTATCCGGATGCGGTCCGCAAGGGCGACGTCATCAGCGGCCTCGAGCGCGCCGCAGCGCTGCCAGGCAAGGTGTTCCATGCGGGCACATCGACCGGCGCCGACGGCGCGGTGCTGACGAACGGCGGGCGCGTGCTGTGCGCCGTCGGCCTAGGCGACAGCGTCGTGGACGCGCAGCGCGCAGCCTACGCGCTGGTCGATTGCATCGACTGGCGCGGCATCCAGTACCGCCGCGACATCGGCCATCGCGCCGTCGCGCGCGAGCGCGGCGGCTCCGGCGAGGCGTCCTATGCGGCGCACCCTGCCGGCTCGGACCGCGACGACGGCGACAGCGGCGGCGGCGACGGCGGCGGCGACTGAGCCCGTGGCCGGGCCCAGGGACGCGCCGCGCTCGATCCCAGGCGTCACGCCTGCCCTGCGGGCAAGACTGCGCCGACTATTTGCATTCACCACCCGCGTGTCGCCGCTGCTGGCCGCCAAGCTCGCCCTCGAACTGTTCCTGACGCCACCGCGGCGCAGACTCGACGCCGTCGATGTGCCCGTGGTCGCGCGCGCGACGCGGCGACGACTCGCGGTCGAGCGCGGTTCGGTCGCGGCACTGGAGTGGCCGCCGCAGACCCCGGCGCCCGCGCCACCGACCGTACTGCTGCTGCATGGCTGGGGCTCGCACGCGGCCCGTTTCGGCGATTTCGTCGAGCCACTCACGGCGGCGGGCTACCGCGTCGTCGGCATCGATGCGCCCGCGCACGGCGATTCGACCGGACGTCGCTCCGACCTCGGCCAGTTCCGCAGCGCGCTGCGCGTCGCGCTGGCGGAGTTCGCGCCCGTCACTGGCATCGTCGCGCATTCGATGGGCGCCAGTGCCGCTGTCTGGCAGTTCGCCGAGGAACCTCATCCGGACGTGCGCGCGCTGGTCGTGATCGGCATGCCGCGCGACGCCGGCTACATGATGGACTCCTTCGCGCTGGTCCTCGACCTGCGCGCCGATGTCGCGCGCCGACTGCGCGAACTGTTCACGCGGCGCTTCGGCGCCAAGCCGGAGCAGTTCTCATCGCATGCACTGGCCGACCGCCTCGCAGTGCCGACGCTGGTGGTCCACGACGTCGACGACGAAGTTGCGCCGGCCGAACATGCGCGCGAGTTCGCGGCACGGCTGCGCCACAGCCACTATCGGGAGACGCGCGGGCTCAACCACAGCGGCGCGCTGCGGCATGCAGGCACCATCGACGAAGTCGTCGCTTTCCTGCGCGAGCCGCCGGGCGTCAGAAGCTGACGCGGAAGAACAGCTCCGGCCCGGCCGCGTCGATGTTCACGAGGCCCGGCAGGTCGTTGCTGGTCACGTCGACATCGAGAGTCAGCTTCGACCAGCCCAGCCCGATGGCGAGATTGCGACGCCAGCGGTACTGCACGTCGACGTGAAAGTCGGCGAAGGTGCCCTCGATGTCGGCGGCGCTGACTTCGAGATACTGGGCGCGGCCGGTCAGTGCCCAGCGACTCGAAATGCGCCAGGTGCCATCCATGGCGAGCGTGGGCAGGATGCCGATGCCGCTGCCTTCCTCGTTGACGTTGCGCACGCGCACCACCTCCGAGGCCGCCTGCGCCTCGACAATGTGCAGGCCGAGCCCGACGCCGATCTCGAACTTCTCGCGGCGCAGCGCCGAGAACGCATAGGTGAGACCGAGCATGCGCACGTTGAAATCCGACAGCACCCGGTCGTTGGTGGCATAGGTCGTGTTGCGATACACGATCGGCCGGCTCAGCGTGCTCTCGCCGTAACGATCGAGCTTCAGGTAATCGATGCGGACGCGGTGCCGATCCTTCATCCGCAGCATCAGTTCCATGCGGCCCTGGTTGGCTTCGTCGTCGAGGCCCAGGTCTTCCTCACCGCTGAACAGCGTGCCCGGCGTGCCGGCGTCGCTGTCGAAGCGTGCCTCGGTCGTCAAGGACGGCTGGTAATAGACGCCGCGGACCGCGAAGCGGTCCGTGATGGGGCTCGCGATCTCGCGCGGCGCGCGGCCCTGCGCGATGGCGACCGATGGCAACACCAACGCCAGGCCCAGCACTCCCCAGAGGCTGCGAATCCGCATGCGAACGCTCCTGCAAGACAAGCGCGGGCATGATCCTACAGGCGACGCAGCACCGCCACCGTCGCCCGATGCCGACGGGCACTACGTCACGAATCAGCGTCTGGCCCGGTCTTCTGGCGACATCGGTCGACCTTGCCGTCAGCGCGGTCCCGCGCCGCGCCGACCCACCACGCGAATTCGGCCTCGAGATCGGGTTCCGGCACGGGGTTGTCCGAGTCGTCCGTTTCGGGACGACGAACCTCGAGCGGTTCGATCAGGCCGGCGCGCTCGACGAAGTCGAACTCACGCCACTGGCTTGCGGCGCCCGGCGCATCGCTGTCGAGCCACTCGACACGGAACGACCATTCGCCCGGGCTGGACTCCCGCCACTGCGACGTCGCGTGCGGCAACCAGATCTGGCCCTGGGTCAGCACCACGCGCAGCGAGTAGCAGCTGCCCGTCGAGTCCGCATCGCCGAGCGCGACCTCGGTGTCGAGGAAACTGTCGGGTGGGCGCGGATCGTCGGCGCCGTCGCGACCGCGGATCGTCCACGCGACCGCGACGGCAGCTACGAGGGCGGCGGCGATGCCTGGCAGGAAGCGCATCTACGGTTCGCTCAACACCGTGCCGGCTCAGTCATACGGCAGCGGCGCCTGGGCCTTCGGCACGAGCGTGGCCTCGATGTCGAGCGCGGACGACAGCAGGCGCAGCTCGCCATCCTCGATGCCAATCACCGAGTTGGCGTCGATCTGCATGATCTGCATGTCGGAAAAGGCATCGAGCATGCCCGCCGGAGTGCCCTCCTCGTAGAAAGGCATCTTGTCGACGTAGCGCGCGTAGATATCGGCGGTCTTGCCGTCCGCGGCAATGTCGATATCGAGCTCGACACGCTCGCGCGAATACTGGCGGATCCTTGCAAACGACGCGAGGCTGCGGCAGTAGAGCCGCTTGCCGAGCGTCGCCTCCTCCGGCTCCGTCATCCCGCGGTCGGGCTCGACGATCAGGTAGCGGCGGGTCAGCACGAAGCTCTCGGCATGCAGCTCGCAGATGTCGGGCGCGCGCCGGCTACGCATCGCGGCGTCCGCGGCATCCATGAACTCGACCACCGCAGCCTCATCGAGGCTGCGGCGGCCGCAGCCGCCGAGCAACACGGCGGCTGCGAGCAGCACCGCGACTGCGGCGCGCACGCTCACCGCTTCATCGCCTCGAAGAAGTCCGAATTGGTCTTCGTGTCCTTCATCTTGTCGAGCAGGAATTCGATCGCCGCGAGATCATCCATCGGGTGCAGCAGCTTGCGCAGGATCCAGATCTTGGCGAGTTCGCCCGAATCCGTGATCAGCTCTTCCTTGCGCGTGCCCGAGCGGTTGATGTTGATCGACGGGAAGACTCGCTTCTCGGCGATGCGCCGATCCAGGTGGATCTCGCTGTTGCCAGTGCCCTTGAATTCCTCGTAGATGACGTCGTCCATCTTCGAGCCGGTGTCGATCAGCGCCGTCGCGAGGATGGTCAGCGAGCCGCCCTCCTCGATGTTGCGCGCCGCGCCGAAGAAGCGCTTCGGGCGCTGCAGCGCGTTCGCGTCGACGCCACCGGTCAGCACCTTGCCGGAGCTCGGCACCACGGTGTTGTAGCCGCGCGCAAGGCGCGTGATCGAATCGAGCAGGATGACCACGTCCTTCTTGTGCTCGACCAGGCGCTTGGCCTTCTCGATCACCATCTCGGCGACCTGCACGTGCCGCGCCGCGGGCTCGTCGAAGGTCGAGGAGACGACCTCGCCCTTGACGGTGCGCTGCATCTCGGTGACTTCCTCAGGGCGCTCATCGATGAGCAGCACCATGAGGTAGACCTCGGGATGGTTCGCCGAAATCGCGGTGGCGATGTTCTGCAGCAGCATCGTCTTGCCGGCCTTCGGCGGCGAGACGATCAGGCCGCGCTGGCCCTTGCCGATCGGCGCGACCAGGTCGATCGCGCGCGCCGTGAGGTCTTCGGTGGAGCCATTGCCGCGCTCGAGCTTCAGGCGCCGCGTCGGATGCAGCGGCGTCAGGTTCTCGAACAGCACCTTGTTGCGCGCGTTCTCCGGCGAATCGAAGTTGATCTCGCCGACCTTCAGCAGCGCGAAGTAGCGCTCGCCGTCCTTCGGCGGGCGGATCAGGCCCGAGATGGTGTCGCCGGTGCGCAGGTTGAAGCGCCTCACCTGCGACGGGCTGATGTAGATGTCGTCGGGGCCCGCGAGGTAGGAGCCATCCGACGAGCGCAGGAAGCCGAAGCCATCCTGCAGTATCTCGAGCACGCCGTCGCCGTAGATCGGCTCGCCCTTGCGGGCATGTGCCTTCAGCAGCGAGAAGATGATGTCCTGCTTGCGCGAGCGGGCCATGTTCTCGACGCCGAGCGACTCGGCGAGCCGCACCAGCTGGCCGATCGGCATCGCCTTCAGCTGGGTCAGGTTCATCGAGTTGCGCGACTGCGCAAGCTCTTCGGGACTGATGATCTCCGCGTCTTCGCCCGAATCGATGAACGGCGCGTGGTCCATCGGCTCTTCGTGCCGGGCGTTCTGCGGCATGCGATTGCCGTCGCGATTGCCGTCGCGGTTACCGCCGCCGTGGCGCTGGCCGCCGCCGCCGCCCTTGGGCCGGTTGCGGCCCTGGTTGCCGAGGTAGCCCCTCACAGGTTGCTGTCCAGGAAGGCCGCGAGCTGCGACTTCGACACGGCGCCGACCTTCTGGGCCTCGACGGTGCCGTTCTTGAAGAGGATCAGCGTCGGGATGCCGCGGATGCCGAACTTGGGCGGCGTCTGCGGGTTCTCATCGATGTTCAGCTTCGCGATCCGGACACGGTCCGCGTACTCGGTCGCGACGTCGTCGAGGATCGGCGCGATCATCTTGCAGGGACCGCACCACTCCGCCCAGAAATCGAGCAGAACGGGTTTATCGGACTTCAGCACGTCCTGGGCGAACGTGGCGTCGGTGGTGTGCACGATGTGCGGGTTACTCACTTGGGATCGTCTCCGTGGGGAGGTGTGGATGGGGGGCGTATGGGGGCGCCTGTGGGCATTGGCTATGGAAACTGGGTGGGGGTGCCAGACCGGCTGGAGCCGCGCTGAGCATCCGGGCCGTATCGGTGGGGACCGGCTACCGGTTACACTATCTGGATGGAGACCCTGGGTTTAGGCCCTGAAAGCAAGGCGAATTGAGACCCTCTGGACGATGCTGTTCTGGGGGATGCTGTTACGGCGGTTCATGCCGGCCTCTAGCCGACTGGGTTTCGGACAGGACGTCCGTTCCCCTGTCCTATTTTGTATCCCGTCCCGCGCTGTTTTGCAAGCACCGCGTCGCCGGATCTGACTTTGGATGATTCATGTCTGACACCCATCTTTCCAGCCTCACCTTCGACTCCCTGCCGCTCGCGCCCGAGATCCTGCAGGGCGTGCTCGACGCCGGTTTCACTCATTGCACGCCGATCCAGGCGCAGACGCTGCCGATAGCGCTGACCGGTCGCGATGTCGCCGGCCAGGCGCAGACCGGCACCGGCAAGACCGCCGCGTTCCTGGTCGCGCTGTTCCAGCGGCTCGCGGACCATCCGCCCGGCCCGACCCGCGGCCAGACCGGCATCCGCGCCCTGATCATCGCGCCGACCCGCGAACTCGCGGTGCAAATCCACAAGGACGCCCTGCTGCTCGGCGCGCGCACCGAGTTCCGCATCGCCGTCGTGTTCGGCGGCGTCGACTACGAGAAGCAGCGCCGCCAGCTCGAAGAGGGTGTGGACATCCTGATCGGCACGCCGGGCCGCATCATCGATTACCACAAGCAGCACGTGTTCGACACGCGCCATGTGCAGGCCGTCGTGCTCGACGAGGCCGACCGCATGTTCGATCTCGGCTTCATCGCCGACATCCGCTACATCCTGCGGCGCCTGCCGGCGCCCGAGCACCGCCAGTCGATGCTGTTCTCGGCGACGCTGTCGCAGCGCGTGCTCGAGCTCGCGTACGAGCACATGAACGAGCCGGAGCTGGTGCGCATCGAGCCTGACAAGGTCACGACGGACCGCGTGCGCCAGCTGATCTACTACCCGGCGATGGAAGAGAAGTACCCGCTGCTGATCAACCTGCTGCGGGCGCAGGGCCAGAGCCGCACGATGGTGTTCGTCAACACCAAGCGCGTCGCAGAGCGACTCGAGGACGTGTTGCGCGCCAATGGCATCAACGCCCAGGCGATGTCGGGCGACGTGCCGCAGAACAAGCGGCTGCGCTTCCTGCGAGAGTTCCACGAAGGCAAGCTCGCGGTGCTGATCGCGACCGACGTCGCCTCGCGCGGCCTGCACATCGCTGACGTCACGCACGTCTACAACTTCGATCTGCCGCAGGACTGCGCCGACTACGTGCACCGCATCGGCCGCACGGCGCGCGCCGGCGCGCAGGGCGACGCGATCAGCTTCGCCTGCGAGGACTACGCGATCTCGCTGCCGGACATCGAGACCTACATCGGCCACAAGATCCCCTACTCGCCGATCACGCCCGAAATGCTCGCGCCGGTGCAGTTCCCGCCGCGCCGTCCGCGTCGCGACGAGGACTTCCGCGGCGGCCGCAGCGGCGGCGGCGGTGGTGGCCGCAGCGGCGGTCCCGGCGGCCGCGGCGGTGGTCGCGGCGGCCCGCGCGGCGGCGGCCGGGGCGACAGCGGCGAGCGGCGCCCGGTCGTCGATCGACCGTCGCTCGAGCTCGGCACGATGCGCGTGGAACGTGGCGCGGAGCCCGCGCCAGCGGCTGCGCCGCAGGGGCCAGCACCGTCAGCGGCCGCCCCGCCCAGTGGTGAAGCGGGTGCCGCGGGTGCGCCGCGCAAGCGTCGGCGGCGCGGTGGCCGCGGTCGCCGGCGCAGTGGCGCGGAAGGTGGCGAGGGTTCGGGGCAAGGTCCGGCCGGCGCGGCGAACCCCGCGGGCGGCGACGGCGGCGGCAACTAGCCGCCGCAGCGGCGTTCAGCCGAGTTCGGCCACCGCATCGATCGCGGTGAACTCATCATGCGCATGCCCGCGCCGCGAGCTGTCCGGCTTGCGCACGGCGTAGACCCAGCGCACCCCGGCCGCGCACGCGGCATGCAGCACTGCGGTGCTGTCGTCACAGAACACCGCGCGCGCCGGGTCGAACGGCTCGGCCGCGCGCGCCGCACTCCAGAATTGCGGCACTTCCTTGGGCGCGCCGAACTGCTGCGAACTGAAGGCGGCATCGAACCAGTCGAGTACGCCCGTGTGCTCGTGCTTGATCGCGAGCGTCACCGGATGCGAATTGGTCAGCAGCACGAGCCGCTTGCCGCGCTCGCGGACGCGCTCGAGGAAGCCGCGCGCGCCCGGCAACCAGCCGATCCGGTGCGATTCATCGCGGTGCAGCTGCGCGATGTCGATGCCCAATTCGCGGCTCCAGTGGTCGATGCAGTACCACGCGAGCTGGCCCTGCAGGGCGCGGAACTTCGGCGCGAGCTCCGCCTGCGCCTCCGGCACCGACAGGCCGCGCGCGTCGGCGTAGATCTCGGGGATCCGGCCCATCCAGACATAATTGTCGAAGGCCAGGTCGAGCAAGGTGCCATCGAGATCGAGCAGCACGCTGTCGATCTGGTCCCAGTCAGGCTTGTGCGCGGGGGCGGAGAGCATCCGGGTATCATAAACCGGTGACGCCCCTCGCCGACCTCCACCTGCACAGCCACCACTCCGACGGCGTGCTGACACCGACCGTGCTCGTCGCGCATGCGGCGCGCTGCGGTGTCGAGCTAATTGCGCTGACCGATCACGACAGCGTGGCGGGTTGCGCCGAGGCCGCCACGGCCTGCGCAGCCGCGGGCCTGCGCTTCGTCAGCGGCTGCGAGCTCTCGGTCGCCTGGCGTGGGCAGGCGATCCATGTCGTCGGCCTGGGCGTGGCGGTCGACTCGGGCACGCTGGCGGCACAGTTCGCCGCTGTCGCCCTGCAACGCGGCGAACGGCTGCAGCAGATCGGTGCGCGACTCGAGCGGCGCGGTCGCCTGCCCGGAACCGAGATCGCGGCGGCCGTGGCCGCGGCGACCGCGATGCCGACCCGCACCCATGTCGCGCGCGAGCTCGTCGCGCGCGGCCACGCCACCGATGTCCAGGATGCCATCGAGCGCTGGCTGGGGCGCGACGCGCCAGGCCACGTGCCGGTGGAATGGCCTGCCCTCGAGACCGGCATCGCTGCAATCCTCGCGGCCGGCGGCTGGCCCGTGCTGGCCCATCCGCACCGCTATCGGCTCTCGAGCGGCGCGCTGCGGCAACTGGTCGCGACCTTCGTGGCCGCAGGCGGGGCCGCGCTCGAAGTCAGCGTCGGCGGCATGGCCCGCGGCGACCTCGATCGGCTCGCGACGCTGGCGCGCCAGCACGGCCTCGCCGCCTCCTGCGGCTCGGATTTCCACGATCCGTCCGTGCCGTGGAATCCCCCCGGCCGGTTCGCTAAGCTACCGGCCGATCTCGAGCCCCTCTCAGCGCGTCTGTAGCACCACTGGTATCCATGTCCGACGCCGAAGATCCCGACAAGGTCGATCGGGAGCTGTTCCGCAACATCGAAAAGCTGCGCCAGCTCCGCATCGAACACCGCGACCTCGACCAGATCATCGAGCGCTTGTGCATGGACATGCATGTCGATGAAATCCAGATCAAGCGCCTCAAGCGCCGCAAACTGCTGCTCAAGGACCAGATCACCCGCTACGAGAGCGAGCTGATCCCGGACCTGAACGCCTGACGTGGATGCAGCCGCCCAATCCGCCGGCAGCGCCTTCGGTCGCTTGACGAACCCGGAGATCCTCGCCGAGATCGTCGCGATCGTGCTCGCGCTGCTGCTAGGCATGGCGGCCTCGCACTTCGTCAAGCTCTGGTACCAGCGCCGCGGTCGCTCCGAGCCGAGCGCGCCCGCGAGTTGGCAGGATGCCGTCATCGAAGGCTGCGTGGTGCTGGCGAGCTACTTCGTCGCCGTCGTCGTGCTGCTCGGCGTGCGCGCACTGCTGGCGCTGGGCGACATGCATGTCGCGATGGTCGACATCGCGCTGCAGTTGATCGTCGCCCTGCTGCTGGTGCGGCTCGGCGTGTACCTGCTGGCGCTGCTGCTCGGCCCGAAGTCCTGGGTGCGCACCTGGGACAGCCGCATCACGCTGTTCATCTGGCTCGCGATCAGTTTCGAGCTGCTCGGCTGGTTCAACGGCATCGAGGCGCGGCTCGATGCACTCGACCTGATCCCGGGCAAGGTGTCGTTCAGTCTCTGGGCGCTGCTGAAGAGCATCGTCGTCGTGACGGGCTTCATCCTGGTCGCCAGCGTCGTCGCCCGCGCGATCGAGCGGCGCGTGATGACGATGGACTCGGTGGCGATGTCGACGCGCATCGGCATCGCGAAGTTCAGCCAGTTCTTCCTGGTCGGCCTCGGCATCCTACTCGGCATCAACGCGACCGGCATCGACCTGACTGCACTCACCGTGCTGACCGGCGCGATCGGCATCGGCCTCGGCTTCGGCCTGCAGGCGATCGCCAGCAACTTCGTCAGCGGCTTCGTGCTGCTGATGGACAAGTCCATCAAGCCCGGCGACGTGATCAGCTTCACCGGCACGACCGGCACCAGCACGGAGAACTTCGGCTGGGTGCAGGAGCTGCGTGGCCGCTACGTCGTCGTGCGTGACCGCGACGGCGTCGAGACGCTGGTGCCGAACCAGAACCTGATCACGACGTCGGTGATCAATTGGAGCTACTCCGACCAGCGCGTTCGGCTGCGCCTGCCGGTCATGATCAGCTACCAGGACGATCCCGAGAAGGCGCTCGAACTGCTGATCGAAGCAGCGGCGCATCACCCGCGCATCCTGCGCGATCCGGCGCCGGTGTCGCGGCTGATGTCGTTCGAGGATTACGGCATGCGGCTCGAAGCGCGCTTCTGGATCCGCGACCCGATGAACGGCGTCAACAACGTCCGCTCCGACGTCAATCGCGCGATCTGGCGGCTGTTCAAGCAGGCCGGCATCACGATTCCGGTGGCGCAGCAGGACGTGCGCGTGATCGCGTCGCGCGATCCGCGCGATGCCAGCGTCGAGCGCGGCTCGCCGGGCGCGCTTGGCGCGGACTGAGTCCGGCCGCTCACCATGCCACTGCAGGTCGGTCCGGTGCTGATTCCCGACACGGATCTGTCGGTGCAGTTCATGCGCTCGGGCGGCCCCGGCGGACAGAACGTCAACAAGGTCTCGAGCGCCGTGCAGCTGCGCTTCGACCTCGCCGGCACGCAGGCGCTGAATGCGCGGGTCAAGCAGCGCCTGCGCGCGCTCGCTGGCCATCGCCTGACCGACGAGGGCGCGATCCTGATCGCCGCGCGCACGCAGCGCAGCCAGGAACAGAATCGCCGCGACGCCGAGCAGCGGCTCGCCGAGCTGATCCGCGCCGCACTGGTCGAGCCCAAGCGGCGGATCGCCACCCGCCCGACGCTGGGCGCGAAGAAGCGCCGCCTCGACAGCAAGGCACGCCGCGCCACGACCAAGCAGGGTCGCGGTCGCATCAGCCACGACGACTAGATGCCGCGGCCACCGCCCGCTCCCGCCGTGAATGGCACGGCGCTGCTGCTGGACTTCGACGGCACGCTGGTCGAGTTCGCGGCGACGCCCGCCGCCGTGCGCGTGGATCCCGAACTGCTGGCGCTGCTCGAGCGCATGCAGCAACGCCTCGAGGGCGCGCTCGCCATCGTCAGCGGTCGATCCATCGATGCGCTCGACGCGCTGCTCGCGCCACTGCGCCTGCCCGTCGCGGGGCTGCACGGCCTCGAGCGGCGCTGCGCGGCTGGCCGCCACCATGCGGCGCCCGCCTGCGGCGCCTGGCTGTACGCCGCGCGCACCGCGCTGCGCGCGCTGGTCGCGGCTCACCCGGGCCTGCTGCTCGAAGAGAAGTCGCACGCGCTCGCGCTGCACTGGCGCGGCGCGCCGCAGCACGCGGCGGCAGCACAGCGCTGCGTCATGCAACTGCAGGCCACGCTGCAGCCGGCGCCGCTGCTGATCAAGGGCCATGCCGTGGCGGAGCTGCGCGACCCCGGGCCGGACAAGGGCGCGGCACTCGATGCGTTTCTCGGCGAGGCGCCGTTTCGCGGTCGCCAGCCGGTCTATATCGGCGATGACACGACCGACGTGCCGGCGCTGCAGCGCGCCGTGGGGCACGGCGGCGTCGCGATCTGCGTCGGCGCGGCCGAGCACGTGATCAGCAAGCTGCCACCGCACGCCGCGCATCACCTGCCGGACCCGCGCGCGGTGCGGGACTGGCTGGCCGCGCTGCTGCAGCCAGTGCCGCCGCGATGAGTCGCGTCGTCGCGGTCTCGCATCGCGTGCTGTTGCCGGACGACGCGCCGAGCGCAGGCGGACTTGCGCGCAGCCTGCACGCAGCGCTCAGCGCGCATGGCGGACTGTGGTTCGGCTGGGATGGCACGATCGGCGCCGCGGCCTCGGCGCTGCCACGCGCGCGCCGCGTCGCGAACATCGACTACCTGACGCTGCCGCTCGCGCCCGGCCTGCACACCGACGCCTACCTCGGCTTCAGCAACGATGTCCTCTGGCCGACGCTGCATGGCCTCGCGCCGCCAGCGAGCACGGTGCCGCTCGCGACGCGCAGCGCGGCGTATCGCGCGACGAGCCGCACCTGGGCCGCGGCGCTGCAGCCGCAGCTGCGCGCGGGCGACCTCGTGTGGATCCATGACTACCAATTGCTGCCGCTCGCGGCGGCCTTGCGCGAGCGCGGCCACACCGGCCCGATCGGCTTCTTCCTGCACGTGCCGTTTCCGGCACCCGCACAGTGGCACGGCCTGCCCATGCACGCCGAGCTGCTGCGCGCTCTGCTGCATTGCGACCTGCTCGGCTTCCAGACCGCCCAGGACCACGCGAACTTCCGCGCCGCCGCCGCCGACACGCCCGGGTGTACGCTGTCGTTCGAGGGTGCGTCGATCCGGCACGGCCCGCGGCGGGTCGCGACCGGCGTCTACCCGGTCGGCGTCGACGTCAACGCGCTGCGCCAGCGCGCGGCGGCGGCCGCTGGTCGCGGCTGTGACGCCGTGCAGCACTGGCTGGGCGAGCGCCGGCTCGTCGCAGGCATCGACCGGCTCGACTACACCAAAGGCCTGCTGGAACGGATCGCCGGCTACGACACCTGGCTGCGGCAGCAGCCAGGCGCCGCGGCGCAGACCGGCTTCGTGCAGGTGACGCCGCCGTCACGCACCGCGCTGCCCGCCTACGCGCGCACGCGTGCCGCGCTGGCGAGCGCGGTCGCGGCCTGCAACGCGCAACACCGCGACGCCAGCGGCGATCCGGTGCTGCTCGTGCAGCAGGCGCTGCCGCACGACGCAGTGCTCGCGCTGCTCGCCGCCGCGCAGGTCGCCTGCGTGACGCCGCTGGTGGATGGCATGAACCTGGTCGCGCAGGAATTCGTCGCCGTGCAGCGCCCGGCAGCTCCCGGCGTGCTGCTGCTCGGCCGCGGTGCTGGCGCAGCGCAGCTGCTGACCGATGCGGTGCTGGTGGACGCCGGTGATCCCGCGGCGATCAGCGCGGCGCTGACCCAGGCGCTGCGCATGCCGCTCGCGGAACGCCAGCGGCGCCTGGCGGGGCTGCAGGCCGCGCTGCATCGCCAGAGCCTGCGCGCCTGGCACGAGCGCTTCCTTGGCGACCTGGCGGCCGCCGCCCCGGTGCGCCAGCGCAGTCAGCGCAGCGTGACGTATCCGGGCGAGTCGGCCGTGACCGTGCCGACCGGCACGTAACCCGCCGCGCGCAGCGTCGCCACGTCGGCCGGTGCCACGGCGGCCAGGAGGCCGCCCGAGGTCTGCGGATCCTGCAGCAGCGCGCGCCGCGCACCGTCGAGCGCTGCGGCACCCCGGATGCGCGACTCCACGCCCTCACCGGCGCGCCGATGCGCCGACGTGCGTGCGCCCCGCGCCGCGGCGTCGAGGCCACCAGGCAGGTTGGGCACGGCGCCCGCGTCGAGCTCGAGGCCGACGCCGGAACGCTCGGCGATCTCGAGCGCGTGGCCGAGCAGACCATAGCCGCTGACATCGGTGACCGCATGCGGGCCCGCGGCCAGCGAACGCAGCGCCTGCGCCGCGGCACGATTGGTCGCGCGCATGGACTCGGTCGCCGTCACCACCGCGGCGGGTTCGCCGCTGGACAACAGCACGCCCGTGCCGACGGGCTTCGAGAGCAACAGCACGTCGCCGGGGCGCGCGCCGGACTTGCGCCAGATACGCGTCGGATGCACGAAGCCCAGCACCGCGAGCCCGAAGACCGGTTCAGCGCAGCGCACGGAATGCCCGCCGAGCAGTCGGCCGCCGCACTCCGCCAGCACGTCGAGCGCGCCGGCGGTGACGTCGGCGATGACCTGCTGCGGCACCTCGGCCGGAAAGCCCGACACGGCCAGCGCGAACGCGACCTCGCCGCCCATGGCATAGACGTCGCTGACGGCATTGGCCGCCGCGATCGCACCGTAGTCGCGCGGCGCATCGACCAGCGGCGGGAAGAAATCGACGGTGGCGATCAGCGCGCGCTCGGCATCGATCGCGTACACCGCGGCATCGTCGAACGGCGCGAGCCCGACCAGCACCGCGGGATCGTGCCCGCCGGCCTGCGCCGCGAAGCCCGCCAGCAGCGACACGAGCTCGGGCGGCGCCTTCGCCGCGCAGCCGCCGCAGCCGGCGAGCGCGCGCAGGCCGCGGAATCCGCCGACCGCCCGCGTCACGCCTCAGTCGCCCTTGGCCGCGGGCGCCGACTTCGACGCATCGAAGCGCAGCCCCAGCGTCTCGGCAATGGTCGTGCGCTGCACTTCATCCGTGCCGCCCGGGATGCGCAGGTTGCGCGCGATCTGAAACAGCTTGTTGACCGGATTGTTGCGCATCACGCCGTAGCCGCCGTGCACCTGCAGCGCGCGGTCCGCCACGCGATAGAACGATTCGTCGTTGCTGACCTTGAGCGCGCAGATGCGGCGGATCTCATCCTTCGGGCGCGGCAGCGCATACCACGGGCCCGGGTTGTCGATGCTGCGCGCGACTTCGAGCGACAGCGAGCGGGTCTGCAGCCAGTCGACGTACATGTCGGCGATCATCCACTGGATGCCCTGGTTCGCGCCCAGCGGCCGCTGGTCGACGATGCGCGAGCGGACGCGCTCGAGGCTGCGATCGATCAGGTAGCGCGACCAGCCCGAGCACATGCCGGCGCGCCGCATGCGCGTGTAGTTGAACGACATCACGGCGATGTCGAAGCCCTGGCCCACGTCGCCGATCACCGCGCTCTGCGGCAGCACGAGGTCGTCGAAGAACAGCTCGCCCGTGTAGCCGTCGCCGAACATCGTCTGGTAGACCTTGCCGGTGCGGTAACCCTTGCCCAGCATCTCGCGCGCATCGAACATGAAATAGGTGAAGGTCTTACGGCCGCCGCCCGGCTGGGTCACGGCCAGTACCTGCACGACATCGGCGTCGAAGGCGTTAGTGATGTAGGCCTTGTGGCCGTTCAGCACCCAGTCGCTGCCGCGCCGCTTCGCGTGCGTCTTCATGTCGAACAGGTTCGAGCCTGCGCCGGACTCGGTGACCGCGTGCAGGCTGGTCTTCTCGCCGCGCACGAGGGGATCGACGAACTGCTCGCGCTGGTGGTCATGGCAGTACAGCAGGCGCGGCGTCGCGCCCTCCGACCACGACAGCAACGCCGGGTTCAGTCCGCAGCCGTAGCCGTACACCTGCTCCTCGACATAGATCATGTCGGTGCGGCCGAGGCCGCCACCGCCCAGCGTCGTCGGCAGGTGCGCGCTGTAGACGCCCACCTTGCCGGCAGCCCGCATGATCTCGCGCCGCGCCGCGATGATCTCCGGGTGCAGCTTGCCGTCGCTGTCGAGATAGAGGCTTTCATCGGCGAGCCGCGCCGCGAGTGCCTGCTCGCGCGGCGCCACTTCGTCGCGATACAACGCAGTCACCTTCTCGAGAATCGGCGCCAGGTGCGCGGGCGGGTTAAGCTCTTTGTCGAGTGGCGAGGGCGTCGGGGTCGTCATGGTGTCTCCAGTCGTCGGTCCGCAATGAGTTCAGGCGAGGGGCATCGGTTCGGGCGCAGCCGGCAGCGCGTGCGTGCGCGTGGCACCCGGTCGATGACCTAGGAAGAAAGGGCGGTTCGCGAGTCCCGCCAGATACGGCAGCACGTCACTCGCCTGCAGGCGACCGGCCTCGCCGCCGAACGCGGCGCGTTCGCCGAAGGACGTGACCGCATCCGGTCGCAGACCGGGCGCCGCGACCACGAACGGGGTCGGATCACCGCTGTGCAGCAGCGCGCCGGTCGACGGCGACGCGTGGTCGCCCGTGACCGCGACGACGGCGCGTGCCGCCAGCGCCGACAGCGCGGCGAGGCCCGCGTCCATCGCCGCGATGATGTCGCGCTTGAAGCCCGGGCGCTTCGTGTGCGCGGCTTCGTCGGTCGCCTTGACGTGCACGTGCACGAAGTCGTGCGTCGCGAGCAGGCCAGTCGCCAGCTCGATGCGTTGGCGCATGTCGCCGGCGGGGTCGCTGGCTTCGTAGGGACGATCGAGCAGCGGCATGTCGAGCGCGCGCGCGAGGCCGCGGTACAGCGCCGTGTCGGTGACCGCTGCGCCGCGCAGGCCCGTGTGCGCCACGAACGACGGCAGCGCCGGATCGAGCCAGCTGGCCCACTTGGTCACGGCGACCGCGAGCGCCGGCAGGCCGGCGTCGCGCCGCGCCGCATTCACGCCATGCGCCAACAGGATGCGGCGGCTGTCATGCAGCCATTGCTCGAGCGCGCCGGCGAGGCGCAGCGCGTCGGGCTCCTGCGCGGCTTCGGCCAGCGCTACCGGTCGCATCCAGGGATACAGGTGATCGAACAGCGCATCGCTGTCGCTGACCGCACAGCTGCGCGCGCCCCGCGCGACCAGCACCGCTTCGCCGGTGCGCAGCGGCAGGATCTCGAACTCGATGCCCTCGATGCGGCGTCCGGCGAGCGCGGCAAACAGCTGCGCGCACGGCTCGTCGTCGAGCCGGGGTCGCGCGCGCTCCCCGAGCCACAGCGCGCCGTCGCGCGCCTCGGCAGCGCGCAATGCCAGATGAAACATTGGCTCGCCACGCGGCGGCTGTTGCCCCACGCCGAGCGCCTCCAGCGCCGCGCGTCCGGGAAAGCGCAGGTCGCCGAAGCCGAACAGCGCCCAGTGCGCGTGCTCGCTCGAGGTCGCGCGACCCGGCCCGAACGGCACGTGCAGGCCGGCCACGCCGCGCGCCGTCAGCGCATCGAGATGCGGCGTCGGCGCTGCTTCGCAAGGCGTGCGGCCGTCGAGTTCGGCGCAGCCGCGGTCACCGAGGCCATCGAGAATCACGAGCAGGATCGGCAGCCGATCGTCCGGCATCGCGCGCTTCATGCCGCGGCGCTCGTCCAGCTCGCCAGCAGTTCGCGTGCGCCGGGCGGCACCCACTGCTCCCAGGGCGCGCCGCTCGCGAGCGCCGCGCGAATGTCGGTAGCGCTGATCCGCCGCGCCGGATCGCCCTGCAGCGCGACGACCGGATAGCCCGCGGCCTCGAAGCGGCGCAGCTTCTCGCGCTCCCAGTCGGTGAACACGCGCACGAGTTGCGGCGTGCCGCCGGGCACGAGCGCCGGCCAGCGGGCGGGCTCATCGAGCGGAAACGGCACGATGTCGTAGCGCGCCGGATCGACGCCGGCCGCGTTCAGTGCCGCACGGACCAATGCCGCGCGCTGCGCATCGTTCCAGGGGTTGGCATCCGGTCGATGCCGATGCGCGCTGGCCGGATGCGCCGCGCGGGCCGCAGCGTCGGGATTCGTGATGCCGATGCAGACCCTGGCGGCACGGGCCAGCGCCCATTGCACCAGCTCCAGGTGATCGGCGTGGAAAGGCTGGAAGCGGCCGGTGACGGCCAGCAGTAGCCAGGTTGGCGAGGCGGGCGGCGTGCTCACGCGGGCACCAGTGCCGCGCACAGTTCGCCGAGGTCGGGCGCGCGATCGAGCCCGAGCACGGCCGCGCAGAGCCGTTCCGCCTGCGCAGCCGGCAGCACGCGCAGCGCGTTGTCCATGAACTTGCGGATGATCTCGTCGCGCGTCAGCGGGCGTTCCGCCGCGCCGCGCTGGATCCGCTCGCTGTGCGCAAAGCGGCGCCCATCGCGCATGTCGATCTCGACTGCGCCCGAGAAATGCTGCGGGAACGCGCTGTGCGGATCGATCTCGCAGTGGATGCGCTCGCACAGCGCGAGAATCGCGGGATCGGCGCGACTGGCATCCTCGAGCTCTTCGAGCGTGAAGCGGCCGCGCACGAGGCAGGCAGCCACGAAGTACGGCAGGCTGAACTTGGCGTCGTACTCGCTCTGCGGGCGGCGCTTCGCGGCGAGCGGTTCGCAGACCACCGGGAACTGGTTAAGGTGCAGGCGCACCGTCACGGCGGCGATGTCGTCGGCGGCAATCGCATGGCGCTCGCGCAGCAACAGCGCCGCATCGCCGCAGGCATGGTTGTAATGGCAGACCGGATAGGGCTTCAGCGCGACGGTCGCCGTCTCCCACTCGTGCCCGAGGGTCGCGAGCGGATCGACCTCGCGCGCTGGCGCATGCGCGCCGAGATAGGTCGAGAACAGGCCGAAGCGACCTTCATAGGCGCGCTGCGGCGCCTCGAAGCCATGCACCGCGAGCGTAGCCGCCGTGATGCCGCTGGCGGCGGCCCAGCCCGGATGCAGGCGCTTGGTCCACGCGCCATCCTCGAGGAACTCCATGCTGCCGGACGCCATGCTGAGCGCGAGCCCCTGCGCATGTGCGAGCGCCGCCGCATCCGCGCCCTGCAGGTAGCCAGCCGCCAGCGTCGCGCCGAACACGCCGACCACGCCGGTGGGATGAAAGCCGACCTTCTGCCACCAGCCGCCGGCGTGCTGGCCGAGCCGAGCCGCCGTTTCGACCGCGAGGATGTAGGCCGCCAGCGCGCGCACACCCGTGGCGCGATGGCGCATGCCCTCGGCCAGCAGCACCGGCACGGCGCTCGCCGAGGCGTGCACGACACTCGCGGTGTGCGTGTCGTCGTAGTCGAGGCCGTGGATCAGCAGGCCGTTCAGCAGCGCCGCGTCGCGCGCGGGCAGTCGCGCCCGCGAGCCGATCACCACATGCTTACCGTCTCCGCCGAGCGCGACGACACCCGCCATGCTGCGGCGCGCGAAGTCGAACGTGCTCGCCGCGAGACCGATGCCGATCGCGTCCAGGATGCAGTAGCGGGCTGTTTCGAGCACCGGCGGCGGGACCGCGGCCAGATCGAACCCAGCGGCGAACTGTGCGAGCCGCTGCGACAGCGTCGTCGGCGCGGCGTTACTGGCTTCGAACGTGGTTACGACGGACATCGCGGCAGGCCCGAAATTCGGATGGCTGCAAGTATAGGCTCAAATGTCCGGACATTTGAAGCCAATGGGGTGGCCGGCGGGAGCCGCCCGGCCGGGTCGAGCGCTGATGGCAGCGCGGGCGGATGTCAGCCCGGGCGGACGTCAGCGCGGGCCGTGGCTGCGGCGCAGGTCGGTGTAGGAACGCGCGACCCACTGGTCGGGCTTCCAGAAGGACCCCGCCCACTCCGCGTCGAACTCCGCCGTCGGCTTCGCGGCCACCACTTCGGCCAGCGTCTTGCCCGCGCGGATCTGGCTGACGATGCGCTCGCGGATGGTCGCAAGCATCGCGTGGAACTCGCGCAGCTTGGTCTTGTCGGCCAGCGGGCCGTGGCCGGGAATCACGCGGGTCTGGTCGTCGATACTCGCGAGCGTCTGCGCCAGCGCGGCGAGCATGCCGTCGTAGCTGCCGCCGCTGTTGGTGTCGATGAACGGGTAGCTGCCAACGAAGAACACGTCGCCCATGTGCACGACGTTGGCCTGGCGGAAGCGGATGATCGCATCGCCATCGGTGTGCGCGCTCGCGACGTGCGTGACCTCGAGATCCTCGCCATTGAGGTGCAGCGTGACGGCCTGGTCGAACGTCACGATGGGCAGCGCCTCGCGCGGCGACGGCGGCGTCGGTTTGCCCGAAAGAGTGCCAACCTGCGTCGTGCTCATACGTTCGCGGACCTTGCCATGCGCGACGATCACCGTTCCACTGCGCCCCAGCGCGGCATTGCCGCCGGTGTGATCGAAATGCCAGTGCGTGTTGATGACGAAGCGGATCGGCTTGTCCGTCAGCAGCGCGACCGCGGCGCGCAGCTTGGGCGCGAGCTCGTCGAACTGGTCGTCGATCAGCACCGCACCGTCGTCGCCGACCAGCACCGCGAGGTTGCCGCCGACGGGCGTCGACAGCATGTAGAGCCCATCGCTGACCTTCTCGGTCCGGTACTCGATCCTGGAAAAATCCGCGGTCTGCGCGTCGGCGACGGGCGCGAGCGCGGCGAGCAGCAGCAGCGCCGCCGCGCAGCGCGCGCCGACGGACCCGGGGCGTTCACGATGGCGCATGGACCCTCCCGGGGCGACGGATCAGCAGCGCGGCGAGCGCGGGAATCAGCAAGATCGCGCCGATCATGTTGACGAGGAACATGAAAGTCAGCAGCGCGCCGATGTCGGCCTGGAACTGCAGCGGCGAGAATATCCAGGTCGCGACGCCGATCGCGAGCGTCAGGCCCGTGAATATGATCGACGCGCCAGTCACCTTCATGGTCTGCTCGAACGCCGACCTGACATCCGCGCCGGCCTGCAGGAAGTCCTGCATGCGGCTGTACAGGTAGATGCCGTAGTCGACGCCGATGCCGACGCCGAGCGCGACCATGGGCAGCGTCGTGATCTTGAGCCCGATGCCGAGGATCGCCATCACCGCATACGCGAGGATCGACACCAGCGCGAGCGGCATGATCACGAGCACGGTGCCGAGCAGCGAGCGGAACGTCAGCAGGCACATCAGCGACACCGCCGCGAACACGCCCGCGAGGATCGGGATCTCGGTGCGGCGCACTTCCTCGTTGGTCGCCGCCATCACGCCGACGTTGCCCGTGGCCAGCCGGAAATCCGCCCCGGGCACGGCATTCACGCTGCGCCAGTCCTTCACGGCCGCGACCACGCGTTCGATCGTCTCGGCCTTGTGGTCGGACAGGAACAGCATGACCGGCACGACGTTGCAGTCCGCGTTCAGCAGCCCGGTGCTGGTCTCGATGTAGCGCGTCGACTGCGCGAGCTGGTCGATGTTGCGCGGTATCTCGCGCCACGCGAGCGAGCCCTCGCTCCAGCCGGCAATCGCCTGCTTCGCGACGTAGGGCAGCGAGATGACGTCCTGGACACCGGCGACGTTCTGCATCTCCCAGGAGAAGTCGTCGATGGTCTTCATCAGCTCCTGGCTGACGCAGGCCGGCTCGCGCGTCTCGACAATCACGGTCAGCACGTCGACGCCGATCGAGAACGCGCTCGTGATGCGCTCGCTGTCCTGGTTGTAACGCGAATCCGGCCGCAGCTCCGGTACGCCGGCGGTGGCATCGCCGATCACGGCCTCGCGCCCCTTCAGCACGCCCACGACGCCGAGCACGAGCGCCGCCGCGACGATGGCCAGCGCAGGACCACGCTGCGTGATGACCGCGAGCCGGTGCCAGACGCGCGCGAGCACAGCCTGCCGGCGCGCGACGCGATCGCGGTAGCCGGGACCGAACTTGACGTAGGACACCAGGATGGGCAGCAGCACGAGGTCGGTCAGGATCACGATGGCGACGCCGATGCTGGCCGTGATGGCCATCTCGCGGATGACCTGCACCGGGATATACAGGATGGTCACGAAGCCGACCAGATCGGCGAGCAGCGCGATGATGGCCGGCAGGAGCAGCTGGCGGAACGTGCGGCGCGCGGCGTCTTCCGAACCCAGCCCCTCGAGCACGGCGTCCGTGACGCCGCTGATCTTCTGCACGCCGTGACTGACGCCTATCGCGAAGATCAGGAATGGCACCAGCAGGCCGAGCGGATCGATGCCGTAACCCAGCACGACGAGCGTGCCTAGCTGCCACAGCACCGCGATGACCGAGCACACGACAGGCACCAGCGCGACGCGCAGCGACTGGCAGTAGACCCAGACGAACAGCAGCGTCAGCAGCAGCGTCGCGCCGGCGAATAGCAGGACCGATTGGGCGCCCTCGGCGATGTCGTGCACGACCTTCGCGAAGCCGATGATGTGCACGTCGACTGGCGCGTCCGCGAGCGCGTCGCGCACTTCGGTTTCGATGCGCTCGGCCACGACGATCGGGTCGATCGGCGCGCCGGTGGCGTCCCGCTCGAGCACGATGGCGCTGATCAGCGCGCCCGAGAAGTCGTTCGCGACCAGGCGCCCGACGATGCCGGCCTTGCGGATGTTCTCGCGCACCTGCGCGAGCGCTTCGGGCGTCGGGTCGAACTCGGCGTCGACGACGTTGCCCGCCTGCAGGCCGTCCTCGACGACCTCGATGTAGCGGACATTCGGCGTGAACAGCGACTGCACGCGGCCGCTGTCGATGCCCGGCATCGGCACGATCGCATTGGTCGCCAGCTCGAGCGCGCGGAAGAACTCCGGCGTGAACATGTTGCCGTCGCGCGCCATGACGGCGACCAGCACGCGATTCGCACCGCCGAACTCGGCCCGGTGCTCCGTGAAGGTCTGCATGTACTCGTGCTGTAGTGGCAGCTGCTTCGTGAACGAGGCATCGATGCGCAGGCCGCGCGCGACGACGACCGCCATGGCGACGCTGACCAGCGCGAACACCGCGATCAGCAGCAGGCGGTGCCCGAAGATCGCGTGCTCGAAGCGCGCGGCGAAGCTGTCGTGGGTTGCTGGGTCTGCCACGGCGAGGCGCTCAGCGCACGGGGAGGCGCCGCGCGCCGCCCTCGCCCACTGCGACCAGTTGCTGGTCCGGGCCGAGCGCGAGGCCCGCCAGGCCACGGCGGTCCTCCTCGATCGCGAGCGCCCAGTTCAGGCCGCCGTCGCGCGAGCGCAGCACCGTGCCAGAAAGCCCGATTGCCGCGAGCGTGTCGGCATCGACGCGCACCGCGTCGGTCAGCATCGCGGTGCCCGTGCCCTGCGCGCGCTGCCAGCTCGCGCCGCCGTCATCGCTGCGGAACAGATGGCCGCGCAGGCCGAACACCAGCAGCGAGTCGCCGCCGAGCGGCAGCAGGCCGAACAGCGACCCCGCGTAGGGCGAAGGCAGCGTGCGCCAGCTCACACCGGCGTCGTCGCTGCGGTAGATCTGGCCCGCCTCGGCGGCGATCCACCAGCGCGCGCCGTCGCCACCAACGGCGTTCAGGTGATAGTCGGGCGCGAACTCGTCGTCTTCCGACGGCGGCGGCGCATCAGGCGGAGGAGCGGCGTCGAAGCTGCGGCGCTGCCAGCTGCGGCCGCCGTCGGTCGTCGCGAAGTAGGCACCGTAAGCGCCGACGGCGACGCCGGTGTTGGCATCGGCGAACCAGACGTCGAGCAGCGGCTGCTGGCGCTCCGGCGCATAGTGGATGCGCTGCCAGGTTTCGCCGCCGTCGGACGTCGCGAGGATCAACTCGTCGTGCCCCACGGCCCAGCCGCGCTCGGCATCGACGAACCAGACCGCCGTCAGCAGCACGCGCATCGGCACCGACCTGGCCTGCCGCCAGTTCGCGCCGCCGTCGTCGGACAGCAGCACATGGCCGCGCTCGCCCACCGCGACCAGCCGTGCGCCGGCGCGCGCGACATCGAGCAGCAGTGAGCGCGCCGCCAGCGGCGCCGCCAGCGCCGGGCGATCGAGCCGGTCAGCCGGCGCCGCGCCCTCGGCGGACGCGAGCGGCGCGAGCGGCGCGAGCACGGCCAGCGCCGCGGCCACGGCCGCGGTGGCGCCGGCGCGCGCCAACGTCGCCATGCGAATCGCGAGCCGTCGGCGGCGACCGCGCGTCAACGCACGCCGCGGCGCTGCAGCATACTCGGCTGGTAATCCGCCGGCGTGCGCTTGGCGCTGAAGTCGTAGGTACGCGGCTCTTCGTTGTCGAGGCCCAGCGCGAGGTAGCGCCCGTTCGACAGGTCCATCACGAGTTCCAGCGTGGTCCAGAACGTCGGCACGTCGTAGTAGTTGATCGCGTGCCCTTCCTGGACGCGGTACAGCTGGTCGCGGCTGTCGTAGACGTCGACGGCGAGGATCTGCCAGGTGTCTTCGTCGACATACAGCGTGCGGCGCTTGTAGAGGTGGCTCACGCCCGGCTTCAGCACCGAGTCGACCACCCAGACGCGATGCAGCTCGTAGCGCGCGTGATCCTGGTTGATGTGGTTCTTCTTCAGGATGTCGGTGTACTTCAGCGTATTGCTGTGCAGCTTGTACGAGTTGTACGGGACGAGCATTTCGCGCTTGCCGACCAGCCGCCAGTTGTAGCGCTGCGGGCTGCCGTTATACATGTCGAACTGGTCCGACGTGCGCAGGTTGTCGGAGTTCGTGCCCGGGTTGTCGAAGGCGACATCGGGCGCGCGCCGCACGCGGCGCTGGCCCGGGTTGTAGATCCAGGCCTTGCGGTTCTCCTTCGACTGGTCGAGCGTCTCGTGCACGAGCAGGATCTCGCCCGCAAGGCGCGCCGGCGCCGTCGTTTCCTGGATGAAGTACAGGATCGTGTTGTCGAGCGCCTCGGAGCGCGCGCCTGGCAGGCTGTAACTGACGTAGAACTCGTCCTTGAACTTGACCATCGTGTAGCTGCCGGTCGCGGTGACCGGCGCCTGGCCGATCTGGCGCGTCGCCGCGTCGGCGCGATAGCGCAGCACGTGGTTCCAGAAGACTTCGACGCCTTCCTTCGGGATCGGGAACGGGATGCCTTCGCCGGCGTTCAGCACGCCGTTGCCGCCGGGCGCGAGCGTCGCGGTGGTCGCGATGCGCTTCGTCGCATCGTAGATGCGCTGCGGAACGGCCGCACTGCGCCGCGTCGGGTACACGACCATCTTGTAGGTCGGGTAGGTCTGCAGCAGCCGCCTGTGGCCCTCCGTCAGCAGGTTCGCGTACTGCGCCATGTTGGCGCGCGTGATCGTGTAGAGCGGCCGGTCATTCGCGAACGGATCGGGGTGATGGCCGCCGGGGCGGAAATTCGGGAAACCCGCCTTCGCCGGCGACGTGATGCCACCATCCCACGCGGGAATCGTGCCGGCCGCGTTGCCTGCCTTCTCGGCGCCGAGCGGCGTCAGGTCGTTGCCGAGACGCGCGGCCTCCTGCGCGCTGATGCCGGACCAGGCCGGCAGCGCGATGACGACGGCGGCGGCAGCCGCACCCAGGGTCAGGAACTTCTTGAACATGATTCTTGCTCCGCGCCGCGATGCGCTCAGAACGCGAACTTGACGCTGGCCGCGATGAAGTCGCGGTCGTTGAGATCGTTGAAGCGCCCGGCACCGCCGAATTTCGTCCACGACGCGTCGACTTCCCAGCGCGCCTGCAGGTTCGCCGACACGCCGAGCGTCAGGCCGTAGCGGCCCTCGACGAAGTTGCCGCCCGGTCCGGGCGTCGTGCCCGACACATCGTGCTGCCACGAGAAGCGCGGCACGACGTTCCATGGCCCCATCAGGCCCGGGTACTCGAGGCGACCCGCGAGCCGGTAACCCCACGACGTCGCATCGGCAAAGCGGCCCTGCGGCTCGACCAGGCCGAGCGCGAGGCAGTCCGCCGCCGCCAAGTTCGGACAATGGCGGCCACGCAGCTCGAAGTTGCCGCTGACCGAAGTGCCGGGACCGTTGTAGCGCAGGCCGCGCCCGTTCGGGCCGCCGACCAGCTTCGACTCGAGGTCCGGGATGTGCGACACCGCCGTCTCGAGCACGACGATCATCTGCGACGCCTTCAGCACGTTCGCGAAGCTCTTGGTCGCGGTGAACTGCGCCTGCCAGGTGTCATGCAGGCCCCAGCCGCGCACTCCCTGCGCCGCGCCGAAGCGACCGAGCTGGCCGCAGCCGTTCAACGTGGAAGTCGCCGCGGACGTGCAGGCCGGCGGCGTGAACGCCGACAGCGGCACGACCGGACCCATCGCCGGCAACGCGCCGAGCAGGCCTAGGCCCGCCTCGAACGGCGTCAGGGCCGCGAACAGCAGCTCGACGTCGTCGTACTGCAATGGCACGTCCTGGCGGTACGTCAGCTCGCCTTGCAGCGCGACGCCGCCGCGCTGGATCTGCGTGTTGAACGACACGCCGATCATCTTGATGTCTTCGGGATACTCGACGAAGTAGGTCGCGGTGCGGGCGTACTCATGGGTCGCGAGGTTGCTCGCCTGACCGGCCACGTTGCCGCCGGCCAGCGCGGTGCGCGCCGCGATCGTCGCGTACTGCGCGGCGGTCGCGAGCGACAGGTCGCCGACGAAGCCCAACCGGTTGCTGCGCGACGCCGCCACGCCCGCCTGCGCGCCGGCGCCGATCGCCGTCGCGAGCGGCAGGCCAGCCGACAGCGCCAGCGCCGCGGCTTGCGCGGCGTTGGCCGTGCCCCAGGCGTTGGCGATGCCGACGCCGGTGCCGGTGCGGCCGGAAATCAGCGGCAACCGGCTGTGGTAGTTCATGAAGTACAGGCCAAACTCGGTGCCGTTGTTGAAGCTCTCGGCGTAGTACTTGACACTGAAACCGCCCTGGCCGCTCTTCGACGGCAGGCGGTCGGCGCTGCGGCGCACGGCCTGGAAATCGCTGATCAGCGGCCCGCCCAGCGGCCGGAAGTCGACCCCCTGGTCGGAGAACGCGCCGAAGCCGAGCACGACCTTGTTGCCACCGGGCACGGCGAAATCGTTCGACGAGAAGTAGCTGCCGGCCGGCTCCGGGATGGTCGAATTCCAGTCGAGCATGTAGACCGCCTGGGCGCTCCAGCGGTCGTTGAACTGCACCGAGAAGTTGATCATTTCCTGCGGCAGGAAGCCTTCCCGGAGCTCGGAGCCGGGCACGCGCAGCGCCGCGACATCGAAGTGGCTCAGCACGCTGAGCCCGTTCTGGATGAAAGTGCTCTCGCCCCAGCTGACGACCTGGCGACCGAGACGCAGCTCCGCCGGCATGTCGCCGAGGTCGAAGCGCGCGTAGGCAAATGCGTCCAGCAGCCGGGTGTAGCCCTGCACGAGGTCTTCGGAGGCATCGGGCAAGCCGGTGCGCTCGCGATCGCGCTGGTCGACGTCGAGGTCGTACAGGCCGGAGGCGCGCACGAACGCGCCATAGTTGCGGTAGTTCACGGACAGCTCGGTGACCGCCTTGAAGGCGCGGCTGTACATCCCCGTGGAGTAATTGCTGTTGCCGTCGTCGATGTTGGGCGAGCGCCCGCAGCCGCCGTTGGCGATCGCGATGAGATTGCAGTCGCGCGACTGGATTCGCCAAGCCTGGCCGTAGGAGAGCGTCGTGTCCCAGCTACCGGATAGTTCGCCGGATTCGCTCTGGAACTCGAAAGCCTGGGCAGCACCGGACACCGCGAGCGCGACGCCGCCGAGTGTTCCGAGCGCCCAGCGCCGTGGACGGGAAGCGTGCACGTACGTCATGGGGTTCCCCCTCGCTGTTCCGCCGAGTATAGCGCCGCCCCCGTCAGACGTGCGTGACCTGCAGGATACTGTGCCGGATCTGTTCGGACAGCACGAGTTCGGCGTCATCGGCCACCCGCTCAAGCACTTCATCGAAGACGATCTGCCCGGCGGCATCGGTGCGGATCACCACGCGCTCCAGCAGCAGCTCGATGAAGGTCTCGAACAATGCCCGGTCCGAGAACTCGGGCGAATTGAAGCCGTACAGCATCGTTATGCGCTGCGCCATGACCTGGCAGCGCTCGGCCAGCGCCTTCTGGCTGATCTGGCCGCTGCCCGCCTGCCGCAGCAGCGCGATCGCGAGGTAGTAGCGTTCGATGGTCTGGATCGTCGCCTGCGACAGCAGCGATAGCTGGATGGCGCGCCCGGACGTCGGCGCGGGGCGCCGCCAGGCGGCACCGCCACTTTCTTCGTGACCGCCAATGGGAGCCCCCCCTTGAGCTATCAATGGCAA
>CAZPJE010000140.1:0-7993 GCA_964586725.1 uncultured Steroidobacteraceae bacterium | reverse complement strand
CGGCGCGCGAGGCAGTCGCGCAGGTGCTCGTCGCGCGCGGCGGTCGTCGGCCGCGCGACGCAGGCGGCGAGCAGCAGCACGCCGACGGCGCCGGCGAGCGCGCGCAGGTAACCCTTCATCCGCTGTGCCCTGAATTGTTGTTGTGTGGGCGGAGTGTTCGGGAGCGATCGTCGCCCCGTGCCCGGTCGCGTCGCAAGCGCGATTCGACTTACCGCGCCGCGGTGCGCGGTTCGAGCCGGTAGACCGCCTCGGCGAGCGTACTCACGCCGCGCTGCGCGAACTTCGGGAAATCGGCGAGCGCCGCATCGCGCCCTAGCAGCGTGATGTCATGGCTGCCCGCATAGAGCGCGTGCACTTCATCCTCGAGCACGGCGTGCGGCGGACCCGGCATCTGCGCCTGTGCGTATTCCATCGTGACCAGCAGCATTGGCGTGGCCGGGCCCGACAGCGCGACCAGCTGCGCCGCGTAGCGACGCCGCAGCGGCGGCGGCAGCGCGACGAGCGCGGCGCGGTCGAAGATCGCGTCGATCGGGCCGAGCAGCGCGGGCGTCAGGTCGAAGATGTCGCCGCACCACAGTTCGAGGTCGCCGGCGACATGGCGTTCGAGCGCGCCGTGGCGCTCGCGGGTCGCGCTGAGCTGCTGCGCGGCGAAGAAATCCCGCACCGCGATCGGCGACAGCTCGACGCCCGTGACGCGATGCCCCGCCTGCGCGAGCCAGGCCATGTCGAGGCTCTTGCCCGCGAGCGGCACGAACACGCGGCTGCGCGGTGCGAGGCCTAGCGTGAGCCAGTGACGCGCCAGCGCGGCATGCGGGCGATCCTGGTGGAAGCCGATCTCGTTGCGCTGCCAGCGCTCGTGCCAGAACTCGGGTCGCATCGGCCGGCTCGCCCGCTCAGTCCTTGCGGCGTTCCGCTGCGCTGTCGTCGGCGAGATCCATCGGATCGGCCGCGGGGCCCGGGATCGCGCGGTCTTCGGCGAGCCACGCGCCGAGGTCGACCATCTTGCAGCGCTGGCTGCAGAACGGCCGGAACGGGAACGCGGGACCCCATTCGATGCTGCGCGAGCAGGTTGGACACTGCACGTTCATCGGCTGGCTCGAAGCGGCATCAGGTGCAGCAGGTCAGTTCGAACTCGATGTCGCCCTCGGCCTGCTTCGGCCGCTCGGTCGGGCCATGCCAGGTCACGAAGCGCACGCTGCTGCGGTAGTGGCTGCCGGAGATTTCTGGATAGATGCCGAGGTCCGAGGGAATGGTGATGCGCAGCAACTGCACCGGCGTCTCGCGATCGAAGGTGATGTGGCAGACACCGCCCAGCGCCACCTCGCGCCGCACCCGGCCGTTCTGGCGCGTCAGCCACAGCAGCTCGGCGATCGCATCGCAGAGCGGGCGCAGCATCGTGATCCAGCGCGTGAAGGTTTCGATCCGCGATTCGGCCGGCTGGCTCAGCCAGTAGCAGAAATCCGGCAGGTCGAACTCGCAGGTGCCGCCCGGGATCGCGCTGCGATGGCGGATCGCGCTCAGGAACTCCGACTCCTTGAGCGGCACCAGGTAGCCGGTGCCGGTGCCGAGCAGGTCGGCGCGCAACCGCAGCAGGTTCGAGACCACGGTGCGCAGCCGGCTGGTGTCGACGCCGGGGCGCTTCTGGAATTCGTTCAGCAGCGCGAGCTGACGCTCGAGCTCCTTCAGCACATCGGCGCGCGTGTCGCCGCGCGACGTGATCGCGAGGATGTCGAGCAGGCTGTCGACGGCGGCGCGGCTGCCCCACTGGCTCTGCGACTGGTTGTGGTAGAGCGCCTGGTTGTAGAGGAAGTCGAGGCGCAGGAAGGTCCGCATCCGCTCATTGAGCGGCTGCTCGAACACGATGGGTGCGACTGCCGTGGCCGGCGCCCCCACTTCGACGGCCTGTTCCGACATTTCGCTATTCTGCGTCACGGCGTTCATGGCCGTAAACCGCCCTTCGCGCCGCCGTCGGCCGCCACAGACAGGTCCAGGTAGCGGCGGTGCAGTGCCGCGACCTCGGCGCCGACCGCTGCCGGGTCCCCCGTGTTGACGATCACTTCGTCTGCGACTGCCAGTCGCTGCGCGCGCGTCGCCTGCGCCGCGAGGATCGCCTCGGCCTGTTCGCGGCTGCCGCCATCGCGGGCCAGCAGGCGTTCGAGCTGCAGGGACTCAGGGCAATCGACGACGAGCACCCGGTCGACGGTCGTCCGCCGGCCGCTCTCGACCAGCAGCGGGATCACGATGATCTGGTAGGGGCCGCCGGCTGCGGCCGAGCGCGCCTCGACCAGCGCGCGGATGCGCGGGGGTGATGGCCTCGAGATCGCGCCGCGCGTCCGGATCCGCGAACACCCGGGCGCGCAGCCCGCGCCGGTCGAGCGTGCCGTCGGCGGCCAGCACCGTGTCGCCGAAGCGGGTGCGGATCGCGGCCAGCCCGTCGCTGCCCGGGGCGACGACCTCGCGGGCGAGTTCGTCGGTGTCGATGACCGGCACGCCCAGCGCAGCAAACTGGCGCGACACCAGCGTCTTGCCGCTGGCGATGCCGCCGGTCAGGCCGATGCGCAGCGGGCGCGGCGGCGGCGGGCTCATGGTGCAGCCGGGCTCATGGCGCGGTCGGGAACAGCCCGAGGTAGCGCGAGACGATTTCCGGTCCGAACATCAGCATGACCCAGCCGGCGGCGGCGAGATACGGGCCGAAGGCCATCGGCACCTGCCGTCCGCGGCCATGGCGCGTGATCATCACGATGCCGACCACGGCGCCGACGACGGCCGACATCAGCACGATCGGCAGGATCATCTGCCAGCCCATCCAGGCGCCGAGCGCGGCGAGCAGCTTGAAGTCGCCGTAGCCCATGCCCTCCTTGCCGGTCACGAGCTTGAACAGCCAGTAGACGCTCCACAAAGACAGATAGCCCACCATGGCGCCGATCACCGCAGTGCGCAGGTCGACGGGCAGCGCGAGCCCGGGCAGCGGCGCGACCAGCAGGCCCGCAGCCAGCCCGGCCCACGCCAGCGGCAGCGTCAGGCTGTCAGGCAGCAGCTGGGTGTCGAGGTCGATGAAGGTCAGCGCGATCAGCACCCAAGTCACGGCGAGCGCGCACAGCAGCGGTGCGCCATAGCCGTACTTCCAGGCCACGGCTGCCGACATCAACCCCGTCAGTGCTTCGACCAGCGGGTAGCGCGCGCTGATGGGCGTGCCGCAGGCGCCGCAGCGGCCACGCAGCCACAGCCAGGACAGCACCGGGATGTTCTGCGCCGCGCCGATGGGAGTGGCGCACTTCGGGCAGGCCGAGCGCGGCGTGATCAGGTTGTAGCGCGGCGCAGGCTGGGGCTCGCGCCCGGCCAGTTCCTCGCACTGCGCGGCCCACTCGCGCTGCATCATGATCGGCAGCCGGTGCACGACGACGTTCAGGAAGCTGCCGATCAGCAGCCCCAGCACGAGGCAGACTCCGATCAGCAGACCCGGCGACGCAGCCAGCAGCTCGAGCACGATGGATCGCCAGCCGTCGGGCGATCGATCAGACGACCGCGCCGAGCTTGAAGATCGGCAGGTACATCGCGATCACGAGGCCGCCGACCAGCACGCCGAGGATCGCCATGATCAAAGGCTCCAGCAGGCTCGACATGCTGTCCACCGCGTTGTCGACGTCCGCTTCGTAGAACGTCGCGACCTTGCCGGACATCTCGTCGAGCGCGCCGGCCTCTTCGCCGACGGCGACCATCTGGATCACCATGTTCGGGAACAGGCCGGTGTTCTCCATCGCCTGCTGCAGGCGCGTGCCGGTGGCGACCTCGTCGCGCATCGCGAGCACTGCGTTCTCGTAGACGATGTTGCCGGTCGCGCCCGCGACCGAGTTCAGGGCCTCGACCAGCGGCACGCCGGCGGCGAACATCGTCGACAGCGTGCGCGCGTAGCGCGCGATCGCCGCCTTGTTCATGATCGGGCCGATGATCGGCACCTTCAGCGTGATGCGATCGAGAACCTCGCGCATCTTCTTCGAGCGCTTCTTGAAATAGAAGAACGCGTAGCCGGCCGCGCCGACCACCATCGCGATGAAGATGCCTTTCTCCTGCACGAACTCGGACAGGTCGATGACGAACTGCGTGAACGCCGGCAGTTCGGCGCCGAAGCCCTTGAACAGTGACTCGAACTGCGGGATCACGAAGATCAGCAGGATCAACGTGACGACGATGGCGACGACCAGCACGGCGGCAGGGTAGAACAGTGCCTTCTTGACCTTTTTCTTCAGCGCCTCGGTCTTTTCCTTGTAGGTCGCGATCTTGTCGAGCAGGCTCTCGAGCGCGCCTGGCTGCTCGCCGGCCTCGACCAGGTTGATATACAGGTCGTCGAAATACAGCGGATGGCGCGCGAGCGCCTCGTGCAGCGAGGTGCCGCCTTCGACGTCCGCCTTGATGTCGAGGATCAGCTTCTGCATCGCAGGGTTGTCGTTGCCGTTGCCGACGATCTCGAACGACTGCACCAGCGGGATGCCGGCGGCGAGCATGGTCGCGAGCTGGCGGCTGAAGATCGCCACGTCCTCGGGTTTGACCTTGCCGCCACCCTTGAACATGTTGATCTGCTTGGTCGCCTTCTTGAGCACGATGCCCTGGCGACGCAGTTCGGCGCGCAGCGCCTTCTCATCGGGCGCGAGCGTCTTGCCCTTGATGGGCTTGCCCGCCTTGTCGACGCCCTGCCAGTTGAAGGCGATGTCCTTACGGATCGCCTTGAGTGCCTGGGTGCTCGTGGCTGCCTGTGCCATGGGTGTTCAGCCTTTCCTTGGAAACGGGGTCAATCGATGGTGACGCTGTTGACTTCTTCGAGACTCGTCAGGCCCTGGCGGACCTTCTCGAGCCCAGCGCGGCGCAGGTCCCAGATGCCGGCGCGCTTCGCCTCGTCGGCGATGTCGATCGCGTTGCCGCCCTGCATGATGATGCGGCCGATCGCGTCGGTGACCGGCATGACCTGGTAGATGCCGCAACGGCCTTTGTAGCCGTCGGTGCAGTTCGCGCAGCCCTTCGGCGCATAGAGCTTCATGCCGGCGGCGACGTCTTCTTCCTGGAATCCCTCGGCGAGCAGCGCTTCTGCCGGCACTTCCATCACCTGCTTGCAGCTGTTGCAGAGGCGGCGCGCGAGGCGCTGCGCGATGATCAGCGATACCGACGTCGCGATCGCATAGGGCTTGACGCCCATGTCGATCAGGCGGGTCAGGGTCTGCGGGGCGTCGTTGGTGTGCAGCGTCGAGAGCACCAAGTGGCCCGTCTGCGCCGCCTTGATCGCGATCTCGGCGGTCTCGAGGTCGCGGATTTCGCCGACCATGACGACGTCCGGATCCTGGCGCAGGAAGGCGCGCAGCGCCGACGCGAACGTGAGTCCCACCTTGGGGTTCACGTTGACCTGGTTGACGCCGGGCAGGTTGATTTCAGCCGGGTCCTCCGCGGTCGAGATGTTCGTGTCTTCGCGGTTCAGGATGTTGATGCCGGTGTACAGCGACACCGTCTTGCCCGAGCCGGTCGGGCCCGTGACGAGGATCATGCCCTGCGGCTTGGCAAGGTACTTCAGGTACAGGTCGCGCTGGAACGGCTCATAGCCCAGCGCATCGATGCCGAGCATAGCCGACGACGGGTCGAGGATGCGCAGCACGATCTTCTCGCCGAACAGCGTCGGGCAGCTCGAGACGCGGAAGTCGATCGCGCGCGTCTTCGACAGCTTCATCTTGATGCGGCCGTCCTGCGGCAAGCGGCGCTCGGCGATGTCGAGCCGCGACATGACCTTGACGCGCGCGGCGATCTTCTGCGCAAGCTGCACGGGCGGCGAAGCCACTTCCTTCAGCACGCCGTCGACGCGGTAGCGGACGCGGTAGATCTTCTCGTACGGCTCGAAGTGGACGTCCGAGGCGCCGCGGCGGATCGCGTCCAGCAAAACCTTGTTGACGAACCTGACGATGGGCGCATCTTCGATGTCGCTCGAATCGTCCTCGAGCTCGGGGTCGCCCCCCGAGACCTCGAGGTTCTCGAGATCGACGCCATCGTCGTCGCCGAGGTTCGGCATCGAGGTGTCGGCCTGCTCGATCGCCTTGTCGAGCGTCTTCTGCAGCTTGTCGTCTTCGACGACGATGGCCTCGACGCTCATGCCGGTCGCGAACTTGATCTCGTCGATCGCGCCCAGGATGGTCGGATCCGACACGGCGACGAACATTCGCTTGCCGCGCCGATACAGCGGCAGCACGCGATGCTTGGCGAGCAGCTTGTCGCCGGCGAGCTTGATGGTCTCGAGATCGATGCTGACCGCATCGAGGTCGATCAGCGGCACGCCGAATTCATTGGCCGCGGCGATCGCGATGTCGCGTGCGTTGGCCGCGCCCCGGAGGACCAGTTGCGTGACGACGCTGGTCTTGCGGTCGCGGGCGTCGTTGATGGCCGCCTGCATCGCGGCCTCTTCGACGAGGCCATCCTGCACGAGCCGCTGCGGCAGGCCGCCGAGGCCGCCACGCGACGGGCCGCCAAGCGCCAGTGAAGCGTTGTCGTTCATGCAGTCAGGCCTGGGGAGTGGGCTCGGGGAGAAGCCATAGTCTAACGGTTGCTACCCTTGCGGCAATTGTCAAATCTGCGCGATGGTGGCACAGCGGGGCCGCCCCCTGCGTGACCCGACTCCCAAAAAGAAAAGCCCCTCCGAGGAGGGGCTTTCCGGGGTTTGATCATGCCACCGCCTGGAGGGGCGGCACGTCAGGCCTGCATCAGGAGTCGACGCGGCACGACTGCGGCAGATACTTCGGGTCGATGTCGGTCTGGTCCTCGCCGGCGTCGTCCGCCTCGGCGAACGTCGTGCCGGAGCCCGTGAAGTAACCACACAGCCAGATGATGTCGTCGTTCTCGCTGACGCGCGGGCGCATTGAGAGCAGCGAATCTTCGATCACGGTGTTCGCGTCGTTGCCGAAGGTGATCGTGATCGTGCCGTCTTCGACGTCGATCTGCGACACGTACTTGCCCGACGGCAGCGAGTCCGGATCACCGCCCGCCCCTGCGATGTCAGCCGGCCATTCGCCGGTCTGCGCGTACGCTTCGGCCACGCCCGCCTTGACGGCGCTGGCGAGGTTCAGACCTTCCGTGACCTGCGAACGGATCGTGTAGTCCTGATAGGCCGGGATCGCGATCGCGGCCAGGATGCCGATGATGGCGACCACGATCATCAGTTCGATGAGCGTGAAACCCTTCTGAATCGTCTTCATTGCGTGGAACTCCAAAGTTGTTGAACCAAAAACCTGCGCCGAACGGGGGAACGAGCTGCGCCTGGTCCCGAAGTAAGCAATGCGCGTGCCAGCCGACGGGCTGATCGCAAGTTATTGATTTTTAAAGACTGTAAATTGCGACGCTGTCGCCAGCAGCGGTCACAACTCGCCGCGCCCGGCCGTATCGCGTCACTAAGTGACGCGCCGTGTCACTCGATGCCGAGTTTCTTGATCCGGTAGCGCAGTGCGCGGAAGGTCATGCCGAGCAGCTTGGCGGCCGCGGTCTTGTTGTAGCGGGTCTGTTCCAGCGCCCGGATGATGGCCGCGCGCTCGATGTGCTCGAGCTGCTCGCCGAGCGCGTCTGTGCTCGCACCGGCGCCCGACGGCATTGCCGAGGCCGCCGGCGCGCTGGGGTAGCTTGGCTGGGCAGCCGCCGCGGCTTGAGCGAAAGCGCTGCCCGGGTCGGTCGAGGGCGGTCTGGCGGTGGTCCGCAGCTGGATGTCGGCGGCCGTGATGTGCCCGGCGCTGCACAGGGTCATGGCCCGTTCCAGCACGTTCTCTAGCTCACGGACGTTGCCCGGGAAGCCGTAGCCGAGCAGCCGTTCGAGCGCATCGGGGGCCAGCTCCGGCGTCGCGGTCTGCATCCGGCGCGACAGGCGCACCAGCACCGCCTCGGCGAGATCCGGAATGTCGCTGGCCCGCTCGCGCAGTGCCGGCACGCGCAGTTCGATCACGTTGATGCGGTAAAAGAGGTCGTGGCGGAACGTGCC
>CAZPJE010000139.1:0-1813 GCA_964586725.1 uncultured Steroidobacteraceae bacterium | reverse complement strand
TGGCACTGCAGTCGGGAGGGGAGCGATGAGCGTGTGGCACGTTCAGTCCGGTTTCCTGCAGCACTGGGGCAAGTAGATGTGGATTCTCTTGGTGATGCCGGTTCTCGTGTTGCTGCTGATGTGGTTCTGTGGCTCGCGCGTTGCGCGATTCGTTTATGCGAAGACCGGGTCGAGACCGTTGACCGCAGTAAGCTTCTTTATCGGGTGCACGATCCCGTGGGCGGACGCGTGGATCGGCGTGCCGTACTTCTACTACTGGCAGCGCAGCCATCCGGCAGGGGTGGTTTACAAGACTGTGCAGGTAGAGGGGTACCTTAGGGAGGATGGTAGCGGAACGAGCGGGCTTGATGGCATCCCAAGGCCGACCGTGCGATACCAGTACATCGAAACTCCGAGCGGTCGGCTCTGGGGCTTTCAGTCCCCGGTGGAAGGGGCGTATGTCGCCGCTTCTGTGTTGGCCGCTCCCAACGAGGACTGCGTTGAGTCTACTGAGCACGTCGTCAGACTCCTTCGGCAAGCGGAATGGCCGATGGACAATAACGAGCATTGTCTCAAGGCGGTCGGGCGTGATGAGCCGATCAGCCGATACGCGCTCGAGGTGGAGGACTTTCGAGATCGACCGCCGATGAGAGCCTTCATTCAGAAGGGTCCATGGCATCGAGTCAATGAGGGGTTCTTCAGGATCTACGGGCGGCGACAGCGGATCGTAGACCGGGAGACTGGCGAGGTGATCGCCGAGGCATGGGATGCGGACTATCTTCCATGGCTCGCAACACTGACCAGTACGCCTGTTTTCAGGCAGCGCGCCCGATCTCTGGCGCCGCTGCCGACGCTTCATCCGATAGCAATTCTGATTCCAGACAGCCCTCCGCAGACCGGCGCTAGAACCGATGCAACAGCTCTCAATGATTAACCCGTTCGCGAGTGGATCGGCGAGCCTCGTTTCGCTCCCCCAGTCAACCGCGATCACGCCGCGCCGGCGGCACAGAACTTGAGCAGCGGGCGGTAATCGTGACGATCGGCCGCGCGTAGGGCCTCGAGGTATTCGGTCCGCCGAGCGCCATCCGCATCGAGCAGCGGCCCACCCCACTGCAGCCGCGGCAACTCAAAATGGCGTACCAGCAGGACATCCGCGAGCATGCGGGCGTGGCGGCCATTGCCGTTGGCGAACGGGTGAATCAGCACGACACGGTGGTGCAGCCGCACGGCGATCTCCGCGGCTGGATACGTCCCATGCTCGACCCAATAGGCTGCATCCTCGAGCACCTGCCGTAGATGCACCGCGATTTCATGCGGCGCAACACCAATGTTCGTTTGGCGCATCCGCAGGTCGCCCGCCCAACTCCACACCTGGCCGAACATCCGCCGATGCAACGCGCGCAGATACTCATCGGTCAACAAACGCGGCAGCCGCGACGTCGTCGAACGCAATGCCCAGCGCCACCCGGCCAGAATGTTCTCTGCCTCCAGCGCGTTGAGATCCCCGTGGGTGCGGGCCGGCAACCGCAGACCCTGCAGCTCATCGGGCGTCAGCGGCGTCGCACCCGGCGCATGCACGCCGCCGAGGCCACCCCCAGACTTGCGCGTGCCGCTCACCACAGATCGCGGGGCCGCGCCTCGATCTCGCGCGCGAGTTCGCGTACCTGCCTGCGCAACTGCGACTTGGTGACGGCCTGGTCTTCGAGCGCCATGGTTCCGGCAATCGCCGCCACCTGCTCCTCGGCAACGGCGACGGCCCTCGCACGAACCTGCTCGACCAGCTTTCTGCGGGGCACGATTGCGTAGACCAGGTCGGCGTCCAGGGCGTGGGCCA
>CAZPJE010000138.1:0-2608 GCA_964586725.1 uncultured Steroidobacteraceae bacterium | reverse complement strand
CACAGCACGGCGCGGAGTTACTGAACGTGTCGGTGGCTGACAACTACGACGACGTGATGGGCCAGCTCCGCGAGGCGGGGCTCTTCGTCGACCACCTCGAGATTGGGCGCATGCGCCGGTGCAAGGTGGAGGGCGACCGCGAGAAACGCGGCTGGTACTACCTCCACGAGCTGCGCACCGACAAGGGCACGCTGCTGATCGTCGGCACCTACGGCGTGTGGCGCGGCAACGACAGCAACACGCAGAAGATCGAGCTCCGGAAGACCGAGCTGAGCGCCGACCAGCGCGCCGCGCTGAAGCAACGCCTCGCCCAGGACCGGAAGGAAGCCGACCGCCGCCGCGCCGAGGAAGCCGACCGCGCGGCGAAGATCGCCGCCGCCGGCTGGGCGAAGGCCGCGGCCGAAGGCGAGAGCGAGTACCTGGTGCGCAAGGGCGTGGGCGCCCACGGCGTCCGCTTCGGCAAGGCCGGCGAGCTGATCATCCCGCTGCTCGACGTCGACGGCCGTGTGCATGGCCTGCAGATCATCCGCGCCGGCAAGGCCGCAGCGGCCTCGCGTCGACCGGCCAAGGAATTCTGGCCGGCTGGCCTCGCGAAGAAGGGCCACTTCTTCGTGCTGGGATCGCCGGCGGCGTCGAGCGTCATCCTGCTGGCCGAGGGCTACGCCACGGCCGCTTCCCTGCACGAGGCCACCGGCCTGTGCACGGTGGTGGCGTGGGACGCCGGCAACCTGCTGCCGGTGGTGCAGGCGCTGGCCAAGCGCCACAAGCGCGCCCGCGTCCTGATCTGCGCTGACGACGACGCCTTCAGCGAGGGCAACCCGGGCGTCACTGCTGCCGCCGCTGCTGCCCTGGCGGTGAAGGGCGAGTGGGTCGCGCCGGTGTTCGCCGACGACGAGGCCCGCCGCGCCGCCTTCGAGGCGAAGGGCACCAAGCTCACCGACTTCAACGACCTGCACCTGCTCGAAGGCCTGCACGTCGTCCGCCGGCAGCTCGAAGCTCGGCTCGCCGAGCTGGGCTGGGACGCGCGGGGCCGCGGCGTTTCCGCGCCGTCCACCACCACGGGGGAGGGGGGCGAAGCCACGCCGCTGCGCCCGATCCAATCGCCCGAGGAACTGCTGCGCCGCTACTCGCTGATCTACGCCCACGGCAGCACCGCGTTCGATCACGACCTGCGCGTGCTGCTGTCGCTCGGCGATATGCGCGACGCCTGCTCGAACAAGTACACCCACCGCGCCTGGATGGAGCACCCCGAGCGCCGGATGGTGCGGATCGAGAACGTCGGCTTCGACCCGACGGAACGCGACCCGATGATCACCTGCAACCTGTGGGCGGGCTGGCCGACGAAGCCCGCGCCGGGCAAGTGCGAGAAGCTGATCGAGCTGCTGCGCTACATGTGCTCGGGCGAGTCGAACGCCGAGGCGCTGTTCCAGTGGGTGCTGCGCTGGGTGGCCATGCCGATCCAGCGGCCCGGCACGAAGATGAAGACCACGCTGGTGATCCACGGCGGCCAGGGCACCGGTAAGAACCTGTTCTTCGAAACGGTGATGCGCATCTACGGCAGCTACGGCCGGGTGCTCGACCAGGACGCCATCGAGGACAAGTTCAACGACTGGGCATCGAAGAAGCTGTTCCTGATCGCCGACGAGGTGATCGCCCGCTCCGACGTGCACCACGTCAAGAACAAGCTGAAGGGCCTGATCACCGGCACCGAGATCCGCATCAACCCGAAGAACGTCGCCAGCTACACCGAGCGGAACCACGTGAACCTGGTCTTCCTCTCGAACGAGCTGATGCCCGTGGTGCTCGAGGAAGACGATCGCCGCCACGCGGTGATCTGGACGCCGAAGAAACTGGGCCCCGAGTTCTACGCCGAGGTCATGGCCGAGATCGACGCCGGCGGCACCGAGGCGCTGCACGACTACCTGCTCAACGTCGACCTGGCCGACTTCAACCCCGGCACGCCGCCGCCGAAGACCGAAGCCCGTGAGGCCCTCATCGGCCTCGCGCTCGACAGCGTGGTGCGCTGGCACCGCGAGCTGCTGGCCGGCGAGCTGTCGCCGCTGCGCGCCATCCCGTGCCTCTCGGCCGATGCGTATGAGGCCTACAAGCTCTGGTGTGCCCGCTCGGGCCACCGGCCGGCGCCGATGTCGAAGTTCGTGCCGATGCTGGAGCGTAGGGAGGCCGTAGAGGCCGGCCGGGTGCGCTACGTGATCGGGCAGACCACCCATGGCCCGCACGGCGTCCTGCGCCTCGGCAATCCGGAATACGACGGCAGCACCACGGCCGCCACCTGGTGGGGTGAGTACGTCGTCGCCTTCCGCAACGGCCTGAACGACTACCGCGGCCATGCCACCGGGGGCCTCGCATGAGCCTTTTTGACGTGCGGGGTGGTGGATGTGCGGGGTGGCGTGCGGGGTCATGTGCGGGGTGGTGTGCGGGGTCAAACCCGCGCCGTGCGCCGACTTCGGCCGCCTCGTGCGAGCGGGCGTGCACCCGCCCGGGCGCCCGCGTGTGCGTACCCGCGCAGGCATGGGCGCGCATGCCCGCGCATCCCCACACGCCCCGCACGTGGCGCACATCGCGGCCCGCAGCCCGCACCGCAGGCCGC
>CAZPJE010000137.1:0-1803 GCA_964586725.1 uncultured Steroidobacteraceae bacterium | reverse complement strand
TTCGCCTTCGCGATCTTCTACTCGCTGCTCGGCATCCCGATCGCGCGCCTTGCCGATCGCCGCGACCGGCGGCTGATCATTGGCATCGGCGTCGCGGTCTGGAGCGTCATGAACGCGCTGTGCGGCCTCGCGCGTTCGTTCTGGGAGATGTTCGCGGCGCGGATCGGGGTCGGCGTCGGCGAGGCGGCGCTGTCGCCCGCCGCCTACTCGATCATTGCCGACTCGTTCCGGCCCGGGCAGCTGGGTCGCGCGATCGGCGTCTATTCGGCCGCCATCTACGGTGGCGCCGGACTGGCGCTGATCGGCGGCGGCACCGTCGCCGCGCTGGTCAGCGACGCGACCCGCATCGAAATTCCGCTGCTGGGCAGCGTCTATCCGTGGCAGGTGGTGTTCTTCGTCACGGGGCTGCCGGGGCTGCTCGTGGCCGCCTGGGTGTTGTCGCTGCGCGAACCCGCGCGGCAGGGCAAGGCGGTCACAGCCCACCCGACCATCGCCGATCTCGTGCAGCAGCTACGCAGCCGCGCTCGCGCCTACGCCAGCCACATCTTCGGCTTCACGCTGCTCGGCATCACGTTCAATGCGACCCTCGCCTGGGCACCGACGCACCTGATTCGCAGTTTCGGCTGGGATGCGCCGCGCGCCGCGTTCTGGCTGGGTTCGGTGATGCTGGTGTTCGGCTCGGTCGGGATCATCCTCGGCGGCGTGCTCACGGACCGGTGGCGGCGCGCCGGCTGGCAGGATTCCGCCTTGCGCGTCGGGGTCGTCAGCGGCGTCGGGCTTGCGCCGTTCGCGCTCGCAGCGCCGCTGGTCGGCGATCCGATGCTGGCGGTCGCGCTGTATGCGCCGTTCCTGTTCTTCTCGGCGTTCGCGTTCGGCGCCGCGGTCACGGCGCTGCAGATCATGACGCCGCCGACCCTGCGCGCTCAGGTGTCGTCGCTGTTCCTGCTCAGCATGAACCTGCTGGCGCTCGGCGCCGGCCCGCTGTTGACGGCGCTGCTGACGGACTACCTGTTCGGCAACGACCTGCGGGTCGGCGATTCGCTGGCGATCGTCGGCACGGCGGGGGCCATTGGTGGCGCCGCACTGCTCTACTCCGGGCTGCGCCCATTCCGCGAGGCCGTGGCAGCGCAGGCGGACTGAGCTTGCTGGTACGCTAGCGCGAGATGACAGAACTCGCGCTGAAAGTGCTCGCCGTCATCGCGCCGATGACGCAGCTCAACACGCCGTACCCTTCCACGGCCTACCTGACGGGCTTCCTGCGCTCGCGCGGCGTGGCGACTGCGCAGGTCGATCTCGCGCTCGAGCTCGTGCTCGAGTTGCTGTCGACGCAAGGCCTCGCGGCGCTGCACGAGGCCGCGCGCAAGGTCCCTGCCCGCAAGCGTTCGCCCGCGCTGCAGCACTTCATGGCGGAGTACCCACGCTACGCGGCTACGATCGGCCCGACGATCCGCTATCTGCAGGGGCAGGACCGCACGCTCGCGCATCGCATCGCGAGCCGCGGCTTCCTGCCCGAAGGGCCGCGCTTCAGCGCGCTCGACAACTATGCCGCGCCGGGCGGCGGCGGGGGCGATCCGCTCGCGTGGGCCTTCGGCGCGCTCGGCAGCGACGACCGGGCGCGGCACATCGCCACGCTGTACCTCAACGACCTCGCGGATGTCATTCGCGATGCGGTCGATCCGCGCTTCGAGTTCGTGCGCTACGCCGAGTCGCTGGCGCAGTCGCAGCCGAGCTTCGCGCCGCTCGCCGCCGCGCTCGCCGCACCACCGAACCTGGTCGTCGCCACGCTTGCGGCCCTGACCAGCG
>CAZPJE010000136.1:0-2549 GCA_964586725.1 uncultured Steroidobacteraceae bacterium | reverse complement strand
GCCGCGCAACGTGCGCTGCAGGGCGCAGACGCTGCGGCTTCAGCCACGCCACGCGCCACGATCCACGAAGTCGCCTGCTGGCGCTTCGCGCGCATGCTCGCAGGCGAACGCCGCGAGCTCGTCATCGAGTGGTTGCAGCATGCCGCAGCATCCGGTCGAACCCTGCCCGTGCACTGGCTGCCCACGGCGCTCGATACGCTGCGCGCCGATGAGCGCGCGCTGTGCGCACCGCTGCTGGACGCTGTGGCCGAAACGCTCGCGCGCGAGAATCCGGCCTGGCAAGGCGCGCAAGTCACGACGCCGTCGGAAGAGCGCTGGCAGACGGGGTCGCTTGAAGCGCGCGCCGCGGAACTGCAGGCGCAGCGCGTGGCGGACCCGGCCGTGTCACGCTCGTGGATCGAATCCACCTGGGAGCAGGACCCGCCCGAAGCGCGCGAGGCCTTCCTGCGCCTGCTGCAGCAGGGGCTCTCGACCGATGACGAGCCGCTGCTCGAACGCGCGCTCGACGACAAGCGCAAAGCCGTGCGACGCGTCGCGGCAGACCTGCTAGCCCGCCTGCCGGACTCGGCGTTGTCGGCACGCATGCGTGCGCGGCTGCAACCCTTGCTGACGCTGTCACGCCCCGACAAGAACTTCCTCGGCATCGCGCGCAAGCGCAAGCTCGAGGTGGAGCTGCCGACCGCACCCGACAAGGCCGCGCAGCGCGACGGCATCGAGCCCAAGCCCCCGGCCGGGCGCAAGATCGGCGAGCGCAGTTTCTGGCTGGTGCAGATGCTGGCGGTGGTGCCGCCCTCACACTGGAGCCGCGAGTTCGACTGCACGCCCGCCGAGCTGCTGGCAGCGGCCGCAGCTACTGATTACGCGAACGACCTGCTGGTCGCCTTGTCGGACGCCGCGACGCTGCACCCCGACGAGCCCTGGCTGCGCGCGCTGTGCGAGCACTGGCTCGAGCGCGACGACGGCATCGACCCCACGCTGCGCCCGCAGCATCTCGCGGCACTGGTCGCCGCCGCGCCGCCCGCGCTGCAGCTCACGCTGCTGCATGAGATCCTGACCTCGCTCGGCAAGAAGGACTTCCAGCTCGCGCAGGCGCTGATCTCGGGCGTCGCGTTGCGCTGGGATGCCGATCTGACGCGCGAAGCGCTGCGGCTGCTGGGCGTCGCGATCCGCAAGGACACGCAGAAGTGGATGCTGCCGCGCACGCTGCTGAATGACTGGGCGCTGCGCGCCGATGTCGACGCCGCGCTCGCGCCCGCCCGCGAGCTGCTCGAATCACTCGCGCCCGATTCCATGTGGCGCATCGCCGTCGAAGCGCTGCTCGAAACCCTCGAATTCCGACACGCCATGAAGAAGGAACTGCTGCCGTGACCGCACCTGCCGTATCCGTCCAGCGCCAGCCCGCCGAACAGCAGTTCGCCGCCGAACTCGCCGCGCTCGCCAAGAGCGACAAGCGCCAGAAGCCGCCGAACTGGAAGCTGTCGCCCTGGGCAGTCGTCACTTATCTGCTGGGCGGCAAGGCCGAGGACGGCACGCCGATCACGCCGAAGTATGTCGGCCAGAAGCGCCTGATGGAGATCGCGGTCGCGACGCTCGCGACCGATCGCGCGCTGTTGCTGCTCGGGCTGCCGGGCACGGCAAAGAGCTGGGTCAGCGAGCACCTCGCCGCCGCGATCAGCGGTAACTCGACCATGTTGGTGCAGGGCACGGCCGGCACGGCGGAAGAGTCGATCCGCTATGGCTGGAACTATGCGCTGCTGCTCGCGCGCGGCCCGGTACGCGAAGCGCTGGTGCCGAGCCCGATCCTGAACACGATGGAGTCCGGCACGATCGCCCGCCTCGAGGAACTGACGCGCGTGCCGGCCGACGTCCAGGACACGCTGATCACGATCCTGTCGGAGAAGATGCTGCCGATCCCGGAGCTCGGCGCCGAAGTGCGCGCGCAGCGCGGCTTCAACCTGATCGCGACGGCCAACAACAAGGACCGCGGCGTCAACGAGATGTCGAGCGCGCTGAAGCGGCGCTTCAACACGGTCGTGCTGCCGACGCCAGATTCGGTCGAAGAAGAGGTCTCGATCGTGCAGATGCGCGTGGAGTCGCTCGGTCGTGCGCTCGAGTTGCCGGCCGAAGCGCCCGCGCTCGCCGAGATCCGCCGCATCGTCACCGTGTTCCGCGAACTGCGCGACGGCAAGACCGAAGACGGCAAATCCAAGCTGAAGTCGCCGAGCGGCACGCTGTCGACGGCCGAGGCAATCAGCGTCGTCAGCAACGGCATGGCGCTGGCCGCGCACTTCGGCGATGGGCGCCTGAGTGCGAGCGACGTGGCTTCGGGCCTGGTCGGCGCGATCGTCAAGGACCCGGCGCAGGACAGCATCGTCTGGCGCGAGTACCTTGAGACGGTCGTCAAGGAACGCGACGGCTGGAAGGATCTCTACCGCGCTTGCCGCGAGCTGCTCTGACACGCATGGCGACAGACGGCGTCCATCTGTTCGGCGTGCGGCATCACGGGCCGGGCTCGGCCCGCAGCCTGCTGCGCGCGCTCGAAGCGCTGG
>CAZPJE010000135.1:0-4941 GCA_964586725.1 uncultured Steroidobacteraceae bacterium | reverse complement strand
ACGACGACGGTCGATCTGGGTCCGCTTCGCGATCCGTTCGTCGCCGCCTGCACCGATGCCGGGATCTCGCCGAGCGAAGGTCTGAGGCGTTTGATTTCTGCCTCGCTCAACTCCCCGGGCGAGGCCACCTTTGTGAGCGACGGCAAGCGCATTCGGACTCGCAATGGCGAGCAGCGACGCCGGAGCGAGGCCGCGCAGGCGCCTTATCGCGAAGTACGCGGCCAGGCCGATGTCCGGCGACGCCGAGTCGTGGTCCGGCTGTCCGAGAGCGAGTGGTCGGCTGCGTCCGAGGTCGCGCAGGCGGAAGGCTTCACGCTGGCGCGGTGGATCGGCGCCGGCGTCCGCGCCCGGTTGGTTGGCGGCGCGCAGCTGGGTGAGGACGAGCTCCAGCGAATTGCCGACGCGAGCTATCAGCTGCGTGCGATCGGTCGGAACCTCAACCAGTTCGTGCGCGCGGTGAACGCCGACGCGACTGAAGCGGCGCGGATGCGTGGCCAGCTCGTTACGGATCTATCCGAGCGAATCGACGCGCACCTCGACCTGGTGCGTCGGCTGATCGAGTCGAACATCGAACGTTGGAAGGTCGAGGTACGCCGATGATCTCGGCGGACGAGGACGCGCTGCTGGCGATCGGTGAGCGCTTATTTGGCTCGGCAGCGCCTCGAGGCTTGAGGGCGCGAAGCGTCGGGATTGGTGACGGGATCGCCGGATCGACTACCGGTTCACGGGAAGAGCGCTCGACCGCTGTGCGCCAGAAGCTCCAGGCGATCGCGAGGCGGTCGCCTGAGGTCATGGTCAAGGTATCTGGTTCGTCGCGCGGGTTCGGGCACCTGCGTGCACACTTCTCGTACATCTCGCGCGACGGGCAGATCGAGCTCGAGGACCAGGACGGGCAGGTGATGAACGGGCCCGACGGTTTGGCGGAGGTCAGAGCTGACTGGCAGTCGGCCTACCCCATTCCGGAGGAGCGGCGCGGCGATGAGACCGACGGGCAAGACGTACGTCGACGCGAAGCGTTTCACTTGGTGCTGTCGATGCCGGCTGGTACCCCCGAGATTGCTTTGCAGCGAGCGGTACGGGAATTCGCTGCAGAGGAGTTCAGTGGGTATCAGTACGTGATGGCGTTGCACACGCCGACCACGGATCCTGACCCGGAGCCCTCCCCTCACCCGCACGTTCACCTGACGATAAAGGCCCGCGCATTGTCCGGAGTTCGGCTGAACCCCAGGAAGGTGGACCTTCAGCGATGGAGGGAGCGGTTTGCCGCACGTCTCCGCGACCAGGGTCTCGATGCAAGTGCTACGCGGCGACAGGTGCGGCTGCAGCGTGAGCCTGGGCGGGGCCAGAAGGTTCAACAGATGATTGCCCGCGGAGTGAAGTCACAAAGACGGGATCGTCGTGTCGAGGCGGGATCAGCTGTCTCCAGGAACGAAACGACTCGCCAGCAGGTCCTTGGCGATTTGCATGCTGTAGCAGACTTACTCGAGCGATCTGCAGATACGGACGATCGAGCGCTCGCAAGCGCCGTTCGTGCCGGCTTGCAGCAGGCAGAGGGTGAACGTATGGCTGAGCGAGGCTCGCTTTTGCTTCGGGCAAATACGGTCGACAGAGAACGTTAGTGTGCGTCGGGGAACTGGTTTACGGGTTCGCAGCAGGTGGGGACCTGGGCAATCAAAAACAGCTGGGACGTGTCAGAAATTCTGTGTGCGAGGCGGTCTTCAGGAACGTGATCCGGTGAAGCGTTCGCCGTTGTCAGGCGACATCGGAAACTGACCCCCTGGCGACATGAGGAATTGACCCCCCTGTCGCCCAAGCGAGAAGGAGGTCGAGTCGATGGAGAAGCGTGTGCAGGTCAGGCAGGCTGGACCGGAATCAACGATTCCGGGGACCGAGCCGATGCGAACGCCCGACGAAGTGGCGGCGATGCTGGAGTTGCATCGCAAGGGGTGGGGAATCAAGCGGATCGCCCGGGAGCTGGGCGTGGCGCGCAACACGGTGCGCCGCTACGTGGCGGCGGGCGATTGGGATCCCTACAAGGTCCCGAGCCGGGCGAGCCGGCTGCAGGGCCTGGAGTCGTGGCTTGCCGAGCGCTTCGAGCGCCACCGCGGCAACGCCGACGTGATCCGCCAGGAGCTCGACGCCGAGCACGGCATCCGGATCGGGCTGCGCAGCGTGCAGCGTGCCGTCGAGCCGTTGCGCCGGGCGCTGCGGGCCGAGGCGGTGGCGACCGTGCGCTTCGAGACGGCGCCGGGCAAGCAGCTGCAGATCGACTTCGGCGAGGTGCGCCTTGCGCTGGCGGACCTGGACGTGGCGGCGCCCACGCGGGTGCACCTGTTCGTGGCGACGCTGGGCTATTCGAGGCGGGTGTACGTCGAGGCGTTCCTGCACGAGCGCCAGGCCGCGTGGCTCCTGGGGATCGAGGGGGCGTTCCGCCAGTTCGGGGGCGTGCCCGGCGAGTTGCTGCTCGATAACGCCCGCGCCCTGGTGACCGAGCACGATGCGGTCACGCGCGAGGTGCGCTTCAACCCTCGGCTGCATGCGTTCTGCAGCTACTGGGGAGTGCGGCCGCGGGCGTGCGCGCCGTTCCGGGCGCGCACCAAGGGCAAGGACGAGCGCGGCGTGGGCTACGTCAAGCGCAACGCGATCGCCGGGCGCCGCTTCGAGTCGTTCGAGGCGCTGCGCGCGCACCTGGCGCGCTGGAGCCGCGAGATCGCCGACCTGCGGGTCCACGGCACCACGGGCGAGGCGCCCGCGGTGCGCTTCGAGCGCGAGGAGCGGGCTGCGCTCGCACCGATCGGCAACCGGGCGCCGTTCGTGCAGATGCGCGAGGTGGTGCAGGTCGCGATCGCCGACGGCTCGGTGCGCATCCTGCACGCCGGGGGCGAGGTGGCCCGCCACGGGCAGCTCGCCGGGCGTCGGGGCGCCTCGATCGAGCGCGCCCATCTGCTCGGCGTGGTCGGGGCGATGCCGCTGGCGCCGCGCGAGTTGGCGGGCGCCACGGCGACGCCGGCGCCGAGCCCGGCGAGCGAGCTGATGCGCTCGCTCACCGAGTACGAGCGCGCCGCCGGAGGTGCATGGTGAGCGGCGCGGTGACCGAGGTCGAGCTGGAGGCGCTGCCCCGGATGCTGACGCGCCTGAAGCTCACGGCGATCCGCGACCGGCTCGACGAGCTGCTCGACGAGGCGGCGCGCCGGGAGCTGACGCTGCGCCAGACGGTGACGCTGCTGTGCGCCACCGAGATCGCCCGCAAGGACGAGCGGCGCATCCAGATGGCCGGATCGATCGCGAAGTTACCCTACGCCCGCACGCTCGAGGGGTTCGACTTCCAGGCGCAGCCCTCGGTGGATGCGCGAGCGATCAGGGAGCTCGCGCTGGGGCGCTGGATCGCCAGCGGCGATGCGCTGCTGCTGCTGGGGCCGCCCGGGGTGGGCAAGACGCACCTGGCGGTGGCGCTCGGGCGCGAGGCGATCGACCGCGGCTACTCGACGCTGTTCACCTCGGCGACCGCGCTGGTGACGGCGCTCAGCAAGGCCCATCTCGAGGGCCGGCTCGAGGAGCGACTGACCCAGTACACCAAGCCCAAGCTGCTGATCGTGGATGAGCTGGGCTACCTGCCGTTCGAGCCCCACGCCGCGCACCTGTTCTTTACGCTGGTCTCGAAGCGCTACGAGCGTGGCGCGATGCTGCTGACCAGCAACCGGGCGGTGAGCGAATGGGGCACCGTGTTCGGCGATCCGGTGGTGGCCACCGCGATCCTCGACCGACTGCTGCACCACAGCCACGTGATCACCATCCGCGGCGACAGCTACCGGCTGCGCGCCAAGCGGCGCAGCGGCCTGCTGCAGCAGGCCGCTGCGCAAACCCAACAACCCGTTCAACCCTGACAGGGGGTCAGTTCTGCGTGTCGCTTGACAGCCGTACAGGATGGCGAACTGATTCATCGCGATCTTCCATTCTCGGGTCGATCTTATCGACTTGCTCATCACGTTGCGCAGCGCCAGCCAAAGCAGCTTGGTGGCCGCGTCGTCGTTCGGGAAGTGACCGCGGGTCTTGATGATCTTTCTGAGCTGCATGTGCAGGCTCTCGATGACGTTGGTCGTGTAGATGACCCGGCGGACTTCGGGCGGGAATACGAAGAACGGGATCACGTTCTCCCAGGCCCGTCGCCACGACTGCACAATCGTCGGGTACTTGGCACCCCACGGGCCGGCGGCGAACGCGTCGAGCTCGGCCAGCGCAGCGGTGTCGCTGGCAGCCGTGTAGACGGGCCTCAGCGCGGCTGCTACAGCCTTGCGGTCTTTCCAGCTCGCGTAGTCCAGGCTGTTGCGGATCAGATGCACGATGCAGGTCTGCACCGTCGTGGCCGGGAACGCCACCTCGATCGCCTCGGCCAGCCCTTTGAGGCCGTCGACGACGGCGATCAGGATGTCGCCGCAGCCGCGAGTCTTCAGGTCATTGAACACCTTGAGCCAGAACTTGGCGCCCTCGGTCTGCTCGATCCAGATGCCCAGCACGTCGCGGCTGCCGTCGGGCAGCACGCCCAGCGCGAGATACACGGCCTTGTTGCGCACGACCGCGTCGTCGCGGATCTTGACCCGCAGCGCGTCGAAGAAGACCACCGGGTACATCGCCTCGAGCGGACGGCTCTACCAGGCCGCGACCTCGGACATCACCTCGTCGGTGACCTTGCTGATGAATTCCGGCGACACCTCGGTACCGTACATCTCCTGCAGGTAGCCCTGGATCTCGCGCACCGTCATGCCGCGGGCGTACATCGCCACGATCTTCTGGTCGAAGCCTGTGAAGCGGCGCTCGTGCTTGCCGATGATCTGCGGCTCGAAGCTGCCGGCCCGATCGCGCGGCACATCGATCCGGACGGGCCCGTCGTCGGTGAGCACGGTCTTGGGGCTGGCGCCGTTGCGGTGATTGCGCTGCCCGTCG
>CAZPJE010000134.1:0-46466 GCA_964586725.1 uncultured Steroidobacteraceae bacterium | reverse complement strand
GATGCGGACGGTCCGCGACGTCGCGGTGCCGGCGTTCGCCGCCGGGCGTTACACCGCCGTCGTCGACACCGTGCTGCCGATGGCCGAGCTCGCGCGCGCGCACGCGATGGTCGATGCGCGCACGCACTTCGGCAAGGTCATCCTCGTCAACTGAAACTGACGACGACCTTGCCGTCGCGCTCGGCACCGGTGCGGCCGGCGCGCTCGCAGGCCTCGACGATGCGTTCGAGCGGATAAACACCCGCGATCTTCGCGCGCAGCTCGCCGCTCGCCATGTGCCGCGCGAGACGCGCATACATCTGCCGCACTTCCTCGTGCGTGCGCCGCTCGAACTGCCGCACGAAAGCCACGCCGACCAGGCGGATGTCCTTGCGGAACATCAGGTAGAAGTCGAGGTGACAGGGCTCGCCCGACATCGAGCCGTAGCTCGCGACCATGCTGCCGGGCGCGAGGCACTCGGCGATGCGCTGCGTCGCCGCGCCGGCCACCGCGTCGATGCCGACCTTGATCGGCGCGCCGCCCACGGCCTCGGCCACCCGCGCGGCCAGGTCCGGGCCATCGACCAGCACGACGTCGCCGCCGAGTTCGCGCAACTCGTCGACCATCTCGGCGCGCCGCACGACATTGACCGTCCGCACGCCCTTGATGCGCGCGAGGCGGATCAGGTAACGGCCGCAGCTCGAATTCGCGGCGTTCTGGATCAGCCAGTCACCCGGCGCAAGCGCGGCGAAATCCTCGAGCAGCACTTCGGCGGTCGGCCCGTTCACGGTCAGAAGCGACAACTGCACCGCATCGCCCTCGGGCGCGGGCATGCAGCCGGCCGCCTTGCCGCGCACTTCCTCGCGGAACGTGCCGCTCGCGAGCGGCGGGAACACGCGATCGCCGACCTTGTACTGCGTGACGTTCGCACCGACGCGCACGATGGGACCGATGCCCTCGAAGCCCGGCGTGCGCGGCAGCGGGAACTGGAAGTCGCCGGCGCCTTCGATCGTGCGCAGGTCGGCGATGTGCATCGCGGCGGCTTCCATGCGCACGACGACTTCACCGTCGCCTGGCTGCTCGGCCGGCGTGTCGATGATGCGCAGCACGTGGCGCGGGGCGCCGAAGCGCTCGTGGATGACCGTCTTCATGGGGGAACTCCGTCGTGGCCGGGTCGGCCGACTGCTAATTGCCGGTGATCAGATAGCTGAGGATACGGTCAGCCGTCTGCGGCGCCCACTGGTGGAAGCCCGACCAGTGGCCGTAGCGGGACTGCAGCTCGCTCGCTGCGGCCTGCGCAACCTCGCCTCGGACGCGCTCCGTCATCGCCACGCCATCTTCGTCCGGTCGCGGCACCTGCCCGCCGGAGGCCGCGAACACCCGGCGCGTCGCATCCAGCAGGCGTTGCAGGTAGTCGAGGTAGTCGGCGACCCAGTGCGGCGCGCCCGGACCGGTGTGACCACCGACCACGAAATCGAACTCGAGGCGCGCAGCCTGTTCTAGCGAGTGCAGGTAACCGCCGAAGTCGGTGTCCGGCAAGTTGCGGTACGGCGCGACGCCGGGCTCGACGCCATCGACCCAGACCAGCATCCGGCCGCGGTCGGTCGGCAGCAGGAACAGCAGGTTCGAGTCGGAGTGATTGGGGCCGAAGTCGCGCACTTCGATGCGCGCGGCGCCATCCGCGAGCACGGCGCCGTCGCCGAGGTCGCGCGTCGGCGGCAACACGTCGGCATCTCCGCGCCGCTCGATCCGCTGCCGCGCCGCCGGATGCGCGCAGACCTCGCAATCGACGCCTGCCGCAAGCACGCGACCGCCGCAGATATGGTCGCGGTGGTCGTGGGAGTAGACGATGCGCCGCAGCGGCTTGTCGGTGACGGATGCAATCGCCGCCCGGTACGCAGCCGCCGCTGCGTCGTCGATCGGATCGATCGCGGTGACGCCGCGATCGCCGACCACGAACGTGCTCAGGTAGAAGCCGCGCTGCCACCGGAACAGGTGCACGCCGCGGCCCAGCCCTTCGACCGCGTAGTCGCGACCCGCCAACGGCGCACCCGTTGGCGCTGCAGATGACGGCGTCAGAGGATCAGCCCGCGCTCGCGCATCCGGCCCAGCACTTCGGCCTGGCGCTGCTGGAAATAGCTGCGTTCCGGAATCACGACGCGGCCGCCCTCGAGCAGTCCGTTACGGCGGCGGATGTCGGCCGTGGCATAGGTGTCGGCGTACAGGTCTAGCGCCTGCCGCGACAGCAGGTTGCTCATGCCGGGGCGGCGGCGCCAGGCGCGCAGCGCGGCCATGTCCAGCGTCGTGTTCGCCACCGACGACTGGCCCGCGCCGGCCACGATCATCTGGTTGCCCTGGTAATCGATGATGTCGGAGAAGCCGCTGCTCGAGTCCGGCGGCACGTCGATGCCGTGCAGCGCGGCATTGTTGGCCGACACCACATAGGCCAGGTTCTCGAGCGCGCGCGCCCGGCGCGCGATCTGCTTGATCGTCAGCTTCGGCGACGCGACCTCGCTGCTCGAGTGCATGAACACCTCGGCGCCGCGGACCGCATGGCAGCGGGCGATCTCCGGGTAGAGGATCTCCTCGGATGCGATGGCGGCGAGCCGGCCGATCGGCGTATCGGCGACCGGGAACACGCCGTCGAGGCCGTAGATCTCGAGGTAGCGATCCCAGACGTCGTGCGGGGTCGGCGCGAACATCGAGATCAGGCGGCGGTAGGTCAGCACCCGGTCGCCGTTCGGCGCGAAGATCCAGCTGGCCTGGAAATAAAGGCCCGGAAAGTGGCTGTCGGTCTCGTAGCCGTTGCCAGCGAGGTAGATCGCATGTTTCTGCGCGATGGCGGCGAGCGCGTCGTATTCGGCGCCGCCGGGTGCCAGAGCGGCCTTTTCAGCCCATTCCTGGATGGCTTCGCCCCAGGGCGGGCCGGTCAGCACGTATTCCGGCAGCACCACGAGCTTCAGATCCGCCCCGATCCAGCGCTTCGCGCCGCCGATGGCCGTATCGATGCGGGCAAGCGAGGCGCGGATGCGCTGGCGCGCGCTCGCGGGGTCGCGGTCGGAGTGCACGCCGTCGCAGTCGATCTGCAGGGCGAGGGCGGAGTAGCGGTCGAGGCGTGAGTCGTTCATGGGCAGCGGTTATAGTCGCCGCTCGCACGGAGCGTCAATGCATCAGAATCGCAGTTTCGGACGTCGCGCCTTCCTGCGCGCCGGCGCGGGCGCCTCGCTGGCGCTGGCCGCGGGCGCCTGCTCACAGCGCGTCGGCGACGGCCGCAGCGTGATCTATGCCAGCGGTTTCTCGCTGCCGAAGTCGGTGGACGAGGCCCTGTGGCTCGAATTCGAACAGCGGGTCGAGCAGCAGCGCCGCGATTTCGACGTGCGGCTGCTGATCCGCGGCGAGACCGGACCCGAGGAGCAGATGCTGTCGATGCTGCGCCGCGGGCGGTTGCAGGTCGCGGGCGGCTAGTTCGCTGGCCTCGCGATCCTCGTGCCGGAGATCGCGCTGCTGTCGTCGCCGTTCCTGTTCGACACCGAAGCGGAAGTCGACTTCGTCATGGATCGCTACATGACGCCGCTGTTTCGCGAACTGTTTGCGGCCAAGGGCCTGCACCTGATGCAGTGGACGGACATCGGCTGGGTCAATCTGTACGGCCAACGGTCGCTGACGCTGCCGTCGGAGCTGCGCGGGCGGCGCATCCGCGCGTCGTCCTCGCTGGCGTCGCAGGCGTTCATCGCCGAAGTGGGCGCCGACACGATCACGCTGCCGTTCTCTGAAGTCGTGCCCAGCCTGCAGACCGGCCTGATCGAAGGCGGCGTCACCAGCGTCACGATGTACACGCTGTCCGGCATCTCGACCGAAGCGCCGCACTTCGTCTTGACCCAGCACAGCTACGACATGGGCGTGATGCTGGCGAACGGCGCCTGGTTCGCAAGCCTCGATGCCGAAGCGCAACGGGTCGTCGAGAACGGCTTCGGCGGCTCGGCACACGCGCGACGCCGCGCGCGCGCTTCGGTTGCGGCGCTCGAAGTAGTGCTGCCGTCCAAGGGCGTCACCGTGTACCGCCCGAACGCGGAGCAGCGCGCCGCCTGGCGCGAGGCGGCATGGCCGTCGCATCGGCGCCTCGTCGAGCGCATCGGCGGCGACGCACAGCGCGTGTACGATTCACTGACCAGCGGCCTCGCCGAGTTTCGCAGCGCGCAGCCCGCCTGACGCTGTCTGCGTTGCCGCATCGCAACGCTGGGCCGCGCCTTGACCACGTCAGTTCGCGTCGCGTACAACCGGGACGGTCGGCTGGGGCGCCGACACACCATCATAGGGAGAATCGCGATGACTCGACGCTGGATCACGCTCGCCGCCGCCGCGGCCGTGACGGGGCTTGTGCCGCCCGCGCAGGCACAGGAGCAGGACACCACCAGTGCCGCAACGCTCGACGAGATCACCGTGACGGCGCGCAAGCGCGAAGAGTCGGTGCAGGACATCCCGTTCGTCGTCAATGCGCTGACCGCCGAGCAGATCGAGCGCGCGAACATCCAGGGCTTGGGCGACATCGCGCTGCGCACGCCCGGCCTCAACTACGAAGGCTATGCCAGCGCCGGCCAGGCCGGCGCGGCCGTGATCCGCGGCCTTGCGCCGACGCAGTTGACCAACCGCATCCCGAACGTCGCCGTGTTCTACGACGGCGTCTATCTGCAGAACCAGGCGCTGCAGGACATCGGCGTCTTCGACATCGAGCGTGTCGAAGTGCTGAAGGGACCGCAGAGCGCGCTGTACGGCCGCAACGCGTTCGCCGGCGCGATCAACTACATCTCGCGCAAGCCGTCGGCCGACTGGCGCGCTGAAGTCGGCGCAACGGTCGGCTCGGACGACCGGCGCGACGTCAACGCGTTCGTCAGCGGCCCGCTGTCGCCGGATCGCGTGTTCTTCAAGCTGTCCTACGGCCAGACCGAATCCGATGGCACCTGGGACAACAACCATCCGCTCGCGGCGCAGGGCACGAGCCCCGGCAGCCGCGGCAATGTCGGTGGCTGGGACACGGAGACGGTCACGGCCGGGCTGACGATCAGGCCGACCGAGGGCGTCGAAGTGAACCTCGGCTACTTCAAATCGGACATCTCACGCGAGCCCAACGGCAACTACACGATCCAGGGCTTCCTGTCGGTGCTGAACGGCATCCAGAATTTCAACGACCTGAACTGCCTGCCCCGCACCGCCGCGCCCGCCTTCCCGCCGGGCGCGCCTGCGGTCACCGGCAACCAGGTCTGGTGCGGCGAGCTGCCGCTCGCGCCGCCGGCCAACCCGATGGACAACCGCCCACCGGGCGTCGTCGTCGACCCGCGCCAGCTTGGACTGCAGGCGGACAGCGAGATCACCACGGCCTCGATGAACTGGGCCCTCGGCGCAGACATCGAACTGTTCTATCTGTTCGGTCGCAACGAGTACTTCGGCCTCGGCGGCGGCCCGAATGACCGCAACGCCGTCGTCGGCAACAACACGCTCGCGTTCTCGCCCTGCCCCACCGGACTCACGAACTGCAACACGATCGACTCGCGCCCGAACGGCACGCTGCGCTCGACCTCGCATGAACTGCGGCTGCAGTCGACGGCCGATTCGGCCTTCAGCTGGATGGCGGGCCTGTATTACTCGGACGTCGATGAAGAGCAGACCGCGTTCACCGGTCGCGTCCCGCCGCTGAGCCTGACGCCGATCTTCAACACGCTCGCCACCAACAACCTGAACAAGGTTCGATTCGCGGACCGGATCCGCAATGTGTTCGCGCTCGCCGACTACCGCTTCAGCGACGCCTGGTCGGTGGCCGCCGAAGCCCGCTATGGCGATGAGGACAAGGAGATCTTCCGCATCACCAACGCGACGGGCGGCGCGTTCACCGCGGGCGCCGCCTACCAGCAGCAGGATTACCAGCCGTTCACGTGGCGCGCGTCCGTGAACTTCAAGCCCAGGGCCGGCGTGCTGACCTACCTGTCGGCCGCCAAGGGCGAGAAGACCGGCGGCTTCAACGTCGCCCGCTACCCGCTGTTCCTGAACCAGGGCGAATTCGACGCCGAAACCAACACCACGATCGAACTCGGCATCAAGAGCGACTGGCTCGATGGCCGGCTGCGCCTGAACGCCGCGATCTACACCATCGACTGGGAAGACCTGCAGGCCTCGACGCCGCAGTTCACGGACAACGCGGTGCTGCGACCGCTGACGCCCCAGGACCCGGCCGTCATCTCGAACATCGGCGGGGCCGAATCCAGGGGCGTCGAACTCGAGCTGGGTTACATTTTCACGCCACACTTCAACGCCACGCTGGCGCTCGCCTTCAACGACCCGAAGTACCAGGACGCGAAGCTCTTCGGCGCGAATGCGATCCCGCCCGTCGGCACGCCGACGCGCGACAACCCGCCGCTCGGCAACATCCGCTGCGACGGCGTGCTGTGCAACGCCGACGGCAGCATCGACGGCAACAGCCTCGAGCGCCAGTCGAAGATCTCGGGCGCGCTGCTGCTGAGCTACGGTCGCAGCATCAACGAGGACTGGAGCCACTACACCAACCTCGACATCAACTACCAGAGCAAGCAGTACATCGAGGCCTTGAACCTCGGCTGGACCGCGCCGCGCACCATCACCAACCTGCGCGTCGGCCTGTCGAACGAGCACTGGGAGGTCGCGCTGTGGGCGCGCAACCTGCTCGACGAGGAGTACGCTGCGAACTCGTTCGTGATCACGTTCGCGAACTCCTACGTCGTGGGCCTCGGCGAGCGCCGCACCTACGGCCTGACCGCCAGGTACAAGTTCTGATCCCGATCTGGAGCGAAATCATGATGCTGAAACCGATGTTGATCGCACTGGCCCTGCTCGCGGGTTCCGCAGCCCAGGCGGGCGTTGTCGTCGAGAGCGTCGAGCGGGACGCCAAGACCGGCAAGATCGGCGATGGCACGCGGATGTACATCCAGGGCGGCATGGCCCGCTTCGACCAGTCGCTGGACGCCACGCGCAGCGACTACGTGATCTTCCGCGACGACACGCTCTATATCGTCGAGACGAAGGAACGCAGCTACACGGCCATGGATCGCAAGACCGTCACCGCGCTGGCCGGGCAGATGGGCGCCGCGATGCAGCAGATGCGCGCCGAGCTCGCCAAGATGCCGCCAGAACAGCGCAAGATGATGGAGCAGATGATGGGCGGCAACATGCCGGGCGCAAAGGCGCCGCCCGCGCCGCTGGTGGCGCGCGACCTTGGCCGCACCGAGAAAGTCGAGGGCCGCAGCTGCCGCCTGTGGGAACTGACGCGCGGCAAGGTCATCGATTCGCAGATCTGCGTCGTGCCGTTCAGCAGTCTGCCCGGCAAGGAAGACATGCTCGGACTCATGCAGCGCATGAGCGAGATGATGAAGCCGATGGCGGAAGCCATGGAGGGTTTCGGCAGCGTTTCGGATGAAGCCGAAGCGATGAACAGCGTGAAGGGCTTCCCGATCCTGTGGCGCGACTACAAGGACGGCAAACCGACCGGCCAGGAAACGCTGATGCGCAGCTGGCGCGAAGAAGCCGTGGCGCCGGCCCTGCTGCAAGTGCCGAAGGGCTATCGCAAGCGCGATCCGCTCGCCGACATGGGCCGCTGATCGGGTACCGAGATGCTGCTCGATCCCGTCGTGTTGTGGCTGGTCGCTGCGGCGCTGGTGCTGATCGGCCTCGTCGGGCTCGTGCTGCCCGGCGTGCCCGGCGTCATTGCGGTGTTCGGCGGCATGCTGCTCGCCGCGTCCATCGATGACTTCACGCGCATCGGCTGGCCGACGCTGGTCGTGCTCGGCGTGCTGACGGCGCTCGCGTTCGCCGCAGACATCCTCGGCAGCCTGCTCGGCGCGCAGCGCGTCGGCGCGAGCCGGTACGCGCTGTGGGGCGCCGCGATCGGCACGCTGGCTGCCCTGCCGTTCGGCTTCGTCGGCCTGATCTTCGGCCCGTTTGCCGGCGCCATGATCGGCGAGTTCATGGCGCAGCAGCGGCTCGACGTCGCGACGCGGGTCGGCATCGGCACCTAGCTCGGCCTGGCCGTCGGCACGCTCGCGAAGGTCGCGCTGGTGTTCGTGATGCTGGGCGTGTTCGCGATCAGCTGGCTGCTCGGCTAGCGCGTCAACCGGCGCGAATCAGGCCACGCGCAGCGTGGCGGCATCGAGTCGCTGCGTCAGCCAGGGCCGACCGGCCTCGTCGCGGATCTGCAGCGTGACCAGCGGCGCGGGCGGCGCCCAGTCGATCTCGATGCAACCGAAATTGCGCGCCCGCAGCACGTCGCCGATCCGGCGCGAGTTCGGCGGCGTCACAGGCCAGACCTCGGTCAGGCCGCTCGAGGTCAGATCCCACAGCGGATACGGCGCGTTACGATCGAGCCGCGACAGCTCCGCGTAGTGCGTGTCGCCGCTGATGCAGACCAGACCGTTGGCGCGCGTGCGACGGATCGCCTCGAGCAGGCGCTGGTGATCATCGGCATAGTTGATCCACGCCTCCCAGCCTGGAAAATCCGCGATGACCTGCAGGCTCGACGCGAGGATACGCAGGTCCGCAGGCTGCGCCAGTTCGCCCTCCAGCCACTGCCACTGCGTTTCGCCGAGCATCGTCGCGGCGGCATCCGGGTTGCGCTCATACGGCCCGGGGACCTGTTGCCCTGCCTTGTTGAGTTCGTCAGCCCAGTTCTTGTAGGGCTTGCCGCCGAGGTCGAGCGTGCGGATCGGCGTGCGATTGAAGCGCAGGTCCGGCAGCAGCACCTGTAGCCGACGACCGCGCGCCTCGAGCAGCACCGCGTCGTAGATGCCGTTGCGGCTGCGGCGGGGCGACTCCGCGGCCTCCCCCCAGAAGTCACAGAAGACCTGCTGCGACTCGCGCTTGAACGGATACTCGGCGCCGGCGTCGTCTTCACCGTAGTCGTGGTCATCCCAGATCGCGAGGATCGGGCTGCGCTCGCACAGCGCACGAAAGCCAGGCTTCGCCGCAAGCTGCGCGTACTTTGCGCGCAGCACGCCCATGTCGCGCGTGTCGCCGTAGACGTTGTCGCCGAGAAAAATGAACAGGTCAGGCTGGTACGCGAGCACTGCGTCCCAGATCGGCTGCTCCTTGTCCTGCTTCGCGCAGGCGCCGAACGCGATGCGGGTCGGCAACTCGCCTGCCCGCGGTCGGCGCGCGCCAGACCGCACCGGCGCGGCGCGCGGCACGGGATCCGCGCCGCCGCCCTCGGCCGCAATCACGGGGGGGGTCGTGAGGCCGAGGGCGGTCAGGCTGCCGAGGGCGCCGGCTGCACCGAGCAGCTCGCGCCGCCGCATCAGAAGCTCGCCTTGAGCGTGACGAAGAACTGGCGTGGCGCGCCGCGCAGCAGCGTCTGCGCCGTGCCGCTGGGATCGGCATTCGTGAAGCCACCGGAGCCCACGGTCGAGATGTAGAACTCGTCGGCGATGTTGGTCACGGCGCCCTGCAGCGTCAGTTCTTCGAACAGGCCGGCGCTCGCGAAGCGGTAGCCGACGCTGCCGTTGAACAGCGTCTGCGCATTGACGCCGCCCTGGTTCAGGTAGGTGTAGAAGCGCTTGCCGACATGGTTGCCATCGATGCGCGCGAAGAACCGGCCGTTGTCCCAGGCGAGTTCCGACTTGATCATGACCTTGGGCGCATCGACGACCTGCTTGCCAGCCACCGGCACGACGACGCCGTTGCTGGTGAAGTTGTCGTCGTAGGTCGAATCGTTCCAGGCAAAGGAGTTGAACCAGGTCAGGTACTGCATTGGGCGCCAGCTCAGCGCAGCCTCGAGGCCCTGGCTCGTGACGCTGCCGACGTTGGCGAGGATCGCCGCATTGCCAAGGATGGACGGGCCCTGCTGGATCGCCAGCAAGCGGTCGTCGAACTTGACCTGGTACGCGCTCAGCACGCCCTCGAAGGCGGTCGCGCGGAAGCGCCAGCCCAGCTCGAACGTCGTCGAAGTCTCGGGGTTCAGGCCCTGGAGCACCTGCGTGAAGCCCGGCGCCGCCGCGGCGCCCGAGCTGAAGGGACCTGCCGTCTTGGCGCTGACGAACGCGCGCGCGTTCTGCGCGAACTGGCCGAACACTTCGTTCGTGTCCGACAGTGTCCACGCGAAGCCAATCTGCGGCAGGAAGCCTTCATCGGCTTCGATCGCGGCGCTGAAGTTCGGCGCGCCCATGGCCTGCACCGTCCAGGCGTCGTTCTCGACCTGCATCGACTTGAAGCCGAAGTTCAGCCGCAGCGCGTCGTTGACCTGCCAGGTGTCCTGCACATGGAACTGCAGCGTGCGGGTGTCGAACACATGTTCCCACTGCGTCAGCAGCGGATTGCGCAGGAACTGCGAGAAATCCTGGGTCGGCGCCGTCAGGCTGAGTTCCGGGTAGAAGCGACGCGCCTGGTTGAACTCGTTGTCCTCGTACCAGACGCCGGCCTCGAGCTTGTGCGCGCCCAGCGTCCAGCCGGCGTTCGCGATCAGGCCGCGGCGGTCGATGTCGTATTCCGTCGTGCGCACCGACAACGGCGCACCGCCGGGAGTCGGCACGTATGGCGTGCCCCAGAGACCCTGGCCCTCGTTGCGGTGCAGATAGCCGGTGACGCGGAAGTTCAGCGCCTCGCCGACCGGCAGGTCGAGCGCGAGGTAGCCAAGCGAGTCCTCGCGCAGACCGGACGCGTTCCAGTAGGCGTCATCGCAGATCGGCACGTTGAAGGCGCCGGCCACGCATGCCTGGGCCGCCGAGACCGCAGCCGCGTAGTTCGGGAAGTAGTTGTCCCAGTCGCTGCCACGCCGGTTGAGGATCGCGAACGACAGATCCTGGTAATCCGCCTCGGCGCGATCGGACCAGTTGTAGTAGCCCGTCAGCGTCGCCTCGCCGATCGGCTGGACGACCTTCAGGTTTGCCATGCGCTGCTCCTGGTCGCCGGCGCCTTTCCACTTCTCGGTCAGGCCATCCGTCGCGGAGATGTAGAAGCGCGTGCCCGTGGCACCGATCTCGCCCGATTCGATGCGGCCGAACACGCGGCGCGTCGAATCGCTGCCGCCCGTCAGTTCGAGCTGGCCGTCGAACTCACGCGACGGATCGATCGAATAGAACTCGATCGTGCCGCCGAGGTTGTTGCTCGACGCCGTCGCGAGCGCACCGGCGCCCTGCGACAGCAGCACGCGGCCGACGTTCTCGGTCGGCACCGCGCGGCTGACGTGCAGGCCGTTGTGGTTGCCATAGGACATGTCGCCGAGCGGCACGCCATCGAGCGTGAAACCGAGCTGGTTCTGGTTGAAGCCGCGCACGACGATGCGCGTCGACCACTCGTAGGAACCGAAGGGATCGGCGCTCTGGAAGTTCACGCCGGGCAGCTTCTCGATCGCCTTCAGCGGGCTGGTGCCGGCCGGCAGGTACTCGATCTGGGCCGCGTCGATACCCTGCAGCTGGCGCGTTTCGCCGCGCCCGAACACCACGACCTCCTGCAGGATCTGATCCGCCGCGGCGCTGTCCGCCGCGGCGCTGTCGGACGCATCATCGGCGGCGAACGCGGGCAGCGCGGCGCCGCAGAGCAGCACGGCGGCGCTGGCAGCGACGCGCGATCGGGTTGGGTGGCTGTCGCCGCGCTTGGCGGCGGACTGGTCGATGTTCCTGGTGCGCATGGTCACTCCCCGTGGCCTTCCTGTTCGGAAGCGCCATGGTGCTGACCCTGCTTTTCAAGCCCGTGACATCTGGATGGCGGCGCGGTGACGGCGCCGCGGGCGCGTCAGGCGCCTCGCTCAGCGCGGCCGATGCTCGCCGAGTTCGTTGAGAATCTGCAACTCGAGCACGCGCCCGTCGACGATCAGGAAGCGATCGACATAGCGCAGGCCGGCAAACGCGCTGCCGTCGAGCCAGCGCCCGTTCATGACGCCATGCGCATAGATCACGATACCAGCAGCGGACTCGCAGGCATCGAACTCGCGCTCGACCTTGCGGATCTCGCGGTAGCGGCCGCGCCCGAACTCGGCGAACTCGGCCAGCGTGTTGCAGCGCAGGCCGCCCGGCGCGAGCAACGTGAAGCGCGGCGCGCACAGCGCCGTCGCCGCGGCCAGGTCGCCGCGTTCCATCGCATCCATGAAGTCACGCGCGGCATCGATGGCCAGCGCCCGCGGCCCGCGGGCTGCTGCGACGACGATGCCGGCGGCATCGACTGGGGAACTCATGCAGCCTTTCCTTGCCGCTGCTGCGCGGCTTCGAGTCGCGCGACGGATTCGGCGTAGGCGCGCCGACCGGTCGCGAAGTAGAGAGTCAGCCCGGCGGCACCCACGGCCGCGACGGCCACCAGCGAATAGCGTACTCCGTCCGGCGACGTGAAGACCTGGTCGTTGAGCCAGCCGACCACGCTGGGCCCGACCAGCAAGCCGATGCCATTGATGGTCAGCACGTAGATCGATGACACCTGCGCGCGGTACTCGCCAGGCGTCATGAACACCGCCGACGCGGCACCGGCGGCGGCATTCAGCGCGCCTGCCCAGGTGCCGGGGATCAAGAGCCACATCGCCACCTCCGGCGACGGCGCGAGCGGCAGCAGCGCGGCCACCAGCGTCATGACGACGAGCCCGAGCAGCGCGGCGTTGTAAGGCGCGTCCTTGCGGCCGGCGCGGTACCAGCGCGTGGCTAGCCAGCCGCCAGTCAGCGCACCGGCGGGCCCGAAAACCAGCAGTATCCAGCCGTAGATGCCCGTGAACTGCGCGATGTTCCAGCCCCAGGCGCGATCGAACAGCGTCGGCAACCAGTTCCACGCGTAGCCGATCAGCGGCGACGCCGCCATGCCGATGAACAGCGGGCGGTAGGCGCCGGCGTTCGCGCGCAGATAGGCGATGCAGTCGCGCACCGTGGGCTGATCGCCGGCGTTCAACCGTTCGCGCCGCAGCGGTTCGCGCAGGCAGGCGATCAGCAACGCGATCAGCAGGCCCGGCAGGCCTGCCGCGATGAACACGACCTGCCAGGTCTCGAGCTGTCCGACGAGCGGCAGCGACAGCGGCGGCTGCAGCGCCATCCACGCGACGATCGCGCCGCCGATCAGATAGGCAATGCCCATGCCCATCGAGATGCCCATGTTGAAGAACGTGATCGCGCGATTCTGCTGCGCGCGCGGGAACAGGTCGGCGATCATGGAGTTCGCGGCGGGCGTCAGTGCCGCTTCGCCGAGCCCGATGCCGAGCCGGGCCACGACCAGTTGCCCGAAATTCCGCGCCAGGCCGCAGAACACGGTCATCGTGCACCAGAAGCCCATCGCCAGCGCGATGATGCGGCGGCGATCGCGCCGATCGGCGAGCCAGCCGAACGGCAGCCCCATCGTCACGTAGAACACAGCGAACCAGAAGCCCATCAGCAGGCCCATCTGCGTGTCGCTGACGCCGAAGTGCGCCTTCACCGGTCCGACCAGCAGTGACAGGATCCACCGATCGAGCAACGAGATCGCGTACGCGATCGTCAGCAGCACGACCACGTACCACGCATACAACCGCGACGGATAAGGCGCGTCGTCGGGCGCAGCGTCGGCGGGGGTTCGGTCGTGCATCGAGAGCCTGCGGCGGGTGATCCGGCTAGCGTCAGGGGCGCGCACCCCGCTGTCAAGAAAGCGGGTTTGACCCTCCCGCGCGCGCGGCCTAGGCTCGGAACCATGAGCACCCAACCCGGCAGGATCGATCGCCGTTCACTGCTGGCGGCGAGCGTCGGCCTCGCGGCGCTGGCGCAGGCGCCGCTGCTGCGCGCGCGCGAGGCAGGCACGCTGCGGCCGCTGCGGCTGTCCGCCAACGAGAATCCCTGGGGCCCGGGACCGGCAGCGCGCGCCGCGCTGCTCGCGCACGTCGACGAAGGCAGCCGCTACGGCATGCGGCAGATGCGTGAACTGACCGAGGCCATTGCCCGGCACGAAGGCGTCAAGCCCAGCCAGATCGTGCTCGGCAGCGGCTCGGGCGAACTGCTGCACATGCTCGCGCTCGGCTGGTGCCAGAACGGGCGCATCGTCTGCGCCTGGCCCACGTTCAACCAGCTGATGAGCTTCGCCGAGAAGCTCGGCGCCCATGTCGAACGCGTGCCGCTCGATGCCGACCTGCGCCACGACCTCGGCGCGCTGCGCGCCGCCACGCAATCGGGCACCTCGCTGCTGTACCTGTGCAACCCGAACAACCCGACCGGCACCGCGGTCGCCGCGGATGCCTTGCGCGAGACCTGCGTCGATGCAGCCGCGCGCAGCCTGGTCGTCGTCGACGAAGCCTACCTGGAGCTGGCCGACCCGGGCGCGACGGCCTCGATGCTGCCGCTGGTGCGCGACGGTGCCGCCGTCGTCGTGCTGCGCACGTTCTCGAAGATCCACGGCATGGCCGGGCTGCGGATCGGCTACGCGCTCGCCCGCGAAGACATCGCGCAAAAGCTGCGGCGACTGCAGATGGCCACGCCCAACACGCTGGGACTGGCCGCCGCGACCGCGAGCCTCGGTGACCACGAGTTCCTCTCGCGCACGCGTACTGCCTTGCTCGCGGACCGCACCCGCGTCTGTGCGCTGTGCGACGAACTCGGCGTCCGCTATGCGCGCCCGGAAGGCAACTTCGTGTTCGTGCACGTCGGCATGCCGCTGCCGCAGTTCGCCGCGCTGATGCGCGAACAGCAGATCGAAGTCGGGCGGCCGTTCGACCCTTATAATGACTGGTGCCGGATCTCGATCGGCACGCGCGCCGAAACCGATATCCTGCTCGATGCGCTGCGCCGCACGCTGCGACGCAGCTGAACCTAACGGAGCCTCGCATGACTGCCATTGCCAGCACGGTCCGCCGTCCCCGCGCGCCGCGCGCGCACCTCACCCTGCTGCTCGCCGCACTGCTGCCGATCGCGTCGCTGCCCGCGCAGGCGGCCAGCGCCACGCTGTCGGCCGAGACGATGTGGACGCTGCAGCGCCTCGCGTCGCCAGCGATCTCGCCGGACGGCACTCGTGCCGTCGTGGCCGTCACGCGCTTCGACATCAAGGAGAACAAGGGCTACACGGACCTGTGGCTGTTCCCGACCGCGGGCGGCGCGGGCCGGCCGCTGACCGCCGATGAGGCCTCGGACACGACGCCGGCATTCAGCCCGGACGGCAAGTGGGTGGCATTCGTCTCGAAGCGCAGCAAGGACGAAGCGAACCAGATCTACGTGATCCCCGTCGATGGCGGCGAAGCCCGCCGCGTGACGAATGTGCCGACCGGCGCGGGCGCGCCGAAATGGTTCGCCGACAGCCGCCGCATCGCGTTCGTGTCGGAAATCTGGACCGATCTCGTCAACTGGGACGACCAGGGCAAGCGCGTCAAGGAACGCGCCGAGTCCAAGATGAGCGGCAAGCTGTGGACGCGCGCACCGATCGCCTACTGGGATCACTACCTCGACGACCGCGAGCCGCACCTGTTTTCGATCGCGATCGAGGGCGGTGAACCGGCCGCGATCACGCGCCAGTCCGGGTATCACCTGTCGAAACAGGAATACAGCGCGAGCTCCTACGACATTTCCCCCGATGGCCTCGAGGTCGCGTTCGCGGCGAACACCGACCGCAGCGGCATCCGCGGCAACTACGACGTCATCACGCTCGCGACCTGCGGCTGCAAGCCGCCGACTGTGGTCACGGCGAACAACCCGGCCGACGACGGCTCGCCGGCCTACAGCCCGGACGGCCGCTGGCTGGCCTTCTCGCAGCAGCGGATTTACGGCTTCTACGCGGATCGTGGCCGACTCATGCTGCTCGATCGCGCCAGCGGCACGCAGCGCGACCTGAGCGGCGACTGGGATCGCAGCGTTGGCAGCGTCAGCTGGCTGCCGGACTCGCGCGGCATGATCGCCGAGATCGACGATGCCGCGACCAACCGCGTGTATCGCTTCGACCTCAACGGCCGCGCACCGCGCGCCATCACGGCCGCGGGCAGCTTCAGCGGCGTGGCGTTCGCGCGCAGCGGCGCGAACCCGGTCGCGGTCGCGCTGCGACAGACCTTCAGCGATCCGCCGACGCTCGTGAAGCTCGACCTGCGCAATGGCGACTGGACCAAGCTGTCCACCTTCAACGACGCGACGCTCGCCGGACTCGCGCTCGGCAAGGTCGACAGCGTGACCTACAAGGGCTCGCGCGATGCCGACATCCAGATGTGGGTCATCTACCCGCCCGACTTCGATCCGTCGAAGAAGTATCCGGCCCTGATGCTGCTGCATGGCGGCCCGCACAACGGCATCCAGGATGCCGTGCAGTGGCGCTGGAATGCGCAGGTGTTCGCGAGCTGGGGCTACGTCGTGACCTGGCACAACTTCCATGGCTCGAGCGGCTTCGGCCAGGCGTTTGCCGATTCGATCAACCCGGATCGGATCTCGATGCCCTACGAAGACACGATCAAGGCTGCGGACTGGCTGCGCGCGCAGCCCTGGATCGACCGCGAGCGGATGGTCGCGGCGGGCGCAAGCTATGGCGGCTTCCTCGCGAGCACGCTGCTCGGCCGTCCGCATCCTTTCAAGGCCCTGGTGGCGCACGCGGCCGTCTACAACAACTTCACCCAGATCGCCGCCGACTACGGCGCCGAGCAGGACCGCTTCTTCGAATTCTGGGAGAAGCCCGAGGAATTCGCGCGCTACTCGCCGCACACCAGCGCCGGCAACTTCAACACGCCGACGCTCGTGATCCACGGCCAGCTCGACCTGCGGGTGCCGGTCAACCACGGCATCGAACTGTTCAACACGCTGCAGAAACGCGGCGTACCGTCGAAGTACCTGTACTTCACCGACGAGAACCACTGGATCCTGAAGCCGCAGAACTCGCTGTTCTGGTATCGCACCGTGCGCGACTGGGTCGAACAGTACGCGCCGCCGGGAGCACGCTGATGTTGCGCCGCCGGCAGTTCCTGGCAGCCGCGGGCGCGAGTGTCGCCGCGGCCACGATGGGTTTCGGCGCAACCGACGCGCTGGCAAGGTCGCGCGCGGCCCGGCCGCTGCGGATCCTGATGCTGGGTGGCACGCGCTTCATCGGCATCCACATGACCCGACTCGCGCTCGCGCGCGGCCACGAGGTCACGCACTTCACACGCGGTCGCAGTGGCCAGGGACTGTTCCCGACCGTGCGGCAGTTGAATGGCGATCGCAACGGGCAGCTCGATGCGCTCGCGGGCGGCGAATGGGATGCGGTCATCGACAACTCGGGTTACGTGCCCCGCCACGTGCGGCTCACCGCCGAGCTGCTGGCGCCGCGCGTGCAGCAGTACGTGTTCGTGTCGAGCATCTCGGTCTACCCCGATTTCAGCGTACCGCGCGGCGAGGACTCCGCCGTCGGCAAGCTCGAGGACGAGACCGTCGAAAAGGTCGATGGCGCGACGTATGGACCGCTGAAGGCGCTGTGCGAGCAGGCTGCCGAACGCGCGTTCCCGGGGCGCAGCACGATCCTGCGACCCGGCCTGATCGTCGGCCCCGACGACAACACGGACCGCTTCACCTACTGGCCGGCGCGTGCGGCGCGCGGCGGCGAATTCATCGCGCCGGTCGGACCGCGCGAGCCGATCCAGGTCATCGACGCCCGCGATCTTGCCGCATTCACGTTGCGCTGCATCGAGCAGCGCACGATGGGCGTGTTCAACCTGGTGTCGGCGCCCGGCCAGTTCACGATCGGCGACGTCGTCGCTGCGAGCGTGCGTGCCGCGCGGCGTCTCGCGCAGCCGGCAACGCCGCCGCAACCCGTGTGGCTGCCGCTCGAGTTCCTCGACGCGCAGAAGATCGAAGGCTGGAGCGACCTGCCGGTCTGGTCAGCGAGTCGCGACGGCGAAGCGGCGTTCGCCGCCACGCCCGTGCGCCGCGCACTCGCCGCCGGCCTCGAGGTGCGCCCGATGCGCGCCACGGTCGACGACACCCTCGCCTGGCACCTGGCGCGACCCGCAGCGCAGCGCGAAACGTTGAAGGCCGGGATCAGCGCCGAGCGCGAAGCCGCGGCACTCGCGGCGTGGCGCGAGTCGTCAGCGAAACGCCCAGGCGCCGCCGCCCGTGTCGCAGGCCACGAAGCGCTCGACGTCGCGTCTTGATGCCAACGGCGTCGCCGCTGGCGCCGTGACCGGCAGTCGCGCGAGCAGCAGCACGCGGCATCGACTCTGCGCGGCCGGCAACGGCTCGTCGCGCAGCGTGGCCACATAGCGCACGCCCGCTTCACGGCTGTCCCAGCTGACATCCCGGCCCGGCGTGCCGAATTCCAGCACCTGGCTCAGGCAGGCCCGGTCGCGCGCATCGAGCCGGCTGACCGTGCGCGGCAATCGCGTCGACAGCAGCAGCGCCGAGGATTCCGCGCCGATGATGCCGACCGTGCGGTTGCGCAGGTGCTCCTGGTGGCGCGCCACGAGGTCGTTGCCCGCGCCGCTCGCGTGCACGAGCACCCGGTCGCGCGCGCAGCTGCCGCGGCCCACGCCATAGTCCGTGCTCCAGCGTCGGCCGGCGTAGCCGGCGTATGCGGCCTCACTGTGGCCCGATGGCGCTGCGCCGGGCGGCGCTGCGGTGACGATGTCCGTCGCGCCGCTGCACAGCGTCAGCGCGAGCGCACCCAGTAGACCCCTGCGAGAAGTCGCCATGCCAGGCTCCCGTGTCCAGTTCGCGGTCACTGCCATGTTAGCGCGCTGGTCCGCCCCGGGGCGCGCTGTGGCAACATTGCCCCAGGCATTCCAGCCGGAGATCCGCATGCGCTTCCTGATCTATCTCGGCTACCTGGTCGCGGCGCTCGTGCTGCTGGTCGTGGCCTATGTGTTCGTGCTCAGCGGGTCGTTCCACACCCCCACCAACGTGCTGACGCCTGCCGCCTACCAGTCGCCCGGCGGCCCGATCCTGGTGTTCGGCGGCACCCGCGCCACCGGGCTCGAGATCGTCCGGGAGCTGCGCCGGCGCGGCGAGACCGTGGTCGTCGCGGCGCGCAGTTCCTCCGACACCCGCGAGCTCGACAAGCTCGGCGTGCGCGTCGTCCCGGCCAACGCGCTGAACGCGGCCGAGGTCAACGATGCGGTGGCCAGCGACAGCTTCGCCGCGGTGATCTCGACGCTGGGCACGACCCGCGGCGACCAGGCGAACCGACCGGACTTCGACGGCAACCGCAATGTCTTCGAGGCTGCGAAGCGCAACGGCGTTCGCCGCGTGGTATTCATCACCGTGATCGGGGCGGGTGATTCGTTCGACGCCGCACCGCTGCCGGCACGACGCGCGCTGGCCGAGGTGATCCAGCTGAAGACCCGCGCCGAGGACCACCTGAAGGCGAGCGGCCTCGACTACACGATCATCCGGCCCGGCGGGCTCAGCGACGGCAGCGCCACCGGCCAGGCCTTCCTCGCCGCCGATCCCGAGGCGTTCAGCTACATCTCGCGCCTCGACCTCGCGGCGCTCAGCGTCGCGGCGCTCGGCGATCCGGCGACGATCGGCAAGACGTATGCGGCCTACGACCCGGCCCGCAAGACGCTGTGGAAGATGTTCAACGACTGAGGGCACCGCCATGAAGAAGCCGCGCATCCGCACGCCCGATGGCACGACGACGCTGACCGAAGAGCTGTCGCGCCGCGGCTTCCTGTCGACGGCGCTGCTGGGCGCCGCGGCGCTGGGCGCGAGCGCGCCGGCGCCGGCCGCAATGGGCAAGGGCTCGAACGACATCGACGTGCGCAGCGACGGCAGCTACACGACGGTGCCGCTCGCCAAGGATGTCGTGCGGCTCGGCGTCGTGCAGTCGCGCGTGCGCCCGGTCGACGCGGCGAACCCCGGGCCGATGAAGAAGGAAAACCTCGATCACATGCTGATGCTGATCGAGAACGCGCAGGAGTGGAATCCGCCGTCGGACATCCTGTTCTTCCACGAGTTTCCGATCACGGGATTTCGCTACGACTGGAGTCGCAAGGACGTCAATCGGCTTGCGGTCGAGACCCCGGGCGAGGAAACCGAAGCGATCGGGCGGCTCGCGAAGAAGTACCAGTGCTGGATCGTGTTCGGCTCGTACGTCAACGACCGCGACTGGCCCGGCCACATCATTTCGCAGACGACGATCATCGGCCCCGACGGGCGCATCGTCGACAAGCACTGGAAGGCGCGCAACATCATGGGCGTGTTCGCGACCGGGCGCACGCCGGTCGAGCTGATGACGTCGACGGTCTACAACTGCCTCGATCGCTACATCGAGCTGTATGGCGCCGATGCCGTGATCCCGGTCACGCGCACGCCGTATGGCAACCTGTGCACGACGCCCGTGCAGCGCGAGCCCGAGCTGTTCCGCGCCATGGCACTGAAGGGCGGCGAGATACTCCTGCGAACGGCGTCAGGCGGCTTCTCGCCCTGGGACATCCAGGCGAGTGCGGCGTACAACCGCGTCTACGCGGCCGTCTGCAACAACGCCGTCTCGCCCGGCAACCGCTTCTTCGAAGATGCAGGCAGCGGCGGCTCGGCGATCTATGACCCGTTCGGCAACATCGTTGCCGAAGCGCGCAGCGAGCACGAGCAGCTCGTCGCCGCGAACATCCCGATGCGCGCCTATCGGGCCGGCCACAAGCTGCCGGAGTACGCCTGGCCGCTGTACGCGCCGGTCATGGACAAGTACGCGCCCAAGTTCCCGCCGTCGAAGTTCACGACCTATCTGCCGACCGACCTGCAGGATTCAGCCCGCTACCTGCGCGATCCGAAAAACACGAACTGGTAGTCGGCGCCGGCGCGCTACCAGGGCAGTTCCGTCCCGTCGTACATCCAGAAGCGGCCTGCCTTGTCGGCGTCGAGCCCGGCGATGACTTGACGAATACCCGCGACGCTGGTCGCGGCGTCGAGATCGGCGCGCGGGCCGCCCATGTCGGTGCGCACCCAGCCGGGATGGATCGGCGCAGCAAGGATCTTGTGCTTGCGCCCCAGGTCGATCGCGAGCGACCGCATCACCGCATTCAGCGCAGCCTTGGTGGCGCGATAGGCGTACAGGCCGCCGATCTCGTTCTTCGCGATCGACCCGATGATGCTGCTCAGGGCGACGAGCCTGCGCTGCTCCGACGCTGCCACATGTTCGACGAAGGCCTCGGCCATTTTCATCGGGCCGATCACGTTGACGCGGAACACCATCTCCCAATCGGGGAAATCCGACTTGCCGAAGCGCCCGAACGCGATGCCCTGCTGCGCGAAGTTGCCGCTGCCCATCGTGCCGGCGGAGTTGAGCAGCACGTCGATGGGCTGCGCGGCGCCGCCCGGTGCGCGCAGGCGCTGCGCCAGCGCATCGATCGACGCATGGTCGGCGACATCCATGCGCTCGAGCTGCACCTGCCCGTCGCGCGCCGCCGCCAGCGCCGCCAGTTCCGGCGCGCGGCCAGGATCGCGCACCGTGCCGATGACACGCCAACCCTCGGCGGCATACTGGCGCGCCATCTCGAGCCCAAGTCCGCGGCCCGCACCCGTCACCAAGACTGTCGGCATTGTCGTTGCTCCCGTTCGGTATGATCCTGCGCTCTGTATTGCAGGCGATCCGCGCAGCGATGTCCACGTTTCCGACACGATACCGCAAGCTCGTCATCCAGCAGTTGACGGGGGATTTCCGCAGCTCCACCGGCGTCGCGTGGCAGGACTGGCGCGATCCCGGCCCGGGCGAGATCGCCGTCCGCAACCACTGGGCGGGCTGCAACGCGATCTTCGACAAGAACCTCTGCCGCAATGCGATCCGCTACGTGAACGTCGTCCCGCCGTTCGACATGGGCATCGAAGCCGTCGGCGAAGTCGTTGCGATCGGGCCTGGCGTCACCGCCTTCGCGCCCGGGCAGCACGTGGCGACGACGCGCCTCGGCAACGGCTACCGCGACTACCAGGTCGCCCCAGTCGAACGCGCGATCCACGTGCGCGCCGCCACGCCCGAGATCCTGACCCTGGTGCCGACCGGCATCTCGGCCATGGTCGGGCTCGAGCGCGTCGGCGAGATGCGCGGCGGCGAAACGGTGACCGTCTCCGCCGCAGCGGGCGGCCTCGGGCACATGGTCGTGCAGCTCGCCAAGCTCGCGGGCTGCCACGTCATCGCGCTGACGGGCGCCGACAGCAAGATTGCGCTGCTGGAGTCGCTCGGAGCCGATCGGGTCGTCAACTACCGCCGCGAGAACCTCGGCGAAGTGCTGGCGCGCGAGTACCCGCGCGGCATCGACATCGCCTATGACTCCGTGGGCGGCGAGATCTTCGACGCCTTCCTCGAAAACCTCGCGATGCGCGGCCGGCTCGTGATCAGCGGCCATACCTCCGATTTCGACCAGGCCATCGAGAACGTCGCGCAGCCGCGCATCTACCGTAAGCTGTACTGGAAGTCCGCCTCGGTGCGCGGCTTCCAGAACCAGGCCTTCCCGGAGTACTTCGACGAAGCGGCGCAGCGAATCCTCGCGCTTTACTACGAGGGCCGGCTGCGAGTGCTGGTGGACGCAACACCCTTCGTCGGCCTGGAACAGGTGGCCGACGCCGTCGAGCACCTGCTCGCGGGTCGCAACGCGGGCAAGGTCGTCGTGAAACTGGCGTAGCGCCGCAAGCCGGCGCGGAGGTGAGCATGGACATCCGGACCCACCCGCTGCGTCGCTGCACGGTTTGCGGCGACGAGTTCCCGGCCCATGAGGTCGTCTCGGCGGCAGCCGTGCGCGACTCCATCGCCGGCATGATCCGGAGCGAGCATGCCGACTGGGACGCCGGCAGCTACATCTGTGGCGACGACCTCGGCCGTTACCGGACACGCTGGGTGGAATCGCTGCTCGAATCCGAGCGCGGCGAAATCACGAGCCTCGAGCGGGAAGTCCTGCGCAGCCTGCAGCAGCACGAATTGCTGTCGGCGAACCCGGACGTAGAGTCGGAGAGCCAGTGGACACGCGGCGAACGACTCGCCGACCGCATCGCCGCGTTTGGCGGCAGCTGGGTCTTCATCCTCGTGTTCTTCGGCTTCATCGCCGGCTGGATCGCCACCAACGCCTGGCTGCTCGGCAACCGCCCGCTCGACCCCTACCCGTTCATCCTGCTGAACCTGATGCTGTCCTGCCTCGCGGCGATACAGGCACCGATCATCATGATGAGCCAGAACCGCCAGGACGCGAAGGACCGGCTGCGCTCGCAGCACGACTATCAGGTCAACCTGAAGGCCGAGCTGGAGATCCGCCACCTGCACGAGAAGATCGACCACCTGCTCTCGCACCAGTGGCAGCGCCTCGTCGAGATCCAGTCGTTGCAGCTCGAGCTGCTTTCGGAGATCAATCGTCGCCGCTGAGCAGCAGCGTGCGGCGTTCGATGAACGACTCGAACTGCGCGAGCATCCCGGCTGCCACCATCGACCCGAAGTCGTGCCCCGCGTCGTCGACGAGGGCGAACTCGCAACACGGCGCGAAGTCGCGCCGCCGCGCTTCGCTCGCGATGCGCTCGACCCAGGCGCGCGCGCTCGATGCGCGTGCGACCCTGGTCCCGGTCGATCCACGCATCGCAGCGCAGTGCATTGTCGCGTTCGTCATCGCCGTTGCCGACGAGCACCAGCATCGGCATGCGCAACAGCGGCAGCGGTTCGAACGCGATGCCCGAGTCCGCGCCGATGCCGCAACCGCGCGGGCACGGCAAGGATGCGTCGGGAAGCGTGTACCAGCCAGCTGCAGCGATCAGCAGCGCCGCGACGCGCTGCGGGTGCGCCAGCGCATAGCGGTGCGCGAACTGCGCGCCGCCGGAGAATCCGGTCAGCACCATGCGGGCGTCCGCGTCGACGCCGAATCGCCGCAGATCGGCCAGCGCCAGCTGCAAGGCCTGGTCGGCGCGGCGGCCACGGCCGCCGATGCAGAGCAGCTGTTAGTCGCGGAACGACTCGCGATCGAAGCGCGGTGCGATCAGGTGGCAGCCCAAGCGATCGGCCAATTGGGTGAACTCGCGCGCGTGCTCGGCGGCATTGCGCGAGATCCCATGTACTGCGACGAGCACGAGATCGCTGCGGCGCACATTCTGCGGGACGTAATGCACGTAACGGACTGAACGGTCCGACACTGCCCGGCGTCGCCGGGTCCGCTCGCTGAAATCGTGGGAATGCTGCATGGCCGGGGTCGTCATCGATCGGGTCAGGAGCGAGAGTTGCATGAGAGTATTCCTGCGTTGAGGGTCGCCGGCACGAGCGGCGCGGGTTCAACCATGGTCCAGGTCGCCGTGGCCCAGCTGCGCCAGCGCGGTTCATTCGACACCAGCACGACAACGCCGCGAAAGTCGGCCAGCATCGCGCGCAGTTCGTGCACCTGCGACACCGGGACAGTGCTGTCGACATCGTCGAGCAGCAGCACGTCCGGTTCGCCGAGCAGAGCCTGCGCCAGCAGCAGCCTGACTCGCAGCACGGCAGGCAGCTCGGGCCAACCCTCCTGAAGACGGGTGTCGAGCCCGTTCCCGAGCTTCGCAACGGGTTCTTCGAGTCGGCAGCGTTGCAGCACGGCGTCGATCTCCGCCTGCGTGGCCCGCGGCCGACGCAGGCATACCTGGCGCCGCAGCGTGCCGCGCTTCAAGCCCAGCGATGTGCTGACGAGCGCGACGCGCGACCGCAGCGCGACCAGATCCACGTCGCGCAGGTCGACGCCGTTGACCACGACGCGCCCGCGCTGCGGGTCGACCAGCCGCACCAGCATGCGCAGCAGGTCCGACTTGCCGCTGCCTGCCGCGCCGCCCAGCAGCACGCGGGCACCGCGTTCGGCGCGCAGGTCGAGCAAAGGCGCGGCATCGCTGACCGCCAGGCCTTCGATCGCGATTTCGTCGACACGCTCGACCGGCAGCGGTGGCGGCACGCGGGCCCGCGGCAGGCGCGGCAGAGTCAGCATCTGCTCGACTTTCTCCTCGGCGATGCGCGCCTCGCGCCAGTAGTCGAACACCCGCATGGAATCGCGCAGCGGCGTGACCAGCAGCCCGATCAGCTCGCTGCCGGCAAGCAGGCTGGCGGACCAGCCGGTCTCAGCGACGGCAACACCGGGCGCCGCGACATCGACGTGCTGGCCGCGGACTGCGCGCGCCGCACGGCCGCCTCGAGAATCGCGTTCGGCGGGCCTGCCAGGCGCATGTTGATGACCGGCGTCTTCTGCGCCATCAGCCAGTCGATCGCGCGCGCAAGATCCGCCGCAGCACCAATCGACTCGCCGCGCGGCGACTGCTGGAACATGGACGCGACGAGACACTGGCTGCGCGGCAGCAGCCCATTGTCACGGCTCGCGAGGATCGAGGCCACGGCCGTGCCATATTCCCGGGTCGGCGGTTCGCCCGTCGAGACGAACACGCGCTGCTGGATGCGCGCGCCATTGATCGAGGGCGCGGTCGGATCGATCGCTGAGTCGATCAGCCCGATCCGCAGATCGTCGCGGCTCGACAGACTCGAGCGCGGCTGCATCGCCACCGCCGTGGGTCGCTCGATGTCCTCGGTGCCACTGGGCGAGAAGTCGTAGAGATGTTCGTCGTCGAACACGGTCGCAGGATCCGCGGCACGCAGCGACGCGAGCGCATCGGATACCTGCTCGTCATCGGGGAGACGGAAGCGCACGACGTCGATGCCTGCAGCGGGCAGGCGGAATCGCTCGGCCACGCTGTAGCCCAGCGTACGCGCCTCGGCCAGCGCGCGCTCGGAGGGGTTCAGCGCCAGCAGCTGGCCGCGACGCGCGACGTAGCCCGAGGAGTCATAGATTTCCTCGGGACCGAGCGCATAGAGCTCTCGCGAGCGGGTGCTCGAGCCGCCCGAGTCGTTCAGCGAGCGGCTGCGACCACCGCCGAGTCCGAAGTCGCCAGCGCCTTCCGAGCTGCGCGCGCCGCCGCCGCGCGACGAGCCACTGTTGTCATCATCGTCATCGCTGCCGCTGGTGCCGCCGCCGTCGTCGTCATCGTCGCCACCACCCGGGCCAGAATCGTCGCCACCCGGACCATCGTCACCGCCCGGCGTGTCGTCGCCGCCCACATCGTCCGCACCACCGACGTCATCGTCCACGCCGGGATCATCGGCGCCAGGATCAGCAGCGCCAGGATCGTTGGCATCATTGTCGATGTCGTCGTTATCGTCGTCGTCATCGTCGTCCGGAGGCTCATCGCTGCTCTGCGCCAGCGCCAGCACGCCCGCTACCGGAGCACGCGCCGGGCCATCGGCAAAGGGTCGCGGCGCGACCTGCGACAGCGACAGGGCCGAAGCCGGGGCGCTGGGCAGCAGCAGCGTCGCGACCAACAAGCTCAGTGCAACAACGCGCGAATCCACAAGTGCTTCCTCGCCGCGGCAGCGCCGCAGCCTGCGACTAGAACTCCACGCCCAGTTCGACTACGGCCACGAAGCCGCTGTCGTTCGGCAGCACGGGCAGCCGCTCCTCGATGTGGACCAGATCACCGCGCAGCACGAAGTACTCGCCGAGATTCCAGTACGCGCCAAGTGCAATCAACCGCGAATCAACGGCTTCAGACTGCCCGACCGCCGCGGACAGCGCCACGCCCCACTTCTCATCGCGCCAGGCGACGCCGGCATTGAACTCATCCTGATCGGTCAGGGCGAGCCGGTTGCTGTCGCCGCGCTCGACGAAGGCACCGCCGATGACCAGCTTGTCGCGCCGGGCCTGCAGGCCCACGCTCCAGGAATCGATGTCGGCGCGCTGCGTGATCGCATCCGCCTGGGCGGTGACCCACGAACCGCTGACACCCAGTGCCCAGTCGCCGACCGGGCGCTGGTACTGCACGCCCAATTCGATTCCATCGCGCTGCAGGGTCCGGTTGCGCGGGTTCGGATCGTCCTCGTTGAGTTCGTACTTGGGCGCATAGGATGCGCCGAAGCGCAGGCCGTCGAACGGCGCCGACACATAGACGAATTTGGCTGCGTCACCCGTATCGAACGGCGACAGCAGCGCAGCCGAGCCGGCGTAACGCGAAAACTCGCCGCGGCTCTGGCCGAGACCGATCACCGGCGCGCGCAGCGACAGGACGTCCGCTGCACCATCCTGTTCGCCGAGTTCGAAGCGCCCGATGTCGCTCGAGTAGAAGATGTACAGCTCGTCGCGCGCGAGGTCCTCGACCTGGCGGCCGCCGTCATCGACTTCCATCTGCAAGCCAAACAGCGCGCCGCCATCCGTGACCCGTTCGATGTTCAGCATCGCGGACCAGGTGAAATCGGAGTCATCGCCGCTGAGGCCGGTCTGCGAATCCTCGAGGGTGCCGGTCTGCGCGCCTGCGGCAACCCGCAGTTCGACATTGACCGGCCCGGCCTGCTTTTCGAGCGCGGGCGCGACGACGGGAGTCGTTAGGGCGAACAGCGACACGGCGGCCGCAATCCTTCGGATGGACATGATCATGATCATGATCTCGAGCTTCTTTCTTCGCGTTATGGGGGGCCCGACCCGTCGGGGCTTCTTGCCCCGACAACGTGTGGCGGGAGACGATATTCCCGTTGACCGACCCAATTGACAATAATGCGTCCCGGGCTGAGGGGTCGGCCGGAGGCGTGGGAATAAATCATTGAACTCTCTCGTTAGCAAGTCGCAAACAGGCGACGGGGCCGACTTCCGGTCCCAACTGATGGAGCTGATGCCGCGCTTGAGACGTTTCGCACAGGAATTGACCGGTTCGGCCGCTGACGCGGACGACCTCGTGCAATCCACGCTCGAACGGGCGCTGGAGAAGCTCGATCGGTGGCAGCCGGGCACGCGGCTCGACAGCTGGCTGTACCGCATCGCGCAGAACCTCTGGATCGATCAGGTCCGGTCGGTGCGCACGCGGGGCCCGGCGGTCGACGTCGAAGCGCTCGAGGCCATCGCCGGCAGCGATGGAAGGGTCACGAACCAACAGCAGCTGACCATGCGCGACACGCGTCGCGCGATGGCCGAACTGCCCGCCGAACAGCGGGCCGTGCTGATGCTCGTCGCCGTCGAGGAGATGTCTTACGCGGATGCCGCGCAAGCCCTCGACATCCCGATCGGCACGGTGATGAGCCGCCTGTCGCGAGCGCGTCGCGCGCTCGCCGAGCGGTTGAGCTACGGGAGTGAGTCATGAGCACGATTTCTGACGAAACCTTGAGCGCCTTCCTGGACGGCGAACTGCCGGAGTCGGAACGCGCGCGCGTCGCCGCGGCGCTGTCGAACGACGCGGCCCTCGCGGCACGCTTCGCGCAACTCGAGCGAGCCGAGGCGGCACTCAAGAACGCCTGGCCGGTGCGCGACACCGCCCTGCCTGCCGGCATCACGACTGCCATCGATCAGCTCGCGGCCGCGCAGGCCGCGCGCAGCGCGGCGGCCAGCCAGAGCAAGGTGGTGTCGCTCGACGCGCGCCGCGTCCAGGGTGCGGCACAACCCGCGCCCGGCTCGCCCCGCGCGCAGTGGCAGCGCTGGTCGCTGGCCGCATCCATCCTCGCCGTGGTGGGTGCGGGCCTCGTGTTCCTCAGCCAGCAACAGCCGGGCAGCACGCAGTTCGCGTTCACGCCGGCTGCGGGCGCGACCTTGCCGGCCAGCCACCCGCTGGCCACCACGCTCAGCGAAACCGCCAGCGGCACGACGCGTGACTGGCCGGGCGCGGCAACGCGTGGCGGCACGGTCTATCCGGTGCTGAGCTTCCGCGATGGCGCAGGCGCACTGTGCCGTGAGTTCGAGGTGGCCGACGGCAAGGCCGTGTCCGTCGGCGTGGCCTGCCGGCGCGATGCGGGCTGGAATGTCGAGGCGATCGCGACCGTCCCGGGCCGCAGCGCTGCGAGCGAAGGCTACGTGCCAGCGCCGGGCGACGAGCCAGCCGCTGTCGCGGAGGCGATCGACCGGCTGATGCAGGGCGAGGCACTGGATGCCGCCGCCGAGGCCGCCGCGCTCGCGGAGTGAACGGTGCGGCTGAGCCCGCGCTAGCGCGCGGGTGCCGGCCCGCCCTTGAGATCGGCTTCGGTCAGGCGATAGAACCACAGCGGAATCAGCGACAGCCCGAAATACACGCAGGGCAGCAGCGCGGCGCTGAATCGGATGCCATCGATGGCGTCGGCCGTCTGCACCGGCGACTTCGACTCGAAACCGTAGGCTGCGTACACGAGCAGCAGGATGGACGGCGCGAACGCCGACGCCACCTTCTCGACGAAGCTGTAGAAGCCCGAGAACACGCCCTCGCGCCGCAGCCCGGTCGTGCGGTAGTCATGCTCGATCACGTCGGGAAGCATCGACTGCGCCATCAGGATCAGTCCTGCCGCGGCGAAGCCCTTGAGCGCGGCACGGAAGCAGAAGAACCACACGGTCTCTGCCGGACTCGCGAGCAGCCAGGTCAGCGAGGATAGCGAGAAGATCAGCACCGCCAGCGCGAAGGTCTTCTGCTTCTCGATGCGCTGCGACAGCTGGCGCCAGAACGGGATGGTCAGCAGCTGCGCGAGCGTGCTCACGACCAGGAACAGCACCATCCAGTTGCCGGGCTGGTCCTTGCCCAGCACGAACTTCACCAGGAAAAAACTCATGGCCGTCGACGTGAACAGGCCGAACAGCTGCACGAACTTCACCGCGAGCAGCGCCATGAAGGGCTCATTGGCGATGGCCGTGTTCAGCTGCTCGCGGAACGTCACGCGCTTGACGTCGCGCCTGCGCATCGGCGCCCGGGCCGTGCCGAAGAACGTGGCGGCCATGAAGACGAAGATCAGCACGCCATAGAGCAAGCCCATGCGCGCGTAGCCCAGCGCGCCCTCGCCGAGGAGTTCAGCAACCTTTTGCGCCGAGGCGCCGACCAGAGTGCCGATGCCGATGAATCCGACGCGCCACGACATCATCCGCGTGCGCTCGCGGTAGTCGTCGACCATCTCCGACGGCATGGCCATGTAGGGCACGTTGAAGATCGTGTAGCCGGTGCCGACCAGCGCCAGCGTCAGGACGATCAGTACCGCGGACTGCGATACCGGCGTCAGCGCGGCGCTGAAGAACAGCGCCATCGCGACGCCGGAGACTACGCCACCGAGCAGCAGGTAGGGCCTGCGACGACCCCAGCGCGTCTCGGTGCGGTCCGAGATCCAGCCCATCAGCGGGTTGCTGAAAATGTCCCAGAGCTTGGCGATGAACAACAGGCCAGCGGCACTCGCTGCCGAGACGCCGAGCACCGTCGTCAGGTAGGCGGCCTGCAGGCCGGCGAAGCTGTTGAGCAGGAACGACGCCCCCAGCGTGCCGACGCCCCAGCCGGCGTGCAGCTTCCAGTTCGGATCCGCGAGCAGCGAGGTCGGCGGCGTGTTCGTCGTCATGCGCGCATCACCAGACGCGCAGCTGCCTGACCCGCGAGCCGGCCAAACGTCGTCGCCGTCAGCAGGCCATTGCCGGCGATGTAGCCCCAGCACGAGGGCCCCGACACGCCGCGCGCCGCGCCGCCGCCGGCATAGAGATTCGGTAGTGCGCTGCCATCGTCGCGCAGCACCCGGCCCTGCGCATCGACCGCCAGGCCGCCCTGCGTGTGGAACAACGCACCGTTGACCTTCACGGCGTAGAACGGCGCCGTCAACGCCGGACGATCCGCGAAGCGCCGCCCCCATGCATCGGCAGCGCCGGTGCGCAGCTGCCCGGCGACCGCAGCGACGGTGCGCTCGAGGCCCGCGGCATCGATGCCGGCAAGTCGCGCGAGCTCTGCGACGGTCGGCGCCGTGATGATCGCGCGCGCCTCGACGGCGTCACGATAGTCGTCGAATTCGAGCATCAGCTTGTGCAGACGCTCGTCGTAGATGTCCCAGGCGACCTGGCCTGGCTGCGCGACGACATTGACCGCCTGCTCCGAGTAGCCGAGCGACTCGTTCGAAAAGCGCGCGCCGTGCACGTTGACCTGGAAGCCGCCCTCGACGATCACGGGCCACAGGATCGGAATGCCGCGCCCGGCCGCGAGACCGCCATGGCCCTGGTAGGCATGGATGTCGCGCACCGCAGCGCCGAGCGCGAGGCCCCAGCGTATCGCGTCGCCCTTGTTGCCCGGGTGGCCGAAGAAGGTCGCGCCGACGATCTCCGGGATGTACTGCGCGACCATGTCCGGGTTGCCGGCGAAGCCGCAGCACGCGAGCACGACGGCGTCGCAGCCGAGGTCTTCATGGCTGCGATCGGGACGGCGGATCCGCACGCCGTGCACGCGGCCGTTGTCAGCGACAAACAGCGACTCCACCAGCGCCTCGGTCAGCACGTCGATGCCCTCGCGCTCGATCGCCGCCGACAGCGCGCCCATCAGCTCCGAACCCGTGCGGTTCGGCGTGCCATGCATGCGCTTCACCGAGTGGCCCGGATACAGGAAGCTGTCGACCAGCGTCAGCGGCACGCGGTGCCGGTCGATCAGCCATTCGATCGTCGCAGCCGACTCGCGCGCGAGCGCGAGCGCGATATCCGGGTCGGTCTGCTGCCGCGCCTTCTTCAAGATGTCGGCCGCGAACAGCTCGGGCGAGTCTTCGATGCCCGCGGCGCGCTGCGCGCGCGTGCCGGCAGCCGGGATCAGCCCGGTCGACATGGCCGTCGTGCCGAGTGCGCTGGCATCGCGCTCGAGCACGATGACCTCGGCACCCGCTTCCTTAGCGGCCAGCGCGGCAGTCAGGCCGCAGCCACCGCCGCCGACAACGATCACCGGAACGTGCGCCGAGAACTGCGCCGCTGCGGGCGCGAGCAAGGTGGACTGGGTCATCCACGGAGCCTAGCGAGTCGGCCCGTCGCGCTCAATTGGCGCGGTGACCATTCCGCGCCCGCGCCACGGTCGCCGCGCGCCGCAAGCGGCCGGTGGCTGGCGCCGTGCCAGTAGCATGCCGCTTCGCACCACGGGGGCTCGCATGAACGCCGCAATCCATACACCGCACGTTTCCCAGGTCACGCAGGATTTCCTGCGCCGCGCGCATGGTCACTTCATCGATGGCCGCTGGGTGCCCTCGGCGAGCGGCGCGACGCTGGACGTGTACGACCCGGCCACGGAAGCGAAGATCGCCACCGTCGCAGCGGGCGACGCGGTCGAGATCGACGCGGCCGTCGCTGCCGCGCGCAAGGCCTTCGAAGGGCCGTGGAGCCGCTACACCGCCGCGATGCGCAGCGACATACTGTGGAAGATCGCCGATCTCGTGCAGAAGAATGCCCAGCAGTTGATCGAGCTCGAGATCCTCGACAACGGCCTGCCGATGCCGCTCGCGCAGTACGTGATCCACGCCGTCGTGCCGGATTTCTTCCGCTATTACGCCGGCTGGCCGACCAAGATCCATGGCGCGACGATCCCGGCCGCGCCGCAGGGCAAGCGCCCCGATGAACACGTGACGTTCACGCTGCGCGAGCCGATCGGCGTCTGCGGGGCGATCACGCCATGGAACTCGCCGCTGCCGATGGTGATGCTGAAGATCGCGCCGGCGCTCGCTACCGGCTGCACGATGGTGCTGAAGCCGGCGGAACTGACGCCGCTGACCGCGATGCGCCTGATGGAGCTGTGCCAGGAGGCCGGCGTGCCGGATGGCGTGCTGAATCTCGTCAACGGCTACGGCCATACCGTCGGTGCCGCCCTCGCGGCCCACCCCGGCGTCGACAAGATCGCGTTCACGGGTTCCACCGAAGTCGGCCGCGCCATCGTCCGCGCCGCCGCCGGCAACCTGAAGAAGGTCACGCTCGAACTCGGCGGCAAGTCGCCCGTCGTCGTGTTTCCCGACGCAGATCTCGAGCAGGTGATCCCCGGCGCGGCACGCGCCTGCTTCTTCCTGCAGGGCCAGAACTGCATGGCCGGCACGCGCTTGTTCGTGCACGAGAAGGTGCATGACAAGGTCGTCGACGGCATCGCCACGATCGCCAGGGCCATGAAGATGGGCCACGGGCTTGACCCCGCCTCGGAGTTCGGCCCGCTGATCTCGGCGAAGCAGCGCGAGCGCGTCGCGGAATTCGTCGACGCCGGTCGCCGCGAAGGCGGCGAGCTCGTGTGCGGCGGCGGCGCGCCGACGCGACCGGGCTACTTCTTCGAGCCGACCGTGCTGACGCGGATGCAGCCAGGCATGACGCCCGTGCAGAACGAGATCTTCGGGCCCGTGCTGTGCGTGCAGACCTTCGGCGACGACGACCTCGCGGCCGTCGCGCGCGCGGCCAACTCGACGATCTACGGCCTGTCAGGCAGCGTCTGGACGCGCGACATCGGCACCGCGATGCGGATGGCCCGGATGATCGACTCGGGCCAGGTCGCGATCAACATGCATGCGGCGATCGACCCGGCCGTGCCCTTCGGTGGCAACAAGCAGTCCGGCTGGGGTCGCGAGTTCGGCGCCGACGGGCTCGACGCCTATCTCAAGACCAAGGCGGTCACCGCCACCTGGTGAGCCGCCGCGCGAAATCCAGCGCGCCGGCAGCGGCAGCGCGCTCGCGAGCGACACGAGCAACGCGCAAAGGTACGGAAGCGCCTGCACGCCGAGCATCAGCACCCAGGCGCTGCGATCGGGGCTGGACACGGTTGTGCCAGCCGCGATCGCGCCGGCCGCCACCAGCAGAGCGACCAGCATCAGGGTTTCTTCGCGGGCCGCCGTCAGCGCCTGCCACAGCGCCGCGCGATGCGCCTGCTTGGGTGTGCGCAGGAACGGCATGCCGCGCGTGCACAGCCCGCGCAGCACGGCCACCCCGATGGTGTGCGACAACGCCAGCCCCGCGACGGCGGCGGCCAGCGTTTCGCGCGGCGTCGCGCCGACGCACTCGCGGTACAGGTGCAGCAGCTTCACGACCCGGAACGCGAACAGCGACAGCGGCAGCAGCGCGAACATCGCGAGCGGCGCATCGATGCGGGTCGGTGCGACGAGCATCGCGATCGACCACGCCAGCGCGGCGAAGTTGAACGCCAGGTTGAAGCCATCCGCGAGCCATGGCAGCCAGCCCGCGATGAAGTGATAGCGCTGGCCGGCGTCGAGCGCCGAGACGCGGCGGCCGAACAGCCAGCCCGCATGCGTGCGCAGGATCTGCGCCGCGCCATAGGCCCAGCGGAAGCGCTGCTTCTTGAAGTCGACGTAGGTGTCGGGCATCAGCCCGCGGCCGTAACTGCGCGCCGTGTAGTGCGCTTCCCACCCGGATTCGAAGATCGACAGGCCGAGTTCGGCATCCTCGGTGATGCACCACTCCGCCCAGGCGTGCCCGTTCTCGAGCACGTGGCGTCGCACCATCGTCATCGTGCCGTGCTGGATGATCGCATTGCGCTCGTTGCGGGTGATCATGCCGATGCGGAAGAAGCCGCGGTACTCCGCGTGCATCATCGCCTTGAACATGCTCTGGCCGGCGTCGCGATAGTCCTGCGGCGCCTGCACGACGGCGACGCGCGGCGCGTCGAACGCTGGCACCAGCTCGCGCAGCCAGTCCGGCGCCACGACGTAGTCGCTGTCGATGACGGCAACGATGCTCGCATCGGCGGCGGTCTCGCGCAGCGCGAGGTTCAGCGCGCCCGCCTTGTAGCCATGCAGGTTCTCGACATGGATGAAACGGAACCGCGGGCCGAGCGCGGCGCAATGCGCTTCGACCGGCCGCCAGGTGCGCTCATCCGCCGTGTTGTTGTCGACGACGATGACTTCGAAGCGCTCGTAGTCGAGGCGCGCCAGCGCGTCGAGCGTCTCACGCACCATCTCCGGCGGCTCGTCGTGGATGGGCACGTGGACCGACACCTTGGGCCAGTCGGTGCGCTCGCGCGCCGTGGCGCCCGCGAGCAGGCGCCGATGATCCGACACCCAGCAGGCCTCCGCCCATTCGTGCGCCTCGGTCAGCAGCACTGCGATGACGCCGAGCGTGGCGAGCAACAGCACGACGCCGACGCCGATGCTGAGCGGCGTCAGGTACTGCTGGCTGTAGTCCCAGGCCATCCACACCGACAGCGTCGCGATCGCGTAGACCACGAGCGCGAGGAAGCTGCGGCCGCGATTGCGCAGCGTCTGGCTGCCCAGATAGAACATCGCGAGCAGGCCGAGCGCGACCAGCACCGAGGCCGCCGCCAGCACAGGCCACTCCGGCAGCCGCACGATGGGCCCCTGGAACGAGAACTTCGCATTGCGTTCGACGTCGTAGACGCCCCAGTACGCGCCGACCGCGCCCTCCGTCTGCTGCTTCCAAGGCTGGTCGAACGCCTCCATGACGTAGTAGACCCAGCCCTGGCGCTCCGCATGCGCGAGGAAGCGACGCAGGAACAGCGCCTGGTTCGCCACCGTGGCCACCGCGGCTTCGCGGGTGCGGCCGTTGCTCGGCCAGCCGACCTCGGCCACCACGATCGGCTTGCCGGGAAAGCGCGCCGCGAGTTCCTGCATGCGCTCGATCGAGTGCGCGACCGCGGTCTCGACTTCGATGCCTTCCCAGTACGGCAGCAGGTGCACCGCAATGAAGTCGACGTGGTCGGCGAGTTGCGGATGCTTGAGCCAGACATGCCAGGGCTCCGCGGTGCTGACGGGCTGGCCGATCTGCTCGCGGGCGCGATCGAGGTACTCGATCATCTGCTCGACCGGCACGTCGCCGCGCAGCACGACTTCGTTGCCGATGATCACGCGGACGACGTTCTTGTGCTGTCGAGCAAGCCGGATCGCGCTGGCGATCTGCTGCTGGTTGTTGTTCAGCCGCGCATCCAGCCAGGCGCCGAGCGCGACGTTGATGCCGTGGCGCGCCGCGAGTGCCGGCACGAGCTCGAGCCCATCGCTCGTGCTGTACGTGCGCACGGCGTGGGTCCGACCCTTGAGCAGCGCCAGGTCCGCGTCGATCTGCTGAGCCGTGAGACGATCGGCGCGCACGGCATCCTGGTCGATCCCGTACGGGGAGAACGCGAACCCCTGGATCCGGGACGGCCAGGCCGGCTCACTGGCAGGCTGGTTCAGCAGCGCCCAGAAGGCATAGGTCAACGCCGCGAAAATCGCGGCCACGAGCAGACCCGACCAGCGGATGCGCGTCATCGCCTGTTGATCCCGGCACTTGCGGAGGAGGCGCGATCTTAATGAGTGCTGCGCCACATGCAAGGCGTCGCCGCGCGGCGGCACCCGGGCCGCCCCGATCAGGTGCAATCGGGCCTCGGATGCCCTGAATCAGCGCAGCGAGTGCGTCAGCTCGACGCTGGTGCGCGACAGATAGTCGGAGATGCCGATGATCTCCTCGCGCTTGAGCTTGGCCATCCGTTCGATGTGATCGCGGCTCATGTTGGGACGACGCTGCTCGACGGCATCGAAGAACTGGCGATACAGGTAGCCATAGTGCTGGCCGGCCAGTCGCGGCACGCCGCGCAGCGCATCGCCGCCGCCGAGCGCGCCGTGGCAGCTTTCGCAATGCCTGAAGTACGCGCGCGCTCCCGCGTCGAGAAACTCGCCCGGCCCAGTGCCGCTGCCGAAGCCGCGCGGCATGCGCGCCACGTAGGCCGCGACATCCGCGATCTCCTGGCCGCCCGCGAGATGCCGCATTCGCGCCGCATGCTCCATCTGCATGTCCCAGCGCCGGTTGTGGCGATAGTCGACGAGTTGCTTCGCGATAACGGCGAAGTGCTGCCCCGCGATCGCCGGCACCGAGCCATCGGCCATGCCGCGCCCATCGACGCCATGGCAGGCGCCGCAAGGCGCGTAGGCGTCTTCGCCGTCGCGCAGATCGGGCGTGGCGCGCATCGCAACGCCGAGTTCGAGGTTCCAGGCTGGACTCGCGGCGGCATCGCCGACGCGCGGCTGCGCCAGGCCGACCGAACTGAGCGCGGCAAGCAACAACGCCAGCCACAGTGCATCAATCAGCGTTTCGGTGAATCGCGGCAATCGCGGCTGCAGCATGGGCGTCTCCCCTCGAAGCGACGCCTGCAGTATCGGCCGCGAGCGCTGCGCTGCGTATCCGGGATTGCCGCAGCCGCCCGCCGGGCGCGCCGGACGCAACTAGCCTGCCAGGCCGATCTCGCGCAACCGCTGCGCCAGGAACTCGCCCGCCGTGATCGGCGCATGCTTCGCCCCCGCGCCCAGGCAGCTCGGCAGGCAGGCGAGCGACGTCGCGGCCGTCGGATGCATGAAGAACGGCATCGAGTAACGGCTGATGTTCGGGCCGCTGGGATTGACGACGCGGTGCGTCGTCGCCGGGATCACGCCGTTGGTCAGCCGCGCCAGCATGTCGCCGGAATCGACGATCAGGTTGCGGGGCGCGGTCTCCACCGGCAGCCACTGCCCGTCGCGATCCAGCAGTTCGAGACCCGCGCCGCGGGCCGCGACCAGGATGGTCAGGAAATTGATGTCCTCGTGCGCGGCCGAGCGCACGCAGTTCGGGTCCGCGTCCGCGGGGACGGGCGGATAGTGGATCAGGCGCAGGATCGAGTTGCCATCGCGGACCCGCGGCTCGAACCAGTCGGCCGCCAGCCCTAGCCCCGGCGCCAGCGCCGCGAGCAGCGTGCGCCCGGTCGCGTCGAGCCCCGCGTACAGCGCGCTGAAGACCTCGCGAAAGCGCAGCCAGTCTGACGGCCAGACGTTCGGCGGCAGGTCTTCGGCGCTGGGTGCACCGGGCGGCGGTGGCTCGCGGCCGATCTGCCAGAACTCTTTCAGATCCGGGAAGCGCGAGTCCTTCGCATGTTCGGTGCCGAACGGCGTGTAGCCACGCAGGCCGCCGCGCTGCGCGAGCTTCTCGGCCAGGTCGCGCGCGAACAGCGCGCGCGCGAGCTCGTAGGCCTCATCGAGCAGCGCGATCGGCACGGCGTGATCCCGCAGGATCACGAAGCCGAAGCGCTGCAGGCCACGCAACAGATCCGCCTCGAAACGCGCCCGCGCGACGCTGTCGCCCTGCGTGAACTCGGCCAGACTGAGCTCGGGGACTGTCTCGCGCGCCATGCCCGCTCCCTGCCGCCTTCAGATTCCGGCGATCGAGTAGATCGCCGTGCGCGTCGGCAGGGACGGCTGCGCGCCGCGCGCCTGTGTTGCCGCCGCGCCCGCAGCGCAGGCGAAACGCAGCGCCGTCTCCGGCGGCTCTTTGCGCAACAAGTCGACGACCAGCGCCGCCACGAAGGCATCGCCGGCGCCGGTCGTGTCGACCGGCTGCACGGGCGGAGGCACGGCCGACGCGAGCAGTGCACCGTCGCGCCACAATTCCGCGCCGCGCGCACCGAGCGTCTTCGCGACCATGCCGCGGGCGCGATGCAGGCGCTCGCCGTAGAACGCCGCCTCGAGCTCGTTGACGACCAGCAGGTCGGCGCGCGCGAGCACGGCATCCGGCACATCGACAGCCGGCGCGAGGTTCACGCAGACGAATGCGGTCGACAACTCCACCGCGCGCGCGACGGTGGCGACCGGCACCTCGAGCTGGCAGATCAGCGCGTCGTGCGACGGCAGCGCCACGTGCTCTGGCGCAAGCTTCGCGTTCGCGCCCGGCGCGACGACGATCTGGTTCTCGCCGTCCGCGCCGACGACGATCAGCGCTACACCGGTATGCGCCGCCTCGTCGATGCCGCACAGCGACAGCTCGATGCCGGCCGCGCGCACCATCGCGAGTGCCTCGGTGGCGAAGGGACCGCGCCCGACGCGCGCGATCAGGCTGACGTTGGCGCCGAGACGACGCGCCGCCAGTGCCTGGTTCGCGCCCTTGCCGCCGGGATGACGCGCGAAGTTCGCGCCCGTGACGGTTTCGCCAGGCAAGGGCAGCCGGACGCCGGACGCGACCAGATCGAGGTTGACGGAACCCAGGACGACGATCTTCAGCGGCTGTTCGTTCAACGGAAGCGCTCCATCAGCAATGCGAACACGCCCTCGGCATCGACGCGTGTCGCCCAGCGCGCTGTGCTCGGGCGGGACGGCTCGAGGCGGAACTCGACCGCCGTCGCGCCCAGCGTCAGCGGCGAATCCGTCTCGATGCCGAGATACACGGGCGCGAGCTCGAACAGTTCCGGCCGCAGCAGCCAGGCGATCGTGCAGGGATCGTGCATCGGCGCGCCGGGCTCCGGCAGGCCGTAGAAGTCCAGCGAACCGGCGAAGTGCATCAGGTCCGCGGCGGCAATCGCGAGCGGTGAGCCGAGCGCGCGCAGCGCCGCGATGCGTGCCGCGTTCGCACGCACCTGGTGCGTGGCGTCGAGACCGATCGCCACCAGCGGCACGCCCGCGTCGCAGACGATGCGCGCCGCGTGCGGATCGGCGTAGATGTTGTACTCCGCCGAGGCCGTGATGTTGCCGCCGATGCTGCGCGCGCCGCCCATGAAGACGATCTCGCGGATCCGCGCCGCGATGCGCGGCTCGAGCCGCAACGAGAGCGCGATATTGGTCATCGGCCCGGTGACCGCGAGCGTCACGCTGCCCGCGGGTTCGCGCATCAGCGTGTCGACAATGAACTGCACGGCATGCCCATCCGCCAGCGGCGCCCGCGGCTCGGTGACTGGCAGCGGTCCGAGGCCAGAGTCACCGTGCACGTGGCCCGCATCGATGGCCGGCCGCAGCAGCGGCCGCTCGCAACCGGCATGCACCGGCACCTGCTCGCAGGCCATGAACTCGCGGATGAAGCGCGCATTGCGCGCCGTCAGCAGCGGCCCGACGTTGCCGGCCACCGTCGTGATGCCGAGCAGCCGCAGCTCGCGCGGCGAACGCAACGCCAGCATCAGCGCGATCGCATCGTCGACGCCCGGATCGCAGTCGAGGATCAGGCTGCGCGGCGCGGCCACTGCGATGCTCACCAGCTGCCGGTGTTCGGCATCGACGCCCAGGGTTCGGCCGGCGGCAGCGCCGCGCCGGCCTGCAGCAACTCGATCGAGATCTGGTCCGGCGAGCGCACGAAGGCCATGCGGCCATCGCGCGGCGGCCGCAGGATCGTCACGCCATGATCGACCAGTCGCTGGCAGCTCGCATAGATGTTCTCGACCTGGTACGCAAGATGACCGAAATTGCGCCCGCCCGTGTAGGGCTCGGGATCCCAGTTGTGGGTCAGCTCGACCTGCGCCGCGTGGTCGCCGGGCGCCGCGAGGAAGATCAGCGTGAAGCGCCCTTGCGGATAGTCACGCTTCGACAGCAGCTCGAGCCCGAGCGCATCGCGATAGAAGCGCAGCGACGCATCGACATCGGTGACGCGCACCATAGTGTGCAGGTACTTCATGGGCTGCGCCGCTCAGAACATCTCTGACGGCCCCGGCTGCTCCGGCTCGACGCGCGAGCGCGAGGCGATGTGCTCACCCGTGATCATGGCGTCGTAGGACTGGCCCGGACCCACCATCGGATACACCCCGGCATCGGGATCGATGATCACTTCGAGGAAGGCCGGGCCCGGATAGCGCATGAACTCCTCGACCACGCGCGGCACATCGACCTTGCGGTCGAGCCGCACCGCGAACTTGAAGCCGTCGGCCTGCGCCGCGCGGATGAAGTCCTTCTTGTGCAGCGATTTGTCGCTGGCCGACAGCCGCCCCTTGAAGAACAGCTTCTGCCACTGCTTGACCATGCCGTCGCCGAAGTTGTTCAGCACGACGACCTTGACCGGCAGGTCGTAGGTGGTCACGGTCTCGAGCTCGCCGATGTTCATGCGGATCGACGCGTCGCCATCGATGTCGATGACGACCTTGCCGGGGTTCGCGAACTGCGCGCCGATGGCCGCGGGCAGACCGAAGCCCATCGTGCCCATGCTGCCCGAGGTCAGCCACAGCCGCGGCTCGCGGAAATCGCAATACTGCGCCGCCCACATCTGGTGCTGGCCGACGCCGGTCGCGATGATCGCCTCGCCCTTCGCGTGCCGGTTGATCTCCTCGATCACGTAGTACGGCTGGATCATTTCACTCGCCCGGTCGTAGTTCATCGCATGGCGCGCACGCAACTCGTCGAGGTGCCGGTGCCAGGCGGCGTAATCGGCACGGAAGCCGGTGCGGCGGCCATAGGCGGTCAGCGTGCGCAGCGCGTCATCGAGCTGGCCGACATGGCTCCACTGCACGCGCTTGACCTTGTTGATCTCGGCGCGGTCGATGTCGATGTGCGCGATCCGCTTCGCATTCGGCGCGAACTTGTTGGGCACGCCGGCAACGCGATCGTCGAAGCGCGCGCCAACCGCGACCAGGAAGTCGCAATCGTCGACCGCATAGTTGGCGAACGCCGCGCCGTGCATGCCCAGCATCCGCAGCGACAGGCGGTCGGTCGTGTCGACCGCGCCGATACCCATCAGCGTGGTGACCACCGGCACGTCGAAGGCCGCGGCGAACTCGCGCAGCTCACGCGCCGCGCCCGCGTTGACGACGCCGCCGCCGGCGTACAGCAGCGGCCGCTTTGCCGCCGCCAGCGCCGCGAAGAACTCCTTGGCCTCGTCGTCCTCGATGTGGCCGTTGTTGGCCGCGAACAGGCGCTTGCGATAGCCGGGGATCGCGAGCTTGCCGGCACCGGCGAACACGCCGCTCCAGTTCTGCACGTCCTTCGGCACGTCGATGACGACCGGGCCCGGCCGACCGGTGCGCGCGATCTCGAACGCGGTGCGCACCGCCGCCTCGAGTTGGGTCGCGTCTGTGACCAGGAACACGTGCTTCGCCACCGAACCCATCAGCGCCGCGACCGGCGCTTCCTGGAACGCGTCCGAGCCGATCGCGCTGGTCGGCACCTGGCCGCAGATCACGATCATCGGGATCGAATCGGCCATGCAATCGCGGACCGGCGTCACGGTGTTGGTCGCACCGGGGCCGGATGTCACGACACAGACGCCGACGCGGCCGCTGGCGCGCGCGTAGCCGGCCGCCATGAAGCCCGCGCCCTGCTCGTTCGCGGGCACGATCAGCGGCATCTGCCGGCCGCCCGCTTCCGCCTGCGCCTGGTTGTAGAGGAACACGGCATCGTAGGTGGGGAGGATCGCGCCACCCGAGTAGCCGAAGATGGTCGTCGTGCCCTCATCGGCCAGCACCTGCACGATCATCTCGGCGCCGCTCATGACCTTGCCGGCCAGCGGATGTGCGGAAGCAGCGGGCGATGTGGCGTTCTGCGGCAGCGAGTTCATGGCGGTCACGTGGCGACGGGCGGGCAGACCCGGGTTTCCGAGCGTATCAGCATCAGGACGCGCTGCAAAACTTGGGGGCTTCTGCGGCGCCGGAATCCAGTATTCTTGTGTCCATGCGCCATATCATCGCCATCCACCTGCAGAACGAAGCCGGTGCCCTGACGCGGGTCGCCGGGCTGTTCTCCACCCGCGGCTACAACATCGAATCGCTGTCGGTTGCCGCCACCGACGACCCCACCGTCTCGCGCATCACGCTGGTCACGAAGGGCTCGGATTCCGTGATGCAGCAGATCGTCAGCCAGTTGAACAAGCTGGTGGACGTCGTCTCGGTGGACGACATGACCCAGGGCGAGCACCTCGAGCGCGAACTCGTCCTGCTGAAGCTCAAGGTCAAGCCGGAACAGGCCGACGCCGTGCGCGGTTATGTCGTGCGTGCCAGCGGCAAGGTGCTCGATCCGGTCGTCGACGGCTTCATCGTCGAGCTGACCGCGAGCGAAGCCGACGTCAACCGCTTCATCGAGGATCTGGCTGGCGGCGCAGAGATCCTCGAGGTCGTGCGCTCGGGCGCGCTCGGCATCGCGCGCCATGCGCGCTCGTTGAAGGTCGTGCGCTGACCTGCCGCCGTGCGCACCGCCGCGCCGCGTTCACTCGCCGAGCAGGAAATCCGCGACCACGTCGACGTACTCGGCCGCGCGCGCGGGATTCATGATCGGATGTGACCCCGCAAAGCAATGCTCGCGCACGTTGCGCAGCAACCCGACCGCGCGTTCATGCCCCGGCTTCAGCGCCTCGCGCTCGGCCGTCATCGCCAGCACGCGCGATTCGATCAGCGGCCAGCGCTCCAGCGCGCGATACGTGCCGAGCCCGCCCTTCTGGCTGTTCGCCGGATCGATGAAGGCGCGAATCGGGGCGAAGCCCATCTGCAGGTAATCCGCCATGTAGGCGTACTGCACGGGCAGCGTCTCGGGCGTGACGCGGTACTCCGGATCCCATTCGCCGAGGAAGCGCTCGGTCATGTCCCAGACGAAGCGGCGATGCGCGCCGTCTTCAGCAAGCGCAGGCGACAGGCCCGCGAAGCGCTGCAGCAGATGCACCATCTCCGCCGGCAGCAGCGTCGGCGAACCATCGAGCACGACGCGCGGCCAGCGCGCGGGCTCGGCGATCGCGAGCTCAGCGGCGATCGCCGCCGACAGGTGCCCGCCCAGCACGAAGCCGCGTGCAACGCCCAGTGCGCGCAGCGCGACCGCGATCTCCTCGGCCATCTGCGCGCAGCTCCAGCCGACGGTGTCTTTGTGCGAGCGGCCATAACCCGGGATGTCGACCGCCAGCACGCGCAGGCCACGCGCGGCGAACAGCGGCAGCATGTGTTCGTACTGGCGCCCGTTCGACGGCGCCCAGTGCAGCAGCACCAGCAGTTCCGCGCAGCGCGGCGCCGGGGCGGTGAGCTCGCGGTAATGCACCTGGCCAGAGCGGCCATCGGCGTAGCCGCAGCGAATGGCATTCATCGCCGGATCTTAGCCGAGTGCGCGCCGCAGTCGCGATGCCAGCGCATCGAACAGAATCACCGCCGCCACCAGCACCGCGAGGATCACGCCGACCACGTGCCAGTTACCCCAGTCGATCGCGAGCTTGAGCTCGTAGCCGATGCCGCCTGCACCGACGACGCCGAGCACGGTGGCGGTGCGGAAGTTGTACTCCAGCATGAACACGCTCGCGGACAGCAACGCGAGGCGGCTCGCCGGCAGCACGCCGGCGAGGAATGCTTGCGCGCCGCCCATGCCGAGTGCGCGCAGCGCCTGCGGCACCGGTGCGGGCACGCTCTCGAGCGCCTCGTAGTAGAACTTGGTCAGGTAGCCCAGCGAGTAGATCGCCAGCGCCACGATGCCGGGCAGCGCGCCGAGACCGAATGCTCCGACCGCGAGCAGGGCCCACAGCAGCGACGGCACGGCACGAATCGCATTCAGCAGCGCGCGGGTGGGCAGCCGCAGCCAGGCCGGCGCGACGTTGCGCGCCGCAGCGGCGGCGAGCGGCAGCGACAGCGCGATCGCGCACAACGTGGCGAGCCAGGCCATCAGCAGGGTGTCGCGCATCGCGATGCCAAGGGCCCGCCAATCGAGCGCGGCCCACTCGCGCGCATCGGGCACGAGCTGGCCGACGAAGCGGGCCGCCTGGGCCGCCGCGCCGTCGTCCGGCCAGCGCAGGTCCAGCGCGCTGACGGCCCAGGCGCACAGCAGCGCGAAGACCGCGGTGCCGACGGCACGTCCGAGCCAGCGCCACGGTGACGGCGCGGCGTCGGCGGCGCGCGCAGCGGCGAACTCGGCTTCGGGCCCGAGCTCCCAGCCGGGGGCGGCAGCCGCAGTAGCAGCGGCAGCCTGCGTCGCTTCGGGTGGCGCCGCTGCGGCGGGCACCACCGGCGTCGCCGCGGTGCTGGACTCAGCATCCAGCGGCAGCAGCCGCCCGTCGCGCAGCGTCAGCACGCGATCGGCGAACTCGCGCGCGAGACCGACATCGTGCAGCACCGACACGACCGTGATGCCGTGCTGTCGGCGCAGCGCATCGAGCAGCTGCAACAGCGCGCGGGCCGACGGCCGGTCGAGCGCCGAGACGGGCTCGTCGGCCAGCAGCAGCGACGGCCGCCGCATCAGCGCGCGCGCCAGCGCGACACGCTGCTGTTCGCCACCACTGAGCCGATCGACCCGCTGCTGCAGGCGCGCGCCGAGCCCGACCTGCTGCAGCCACGCGACTGCGCTCGCGCGCGTCGCGGCGGGCCAGGCGCCGAGGCTGCGCCAGAAACCGACCTCGGCGGCGGCCCCATGCAGCGCGTTGCCCAGCGCCGAGGTCGTACCGACGAGCCGGAAGTCCTGATGGATGCTCGCGACGCGGCCGCTGTGCCGCAGTTCGCCCGAGGTCGGCGCAAGTTCGCCGGCCAGCACCCGCAGCAGGCTCGTCTTGCCGCTGCCCGAGGGACCGACGATGGCGACATGCTCGCCCGGCGCGAGTTCGAGATCGATGCGATCGAGCACGCGTACGCCATCGCCCTGCAGCAGCGACACCTGCTTGAGCATGATGTCCTCGCGCAGCACGGCGGCGGCGCGCTTCAGCGCGCGAGCCCTTCGATCGGGATGCCGGTGTCTTCGATCGCGCGCACCGCGGCAGCGACATGGCGCCGGCCGTCCGCGTCGACGAACTGCGAGGCACCGTAGACATCCGCCAGCAGCGTCGGCTCGTCGCGGGCGAGCCGCAACAGCGTGGCGCGAACCTGGGCGCGCGTCTTCGCATCCAGGCCGCGCCGCACGGCGACGAGGTGCGTCGGCACGCCCGGCGTGCGCGCGAGCACGCGCAACCCGGCGCGCTCTGCGGCGGGCAGGTAGACATCGGCCCGCGGTCCCTCGAGCGTGTAGTCGCTGACGGCGGCGACATCGGCGCGGCCTTCGGCCACCTCGCGCAGCGCCTGCGTGTAGCTGCCGGCGAACACGACGGAGCGGAATGCGCGCCGCGGATCGCCGCGCTTCGGCAACAGGCCCGCCTCGATGAAGCGCCGGTACGGGAACACATAGCCGCTGGTGCTGGTCGCGCTCGTGAACGCGAGGCGCAGCTGGCCGGCGTTGCGCTGCAGGTCGGCAAAGCCGCGCAGCGGCGAATCGACGCGCACTACGAAAATCGAGTCGTAGTCGGTGCGCGGTTTGCCCGCCGCATCGATGCGCTGCTCGGCGAGCAGCAGCTCGGCGCCGCCGTCACGGCGGGCGAGCAGGAACGGCAGCGCGCTCAGGTAGGCGACGTCCGCCTGGCCACTGACCAACGCCTGTACCGACGCGGAGTAATCCACCGGCACGACGACCCGGACCGGCTTGCCGAGATCGCGGGTCAGCACGGCGGCCAACCGGTCAGCCGCGACCTTGAGCTGCTCCGGCTCCTTCTGCTTCTGGAACACGAACACGAGTTCGTCCCGCGCCCAGGCCGACGGCGTCGCGAGCCAGAACAGGCAGGACAGGAGCAGCAGAACGCGGGTCGCCGGATGCATCGTCGTGGGCCTCATGACAGCTAACGCGACGGTATCTCAAATGCGAACCAATCTCAAAAAATCGCCCTCAAGACGAGTTTTTTGAATCAATAGAGAGTTTCGGGATTTTATTGATTCTTTTATGAATCAATCGAGCGCAGCCGATCGACGATGGCATCCGCCAGCCGCGCCAGCGCCGGCGGCGACTGCAGCAGGAACAGCGACGGCTCGACCAGCTCGAGCTCCATGACCTGCGGCTGCCCGGCCGCATCTGGCGCGACGTCCACGCGCGCGTACAGCAACTGGGCCGCAAGCGGTGCGAGCGCTGCCTCGCCGACGGCGCGCTCCGCCGCCGACACGGGCAGCGCCGCCGAGACCTGTTCCACGCCGTCCGCGAATCGCGGCGACTTGCGCACCGCATGCGTGAACGTCCCGGCGATCCACACCAGCGCGCGCTCGCCATGCGCCTCGACGCTGGCCTGGTAGGGCTGGATCAACACATCGCGCGTGGCCGCGAGCCGCGCCAATAAGGCCTCGCCCGCCCCGCTCGCGCCGTCGGCAAGCCGGTGGGTCTCGAAGGAGCCGGCGCCGACGGCGGGCTTGACGACGACATCGCGCCAGCCGCGCGCGGCGAGCCGTTCAGCCAGAGTACCGCCCGAACCCTGCGCGACGAGT
>CAZPJE010000133.1:0-2961 GCA_964586725.1 uncultured Steroidobacteraceae bacterium | reverse complement strand
CAAGGAAGTGATCTGCCGGATCGCCGGCCAGGATGTGTTCGCGCGGCTGAAATTCGAGTCGGGCACCCACCGCGTGCAGCGCGTGCCCGAAACCGAGGCGCAGGGACGCATCCACACCTCGGCCTGCACGGTCGCCATCCTGCCCGAGCTCGATGATGTCACCGACATCGAGATCAACCCGGCGGACCTGCGCATCGACACCTTTCGCGCCTCGGGCGCGGGCGGCCAGCACGTCAACAAGACCGATTCCGCAGTCCGCATCACGCACCTGCCGACGGGCGTCGTCGTCGAGTGCCAGGACGAGCGCTCGCAGCACAAAAACCGCGCCCGGGCACTGTCGCTGCTGAAGGCCCGCCTGCTCGCCGCCCAACAGGAAAAGCGCGATGCCGCCGAAGCGCGCGAGCGCAAGCTGCAGGTCGGCAGTGGCGATCGCTCCGAGCGCATTCGCACCTACAACTTCCCGCAGGGGCGGGTCACGGACCATCGCATCAACGTCACGCTGTACCAGCTCGCCGACGTCATCGACGGCCAGCTCGATGACCTGATCGAGCCGCTGCTGCAGGAACACCAGGCCGAGCTGCTGGCGCGCGAGGCGCCGGACGCGTGACTGCGCTGCCGGCGTTCGAACTGCCGAGCGCGACCGGCGTCGACGTCCGCTTCGACCTGGCCGGCGCGGGCGCGCGCAGCGTCGCCTTCCTGTTCGACTTCGTGCTGCGCGCTGCACTCGCCGCCTGCTGGTATGTCGGCGCCGCACTGATCTACAACCTGTCGCAGGGGCGCAGCGGCCTGGGCGCCCCGCTCGAAACCGACGCGCGCTGGTTCATGGCGGTGCTGCTGCCGGCCGGCGCCCTGTACCTGCTGTACCACCCGCTGCTCGAAACCGCGCTGCGCGGGCTGACGCCGGGCAAACGGCTGGCGGGACTGCGCATCGTGGACCGGGACGGCGGCGTGCCATCCACGGGCGCACTCGTGCTGCGCAACCTGTTCCGCATCATCGACGGCCTGCCGGTGTTCTATGGCGTCGGGCTCGCGGCGCTGCTGCTGACGCGCGAGCAGACCCGCATCGGCGATGTCGCGGCCGGCACGCTGGTCGTCTATGACCGCGCGATCGAGCCGCCATTCGCACCGACCGTCGACCCGTCGCCTGGCGCGCGGCAGGCCGCGGCGCGCCTCGCCCGACTCGCACGGCACGAACCGCCCGGGCTCGACGGCGGCCTCGAGATCGCCGCGGATTACCGCCGCGTCGCGGCCGACCTCGCGCAGTCGCGCCAGACCGCGCCCGGCAGCGCCGGACGGGAGTTCCTCGAGGGGCTCTACGCCCAGTTGCATCGCGAATTGCATCACTCGCCGGCGCAACCGCTGGCAGCGCTGCGCACGCTGCTGCGCGAGGCGCTGCCCGCGTCGCTGGCGCGCGTCGCGCCACATCTGCTGGTGGTGGCGGCGCTGTTCAGCGCGGCGACGGCGGCGGGCGCCTGGCTCGTGACGACGCAGCCGGAACTCGCGCGCCTGTTCGCCTCGCCCGAGATGATCAGCACCGTCGAGCGCGGGCGCCTGTGGACCGAAGGCCTGTTCAACATCATGCCGTCGTCGGTGCTGTCGGTGCAGGTGCTGACCAACAACATCGCGGTCAGCCTGTTCGCCTACTGCGCCGGCATGCTCTTTGGCCTGGGCACGCTGTACATCGTCGCGTTGAACGGCTTGATGCTGGGCTCCGTGTTCGCGTTCACGGCGGCGAATGGCCTCGGCCTGCCTCTGTTCGAGTTCGTCGTCGCGCACGGCCTGGTCGAGATTTCCTGCCTTTGCCTGTCGGGCGCTGCTGGCGCCGCCGTCGGCAACAGCCTCGTCCGTCCGGGCGCAGCGACCCGCCGCGCGGCGTTCGCCCGAGCGACGCACGAGACGCTGCCGCTGATGACCGCGGTCGTGCTGCTGCTGCTCGGTTGCGGCTTCATCGAAGGCTACGTGTCGCCGAACCCGCAGGTTTCGCTGCCGACGCGGCTGGCCATCGGCTGCGGCTATTTCCTCCTCATGATCGCGCTGCTGCGCGGCTGGCTGTTCGGCCGCACGCGCAGCGCGCCTCGACACGACCCGGGAGCCCCATGACCGACCCACTCGATCCGCTCGCCCTCGACCAGCTGTTCCGCACCGCGCGCAGTTTCAACGGCTTCGAGCCGCGACCCGTGCCGCCGCAGTTGCTGCAGGAACTGTATGCGCTGCTGGCCATGGGACCGACCTCGGCGAACTGCCAGCCGGGCCGCTATGTCTTCGTGACCAGCGCAGACGCCAAGGCGCGCCTGCTGCCGGCGATGTCGAGCGGCAACCGCGACAAGACGCGACTCGCGCCGGTGACCGTGCTGATCGGCCAGGACCTCGAGTTCCACGAACGCCTGCCGCAGACCTTTCCGCATGCCAACGCGCGCAGCTGGTTCGTCGGCCAGCCCGACCTGATCCGCGAGACGGCGCTACGCAATTCATCGCTGCAGGGCGCCTACCTGATCTTCGCGGCGCGCGCGCTCGGGCTGGACTGCGGACCGATGTCCGGCTTCGACGCGGCCCGCATCGATGCCGAGTTCTTCGGCGGCTCCGTGCGCGTGAACTTCGTCTGCAACCTGGGCTATGGCGATCGCACGACGCTGCTGCCGCGCCTGCCACGGCTCGGCTTCGATGAGGCCTGCAGCATCGTCTAGGGCAGCGGCCGGCCGGACCTAGTGCTGCCGCGCGTATTCGGACAGCACCGCGTCCTCGAGCGCGTCGGGCGTTGCGCTGACGACCGGCGCGCCAAGTGCGCGCAAGCGGCGCAGCGCCGCTGCGACGCGGCGCTCCTCGGCATCGCTCGCGAGCGCGAGCCAGGCATCGCGCTCCGACTCCGCTGGCCTCCGGCGGCGACGTGCCGCCGCGCCGCGCTGCGCATCGACGCCGGCGAACACGACCCGATGCGGCGGCATCAGCACCTGCGCCACGGCC
>CAZPJE010000132.1:0-12406 GCA_964586725.1 uncultured Steroidobacteraceae bacterium | reverse complement strand
TCAGTCGCCGCAGTGATTCGAACCACAGAGACGATTGCCTAGGAGTACGGGGTCATGCAGAAGCCGATGAATCAAGCCGAGTTCTATGCTGCGCTCGAGTCCGCGCGTCTCCCCAAGCATGGCGGTGGTCACGCGTTCAGCCGTGCCTGGGCAGCGGGAGAGCTCTCGCGCGCGCAGCTCGGTGACTGGGCGATCCAGCATTTCTACTACATCGACCCGATCCCGCAGCAGTTCGCAGCGCTGTTCGCGCGCCTGCCCGACCTCGATGCCCGCCAGCACCTGCTCGAGAACCTGCTCGGCGAAGAGATGCCGCACGCGCCCGGCAAGCGCCACCCGGATCTGCTGCGCAAGTTCGCGCGCGCCTGCGGCGTCAGCGACGAGCGCATCCTGCGCGCCGAGGAAGCGGGCGAGATCCTGCCGACGACACGCGCGATGCGTTCCTGGATCTGGGAGCTGTCCAGCGTCCGGCCGCTCGGCGAATCCTGCGCGGGGATCATGGTCGCGCTCGAAGGGCAGCTGCCGACGCTGTATCCGAAGTACGTCGATGCGATGCGCAAGATGGGCTTCAGCGAAGATGACATGGAGTTCTTCCATGTCCACATCGAGGGCGACACCGAGCATGCGCACATCGGGCTCGAGCTCACTGCGCGCTACGCGGCGACGGCGGAATTGCAGGGCCGCGCGATCGCCGCGGTGCGCGCTTCCGCCGAGATGCGCTTCTCGATGCTCGACGGGATCTTCAACCGCGTCGTCCTCAAACAGGCTGCCTGAGTGAGCGCGCCGGTCGCGTTCGTCACCGGCGCGGCGGGTGGCATCGGCCGCGCGACGGTGAGCGCGCTGCGTGCCCGCTCCCTGCGCGTCTATGCGACCGACCTCGCGCTGGCCGCGATCCCCTGCGGGCAGGCGGACTTCGTGGCGGCCTCGCTCGACGTGACCTCGGAAGCCGCGATCGGCGAACAGGTCGCGGCGGCGCTTGCCGCGTTCGGGCGGATCGACCACGTCGTGCATCTGGCCGGCCGCGCTGGTGCAGGAACGCTCGATGCGACCACGCTCGCTGACTGGCACTCGATCGTCGACGTGAACCTGACATCCGCGTTCCTGCTGGCGCGCGCCGCGCATGCCGCGCTGCGTGAGTCGCGCGGCACGCTGACGCTGATGGCGTCGACCAACGGCCTCAACGGCGGCACCGCGTTGTCGGGCCCCGCGTATGCGGTCGCGAAGGCCGGCATCATCAACCTGACGCGTTATCTGGCCCGCGAGTGGGCCAAGGACGGTGTCCGGGTGAACTGCCTCGCGCCCGGTCCGATCGAAACGCCGATGGTCACCGACCGCTTCGACGCCCAGACCATCGAAGGATTGATCCGCGCCGTGCCGCTGCGGCGACTCGGCCAACCGGATGACATCGCCCACGCCATCGACTACCTGACCAGTCAGCGCGCGGGATTCGTGACCGGCACGGTCATGAACCTGTCGGGCGGCCTCGTCTTCGACTGACATGGCAAGCGCCGGGAAAACCGCGACGGCGAAAGGCAACGGCGGCGCGCGCGCGACGCACGATGTTCGGGAACTGGTCGCGCCGCGCTATCATCAGGTGTATGTCACGCTGCGCGCGTGGGTGCGCGACGGCACCTATCCGCCGGGCGCGCAGATCCCGACCGAACCCGAACTGTGCGAGATCTTCGGCGTGTCGCGCATCACCGTGCGCAAGGCGATCGAGGATCTGGCGCGCGAGGGTTGGCTCGTGCGGCAGCAGGGGCGCGGCACCTTCGTGCAGATGTCCGCCGGTCGCGAGGCCACGCGGCTCGATCTCGCAGCGGTCCGCGGCCAGGTGGCCGACCTGGCTGCCGCGACCGAGGTCAAGGCGCTCGTCGTGCGCGACGTCGACCCCGACGAGGAAACCCGCGCGGCACTCGACTTGCCATCTGCGGCGCGCGTGCAGCGCGCGTCGCACGTGCGCGTGCTGCATGGCGTGCCGCTTGGCTACATCACGACCTTCGTGCCGCTAGACATCGCCGCCCGGATCGATGTCGCGGACATGGCCCGCCGTCCGATGCTCGAGTTGCTCGGCAGCGCTGGCGTCGACATCGGCGAAGCCGAACAGTTGATCGGCGCGACGCTTGCCGGCGTCGAAGCCGCCCGGGCCCTCGGTGTCGAGGTGGGCGCACCGCTGCTGCGCCTGGTCCGTGTGGTGTTCGATTCGAACGGTCGCGCGGTGGAGCGCGTCGTGGCGCTGTATCGTGCCGATGCCTATCAGTACCGCATGAGGCTGGGTCGTACCGGCCACGAGGAGACGCCACCATGAACTACCGCGTTGCAGCGACGCTGCTCGCAGCCGTCGCGCTGCTCGGCACGACAGGTCTCGAGGCCCGCGAGCCGGATCTGCGCGATCCGGCGCAGCAGCTCGAAGCCTATGTCCGCGCCAACGGTGACACGAGCGGTCGCGCCAGTGCGACCTGGGCGACCGGCACCGTCTATGGGCATGTCCCGGGCGAGAAGCCGCGCGCGCTGTTTGGCCTCAAGGTCTTCGGCATGGGTCGTTACCTGCGCATCGACGGCGGGTACCAGCGCCTCAGCCGCGAGGTCGGCTACTACACCGACCTGAAGACAGGCGCGGTGCTCGAGCGCTGGTTCAATCCGTGGCTGCAGCGCGAAGTTGAAGTGGTGCCGATCCAGAATGATCCGGTGAACCGGCGCTTCACGCTGGCAAACATCACGTTCCGCATCGACGAGGTGGGTGAAGACGTCGCAATGTATCGCGAGGTGCCGTTGCGCTATCCAAACCCTCTCGACCGCGCGACCTACCCGCTGTACTCGGCCAGCGATTCCTACGAAGCGATGGAGATGTTCAACACCTTCGTCCGCAGGCGGGATCTTGCCAACCCACGCCTGACGTCGGTGGCGAGCACGGGATCCTGGACGCGGCTCGGCCCGTGGCTGCCCTGGATGGAAATGGGCGCCCACCAGGGCTATCTCGTTTATCACAGCCGTTCCTTCAAACCGGCGCAGGGACTCGTTGGCGTTCCGCCTTCGTTGATCGAACACGTGCGCGCGCATCACCCGAAGTATCTCGACGCGCCCACGGAGTTCACGTCGCCGGATGAGACGAGCTGGACTTTCTTCAAGAAGAAGATCGACGCGGAACGCAAGGCGGCGGGGGCGGCTCGTTGAAAGGGCTGCTCGCTGCGATGCGGCGTGTCGAGGTGGTCGTGACGACCGCCGCGTTCCTCGTGTTGATCGCCGTGATCTTCGGCGATGTGCTGATGCGGCGCGTCACCGGCAGCGGCATCGTGTGGGCGCGGGAAGTCGGCGTGTACGCGAACATCATCCTGACGATCATTGGTATCGGGCTGGCGTCCGCCGACGGCACACACCTGCGTCCCAGGGTGTTCGACCGGCTCGTGCCGCGCAGCTGGGATCCGGCGATGACGCGAATCCAGGAGGCGCTGACGGCGCTCGCGTTCGGCGTGCTGGCATGGATCGCATTCAGCGTCGTGCAGGAAACAATCGCGCTGGATGATCGATCCATCGTGCTGCGCTGGGCCGTCTGGCCGATCCAGGCATGCCTGCCGCTGGCCTTCGCCGCCGGCTTCGTCCGCCATGGCATCTACGCGGTGGATCCGGCCCTGCGACCGCAGGAACGCGGTGAAGGGGATGTCGCGTGAGCGCGCTGCTGCTGGTCGCGATCGCGCTGGGCTTGCTGTTCCTGCGCCAGTACATCGTCGTCGTGCTGGCGGCGGTCGTGGCCTATGTGTACGTGGTCTGGGGCGATGGTCGCCTCGACAACATCGTGCTCGACGGCTGGGACGCGCTGAACCAGGATGTGCTGCTGCCGATTCCGCTGTACATGCTCGCGGGCGCGATCATGGCCGAGGGCGCGATCGCCGAACGTTTGATTCGCGTCATGCGCGCGCTGGCCGGGCCGATCCCGGGTGGCCTTGCGGTCGCGACCTGCCTGTCCTGCGGCTTGTTCGCGGCCATCGTCGGTTCGAGCACCGTGACGCTGCTCGCGGTCGGCTCGATCATGTATCCGGCGCTGCTGCAGGCCGGGTACTCGAAGTCGTTTTCGATCGGGCTGATCTGCGCCGGCGCGACGCTCGGCATCATCATCCCGCCGTCGATCCCGCTGATCCTCTACGGCGTCATGACCGCGACATCGATCGCGGACCTGTTCCTGGCGGGCGTGGGTCCCGGGTTGCTGTTGGTGGGCTTGTTCACGACCTACTCGATCGCCATGAACTGGCAGCGGCGCACCGGGACGTGGGAGCTGCGCGAACTGCTCAGCTCCCTGCGCGACGGCTTCTGGGCCATCCTGATGCCGGTGCTGATCCTCGGCGGCATCTACTCAGGCCAGTTCACCGCGACCGAGTCTGCCGCGGTCGCCGTGGTCTACGCGCTTGTCATCGAGCTGTTCGTCTACCGCAAGCTCGACCTGCGCGGCGCGCTGCGCGTGTCGACGGAGACGACTCGCTTGCTGGGTGGCTTGTTTCCGGTGCTGATGATGGCGCTCGCGCTGAACAAGTTCCTGACGTTCGAGCAGGTGCCGGGCCGCATCGTCGACGCGCTGTCGATCTGGCTGAACACCCCGACCGAGTTCCTGCTGATGACCAACCTGCTGCTGCTGCTGGTCGGCTGCATCATGGATATCGGTTCGGCGATCCTGATCCTCGCGCCCATCCTGCAGCCGGTCGCCGAGGCGCAGGGCATGCATCCGGTGCACTTCGGCATAATGATGACGGTCAATCTCGAGATCGGTTACCTGACGCCGCCGATGGGCCTGAACATCATCGTTGCCATGACGGCCTTCCGCGAGAATTTCTGGTTCATCTGCCGTTCGGTGCTGCCGTTCATCGGCCTGATGCTGGTCGGCCTGTTCGTGGTCGCCACCTGGGCCGATCTGTCACTGTTCCTGCTGACTCCATAGGTGCCTCATGTCGCCAACCGCCCCGAAGTACGACCTGCTGATCAAGAACGCGCGCGTGGTGCGGCCGCGCAAGACCAAGGTCGACAAGCTGGATATCGCCGTAAAGGGCGGCAAGTTCGTCAAGGTCGCGGCGGGACTCAAGGCTGCCGATGCGGCTGAGGTCGTCGATGCGAAGGGTCGCCTCGCGTTCCCGGGCCTCGTCGATCCGCACATGCATTCGGGCATCTATGGGCCCTTGGGCGAAGACGCTTATCGCGAAAGCCTCGCGGCCGCGCAGGGCGGCGTGACCTCGAGCCTCAACTACATGCGCACCGGCGGCTACTACATGGAGAAGGGCGGGCCGTACGCGCAGGTCTATCCGGAGGTGCTCGACATCTCCAAGGATCGCTTCTGGGTCGACTATGCCTACCATCTCGCGCCGCTCGATCGCACGCACATCGGCGAGATCGACATGCTGATCAGCAAGTACGGCGTGACATCGTTCAAGATCTTCATGTTCTACGGCGGCTATGGCCTGCACGGCGCGTCGAACTCGCAGCGCGAGTTCCTGATGATCGGCGAGGACGAGAAATACGACATCGCGCAATTCGAATTCGTCATGCGGGGCGTGCATCGCGCGATGCAGCGCAACCCGAAGCTGAAGGACTCGATCTCGCTGTCGCTGCACTGCGAACTCGCCGACATCCTGAGTGCCTACACGAAGATGGTCGAAGGCGGCGCCAAGGTCACGGATCTCGACACCTACCTGACCGGCGAGACCCATGACCCTGACTGCGTCGACTGCAAGCCGCTGACCGGCCTGCGCGCGTACAGCGCCGCGCGTCCGCCGCATTCGGAAGGCCTCGCGGTCACGATTGCCTCCTATCTCGCGCACGAGACCAACTGCCTGAACATCAACCTGCTGCACCTGACATCGCGCAAGGCGCTGCAGGCGGCGCTGACGATGGCCAAGGCGTTTCCGCACGTGGACTTCCGGCGCGAGGTCACGATCGGCCACCTGTGCCTCGATTACGACTCGAAGGTCGGCAGCCTCGCGAAGGTCAATCCGCCGATCCGTTCGCGCGACGACGTCGAGTTCCTCTGGGAGAACCTGCTCGACGGCAAGCTCGACTGGGTCTGCTCCGATCACGCCTGCTGCAAGACCGAGAAGAAGGTCGGCAAGAGCGGCCGCAAGGACATCTTCCAGGCGAAGTCGGGCTTCGGCGGCACGGAGTACATGCTCCCGGCGCTGATCACCGAGGGCAAGCCGCGCGGCCTGTCCTACAACAAGATGGCCGAACTGCTGTCCTGGAACGCGGCGCGCCGCTTCGGCCTCCCGGCAAAGGGCGACATCGCGTCGGGCTTCGATGCTGACCTGGTACTGGTGGACCCGAAGAAGTCGTTCGTCGCCGGCGCCCAGCATTCGGAATCCAGCCAGGGGTACTCGGTGTTCGAAGGCAAGGAAATGACGGCCACCGTCGACAGCACCTTCCTGCGCGGCAAGCTGATCTATGATGGCGCCCGCGGCGCGATCGGCAAGCCGTCGGGCCAGTACCTGCACCGACCGTATTCAGGTTGAGCGCAGACCGAACCCTGCAACACTCCACAAGGACACAGCACATGACCATCAAATCAGGCGATCGCATGCCCGCCGGCAGTTTCAAGATGATCGGCAAGGACGGCATGCAGGAAGTGACGACGGATGCCCTGTTCAAGGGCAAGAAGGTCGTCCTGTTCTCGGTGCCGGGCGCTTTCACGCCGACCTGCGATGCCAAGCATCTGCCGGGCTTCGTGCAGCAGGCGGCGGCGTTCAAGGCCAAGGGTGTCGATGCCGTGGCCTGCATGGCCGTCAACGATGCCTTCGTCATGAACGCCTGGGGCAAGTCCTCCAGCGTCGGCGACAGCGTGATGATGCTGGCGGATGGCAACGGCGACTATTCGCGCGCGCTTGGCCTCGAGCTCGATGCGCGGGGCTTTGGCATGGGCCATCGCGGCCAGCGTTTCGCCATCGTCGTCAATGACGGCGTCGCGACCCACGTGAACATCGAAGCCCCCGGCAAGTTCGAGGTCTCCGCGGCGGACTACGTGCTCAAGCAGCTCTGAGCAGCCGGGGCACTTCCGCAGTGGCTGACCAGAATCAGAATCATCGCATCCTGTTCGAGCGCAGCCCGGAGGGACTGCCCGTGCCCGAAGACTTCGGCACCGACGTGGTGTCGGTCCCGAAGCCAGGCGCTGGGCAGTTCCTGTCGCGCACGCTCTGGCTGTCGCTCGATCCCTACTATCGCAACGTCATGAAGAACAGCCAGATCTACGCGGATCGGCTGGCGCCGGGCGATGTGATGGTCGGCGAGACGGTTGCGCAGGTCGTCGAGTCGCAGCACCCTGATTTCAAGCCAGGCGAGTACGTCGCGGTCCGCAACGGCTGGCAGCAGTACGCGCTGTCGAACGGCCAGGGCGTGCGCAAGCTCGATCCTGCGGTGGCGCCGGTATCGACCGCGCTCGGCGTGCTGGGCATGCCGGGCCTGACCGGCTATGCGGGCACGGTGTACCTCGGTGAACCGCGGCCGGGGCAGACGTTCGTCGTCTCAGCCTGCACCGGTCCCGTGGGCAGCACGGCCGGCCAGGTGGCGCGCCACATGGGGGCGCGTGTGGTCGGCATCGCCGGCTCGAAGGACAAGTGCGATTACGCCGTCCGCGAACTGGGCTTCGCCGCCTGTGTGAACTACCGTGACGGCGATCTGGCGGCCCAGCTCAAGCAGGCCTGTCCGGACGGCATCGACGTCTACTTCGACAATGTCGCCGGCGACACGCTGGTGGCCGTGCTGCGCAATCTCGCGCTCGGCGCCCGCATCGTGCTGTGCGGCATGATCGAGGCCTACAGCATGGACAAGCCGCCCGCCGGTCCTTTCCTGGGCCCGGTGGTCGGCGCTCGCGCGACCATGAAGGGCCTCGTGGTCTATGACCACCTGCAGCGACAGCCGGAACTCGTGAAGGTCGTGGGCGGCTGGATCCGCAACGGCAGCTTCCGCTATCGCGAGGACATCACCGAAGGGCTCGCCGGTGCGCCGGAGGCGTTCTGCCGGCTGATGCGCGGCCAGAACTTCGGCAAGGCGCTGGTGCGGGTCGGCTCAGCCAGCTGAGCGCCTGGCAGGCTGACGCCCTAAACCGCGAATTGCCCGCGGCACGCCGCCGCCAGTGCCTCTGCGGTGTCGGGCCGCCCGGCGACCTGCGCCGCCCGGGCCAGCCGCACGAGTTTGGCGCTGCCGCTGTCCCGCGGATCCCGTTCATCGGCGAGCAGCAGCAGCGGCTGTTCGACCGCGCGCAGCACCTGCTTGAGGTCGATCTCGAGGGCCGCGAGTGCCGCGTCGCCGTAAGCCAGCGGCTGCTTGGCGAGGTCGACCGTCGCTTCATGCAGCCTGCTGGCGTCGAGATCAGCCGTGCCGCGGCGAATGCCGCCCGCACTGCGCTCGTACCATGGCCATGACAGCTGCTGGTCGCGCAGCCGATGCCAGAGCGCAAACAGGTGCGCGCCTTCCCAGCGCGGTGCAGCGGGAGGGCAGTACTGTTTCCAGAGCGAGCGTCGTTCCGCGGAACCGGCGGGCGGCAGCCCGTCCAGCACCAGCGAGTGAATTCGGTTCGACGCCCGGCGTGCGAGCTCCAGCGCGAGCGGGGCGGCGGTGAAGCGCGCGTAGACGTCGGCTGAGGCCAGCCCGAGCGCATCGATGGCGTTCAGCAGAGCCTCGACATAGGTCGGCGCTTCCGGCGTAGCCAGCGGATCGGATTCACCGATCCCTGGCAGATCGATCGCGTAGACGACGCGGTCGGTCGCCAGCGCGTCGCAAAGCGGGCGGGTCTGGGCCGTCGAACCTGGCAGTTCCGGCAGCACGAGACAGGGGCGCTGCGTCGATTCGGCGGGGCCGTAGCGCCGAACATGGAGCTGGCCCAACGGCAGGTTCACGTAGCCCCGCGTCTCGGCGCGGCCGGCGCGCGCGAGCGGGTCGGGCAGCCGCAACTCGCCCGCGGTCGAAGTCGCCGACCGCATCAGTGCCGTGACGCGTTCACGCCACGCATCGGTGTCGGGACCGAGCCGCTCGATCGTGCAGTGCGACGGCAGGTCCGCGGGCAGCGCATCGAGGAACGGGTACAGCGGGTCGTTCGAGCGGCACATGAAGACGGTCGGCGCGCGCACGTCGCGGACGCGCGGCAGCGCCAGATAGCGCATGGCCGCGGAATAGGCCGTCGCGTAATGCTCGCGCGACATCAGCATGTCGAGCACGTAGCCGTGCAGGAACTTCTCGTCGGGCAGATCGAGCGGCAGCCGCGCCGCCGGGCTCTTGTCGAACCACGGAAAAAAGCGGAACAGATCGCGTCCCTTGGCCCAGGCGACGGCGAGGTGACTGCCATCGTCGCTGAGTTCGAACGGCTTCATGTATCGCTCGATGAAGGCCTCCGACGGACCGCCGGGCGGCAGGTTCAGTCCGTCGATGATGGCAAGCGCGACCCGGTCCGGGTGGTCGATTGCGTACTGCAGCGTGATCTTCGAACTGGTGTGGAACCCGTAGACGGGGCAGCGCTCGATGCCGAGCGCGGCGCACGCCGCGGCCAGCGCCGCGGCGAAATCCGGTATCTCCGGGCGTGGCGTCGCAGGCAGCGGCGTGGAAAGCCCGTAGCCCGGCGTATCGAACGCGATCGCCGTGAACTGGTTCGCGAGCGAGCGCAGCATCGGCGTGTGCATGACCGACGAGCGCGGCGAGTCGTGCAGCAGCAGCACCGCCGGACCATGCCCCGCGTACCTGTAGTGCACCTGGCCATGCGCGACGTTGACGAAGCCGCGGCGGATGCGAATCTCCGGATCGTTCATCGAACTGCTCCCACAGTTGGCTGCCGCGCACCGAGCCAGCGCAGGGCCGGACGCGCACATAAGAATGCCGCTGCGGCGCAGAAGGCGACCAGCAGCGCGACCGTCAGCGCCGTGCCATCGAACAGCACGCCCGACAGCGCGGCGAACACCATCGCGACCAGCATCGCGAGCGCACTCGAGAGCCCGGCCGCTACGCCGGCGAGATCGGGACGCTCGCTGACGCAGCCGGCGAGGCACAGCGGCGACACGAGCCCGTTGGCCGCCATCTGCAGCACCAGCGCGACCATGAAGACGGGCAGCAGCGGGCGCCACAGCAGCGCGCCCGTGAGCATGCAGCCCGCCGCGACCACGTTCAGCATCAGGCCACGCCGGATGATGCTGCGGTTGCTGAAGCGGCGGGCGAGGGTGCCGGCCGCTGCGGCGCCACACAGGTAAGCGAGGGCGAGGCCAGCCCACAGCGTGCCGAACGTCGCGGGTGTCATGCCGAACAGATGGTCGAACAACGCGGCGCCGACCGTGATGAAGGCGAACGAGCCGGCGCTGATGCTCGAGTAGGCCAGCGTGAATGACATGAATACCGGATCGCGCAGCAGCAGCCTCGAGCCCGCGACCAGCTGGGCGATCGTCATGCCCTCGGTGGCGGCAGGGCGTGACTCGCGCAGCATGACCAGCATCCCGGCGAGCAGCAGGAATGCGATGCCGGCGTGCAGCCAGAACACCGCGCGCCAGCCCCATTCCGCGGCGACGAAACCACCGGCCAGCGGCGCGATGATGGGCGCGACGCCCATCACCGCCGTGATGAACGACAGCGCCACGGCGCCATCCTCAGGGCCGTGCGTGTCGCGGACGATGGCGCGCGTGACGACCGTGGCGACGCTGACACCCATGGCCTGCACGAAGCGGGCGATGGCGAGCACGGCGATGCTGTCGGCGAGCACGGCAGCCATGCTCGCCAGTGCAAACAGCAGGAATCCGCCGAGCAGCACGGGCCTGCGACCGAAGCGGTCGCAGAGCACGCCCTGCACGGGCTGGAACAAGCCGAGGCCGAGCAGATAGGCCGAAACCAGGAACTGCAGCGTGGCTGCGTCAGCGCCGAGTGCGTCGCCCAGCAGCGGCAAAGACGGGATGACGCTGGCCATGCCGAACGCCGACAGGCCACTGATGGCTCCGAGCAGCGAGATCAACGCCCAGCGAGGTCGAGGTCTCACGGTCTTGCGCGCGAACCTCGGAACAGGGACATCCGTGTCATCCGCTACGGGTTCTGGCCGAGTTGCTTCTCGAGCTCCGGTACGATCTGGAACAGGTCACCAACCAGGCCGATGTCGGCGATCTCGAAGATGGGTGCCTCGGCATCTTTGTTGACCGCAACGATCGTGCGCGCGTCCTTGATGCCGGTCAGATGCTGGATCGCGCCCGAGATGCCGAACGCGAGATACAGCTCTGGCGCGATGATCTTGCCGGTCTGGCCGACCTGCATATCGTTCGCGGCGTAGCCCGCGTCGACCGCGGCACGCGAGGCGCCGACGGCCGCCCCGAGCTTGTCGGCGAGGCTGTAGAGGATCTTGAAGTTGTCGGCGCTGGCGAGGGCGCGACCGCCCGACACGACGCGCGATGCCGTCTGCAGGTCCGGCCGGTCGCTCTTCGCGGCCGACAACGCGACGAAGCGCGTGTGCGCGGGCAACGCTGCGTCGACCGCGGCGCTGACGATCGCGGCGCTGCCGCCCGCCGTCGCCGCTTCGAAAGAGGCGGTGCGCACCGTGGCGACCAGCTTCGAGCCGGCCGGGATTTCGGCGGTCACGATCGCATTGCCCGCATACATCGGGCGTCGGAAGCGCGTGGCGCTTTCGACCGCCATGACATCGGAAAGCTGCGGCGCATCGAGCAGCGCGGCGATGCGTGGCATGAGGTCCTTGCCGAACGTCGTGGATGGGCCGAACACGTACTGGAAGTTCGCGGCCAGTTGGGCGGCCTGCGGCGCGAGGTTCGCGGCGAGCAGCTGCGCGTGCGCGGCGTGGTCGACGCGCAGCACCTGCGCGACGCCCGCGAGGGCGGCGGCTTGGGCAGCGACCGCAGCGCCATCGGTGGCAAACACCGCGATGCTGATGTCGGCGTCCGGGATGCCGCGCGCGCAGGTCACGCACTTGGCGGTGCTCAGGTTCAGGCGCTGGCCATCATGCTCGGCAATGATCAGGATCTTGTGGCTCATGGAATGCTTCCTCGATTCGACTCGCGCTGCTCAGACCAGGCCGCGCTTGCGCAGCGCGTCGACCAGCTCCTGGACATCCTTGACCATGACGCCTTTCTGGCGCTGGGCCGGCGGCTCGAACTTCACCAGCTTGACGCGCTCGGCGACGTCGACGCCGAGCGAGGCGAGCTCGAGGGTCTCGAGCGGCTTCTTCTTGGCCTTCATGATGTCCGGCAGCTTGACGTAGCGCGGCTCGTTGAGACGCAGGTCGGTCGTGATGACGGCAGGCAGGTCCACCTCGAGTGTTTCGAGGCCGGCGTCGACTTCGCGCGTCACGCGGGCCTTGTCACCGTCGATCTCGACCTTGGAGGCGAACGTCGCCTGGGGGCGGCCCCACAGCGCGGCGAGCATCTGGCCGGTCTGGCTCGCATCGTCGTCGATCGCCTGCTTGCCGAGGATC
>CAZPJE010000131.1:0-18034 GCA_964586725.1 uncultured Steroidobacteraceae bacterium | reverse complement strand
CAGCGCCGCCGAGACCTGTTCCACGCCGTCCGCGAATCGCGGCGACTTGCGCACCGCATGCGTGAACGTGCCGGCGATCCACACCAGCGCGCGCTCGCCGTGCGCCTCGACGCTGGACTGGTACGGCTGGATCAACACATCGCGCGTTGCCGCGAGCCGCGCCAGCAGCGCCTCGCCCGCCCCACTGGCGCCGTCGGCAAGCCGGTGGGTCTCGAACGAGCCGGCGCCCACCGCGGGCTTGACGACGACATCGAGCCAGCCGCGCGCGGCGAGCCGTCCAGCCAGCGTACCGCCCGCACCCTGCGCGACGAGTTCGGTCGGCACGACCGGCACGCCGCGGGCGGCGAGCTCGAGCAGATATCGCTTGTGCAGGTTGCCGCGCAGCACCTGCGGCGGATTCCACAGCGGCGCCGCGGCAGCCGCGCGGGCGATCCAGGCCTCGAAGTCCGGCAGCGCATGGATGTAATCCCAGGTCGAGCGCAGCAGCGTCGGGATCGGCGCATCCCAGTTCTCGTCCGGATCGTTCCAGGCGGCCATCCGCGCCGCGACGCCGCGTTCCGCGAGCGCGGCCAGCAGCAGGTCTTCGTCGACATCCGGCTCCGGCAGCGGCCGGCAGGTCGCGATGCGCAATGCCATGCGTGAACTCACCGGCCGATTCACGACGCGTTCGCAGCGGCGATCACGAGCGGCTCGACCGCCGCGCGGATCTGCGCGGGCACCGGCACGGGCTTGCGATGCGCCGCATCGACATAGACGTGCACGAAGCGCCCGGCCGCGGCCGCGTTGGCCGCGCCCGCAACGAAGATGCCCACGCGGTAGACGATGCTGCTGCCGCCCAGGCGCTCGACGGCGATGCCCACCTCGAGCACATCCGGGAACGAGATCGAACTGAAGTAGCGGCAGCCCGTCTCGACCACCACGCCGATCTGCGGCAGCGTGCGGATGTCGACGCCCGTCGCGTCGATCAGATAGCCGTTCACGGCCGTGTCGAAATAGGAGTAGTAGACGACGTTGTTGACGTGGCCGTAGACGTCGTTGTCCATCCAGCGCGTGTCCAGCTTGCGAAAGATGCCGTAGTCGGCGCGGGTCGGGATCGGTTCGCGAGTGCTCAAGGCGTGCTCCGTGTGCTGCGGCGGTCGCGCAGCGCGGCGACGATCGCGCGCTGCAGTTCATGGGTTTCGTGGTGATGATCGCGCGACACGGCCTTGTCCCAGTCGGCCGTCATGACGATCACGACGCCATCGTCGAAGTCGATCGTGATCTGCTGGCCGTGCACGCCATGCGCACTGATGGCCTGGGCTTCGTCGGGCCACAACCACCAGTAGTACTGATAGCCATACGGCTTGCCGTTGAGCTGGTTGCGGGCATGCAGGAACGGCCGCGCGGGATCCGGCGTGCGCACCTGGTCCACCCAGCCTGCCGGCAGCACCTGTTCGCGACCGACGCGACCCTCATCCAGGAACAGCTGCCCGAGGCGCGCGTAATCGCGCGCCGTCGCATTGATGCAGCAGCTGCCGATCTCGAGGCCGCCGGGCCGGTCGAGCACCCAGCTCGCATCGTGCTCGGCGCCAATGCGACGCCAGAGCTTCTGCGACAGATAGTCGGACGGGTGCTGGCCGGTGACCGCGCGGATCAGCCAGACCAGGATCGCAGGCTCGATGCTGGCGTAGTAGAAGCGCGTGCCGGGCGGATGCAGCCGCTCGCGAAACCACAGGAAGGTGTCGGCGTACGACGGCACGGAGCGATTCACCGTGCCTTCGATCCAGGCACGGCCCTCGAGCGAATCGAGCGCCGCGTAATCCTCGATGAACTTGACGCCCGAGGTCATGTTGAGCAGATCGCGGATCGTGTTGTCGCGATAGCCCGATTCCGCGAGCCGCGGCAGATACTTGACCAGCGGATCATCGAGGCTGGCGATGGCGCCATCGGCGAGCGCGAAGCCGATCAGCGTCGAGGCCACCGATTTCGCCATCGACCACGAGACGAACTGTGTCTGCGCCGTCGTGCCCAGCCGATAGCTCTCGTGCACGACGCGGCCATCCTGCAGCACGACGAAGGCCATGACCCGATGCCGCTCGAAGTAGTCCGCGAGCGTGCGCTGCGCGCCGTTCCACTCGTAGGCGACGGCGTCGAGGCGGCGCCCTTGCGGCAGCTCGCGCACCGGGCCACCCCGCGCGATCGTCCGGGCCGGCAGGATCTCCGCCATGCGCGTGAAGGAGCCGAGCCGATAGCGCGGCTGCAGCACTTCGAGCGGCCTGCCGAGCGGCGCGGTGGCGGCGGACTGCGGCAGCGCGGGCGGCACTGCAGCGGGCGCTGCTGCGGCTGCTGCCGCTGCGGCGCCGGCAACGACCAGGGCCGCAACGATTCCGGCGGCGATGACCGAGCCGGGCGCCGCTACATTCATTGCTGATCTGCGCGTGAACATCGCGCGATTTTCTCAGGAAGCATGCCCGGCCGTCAGCCAGAATAGGCGCATGCGTACCCGTGCAGCCATTCTCGTGCGCTCCGGCGCCGAATCGCCCTACAGCAAGTCGAAGCCGCTCGAAGTCGCGGAGGTCGAGCTCGATCCGCCCGGCCCAGGCGAAGTGCTGATCCGCGTGCGTGCCGCAGGCCTGTGCCACTCGGATCTGTCGGTCATCGATGGCAACCGGCCGCGCCCGCTGCCGATGGTGCTCGGCCACGAGGCCGCGGGCGTCGTCGAAGAGCTCGGCGCGGGCGTCAGCGATCTCGTCGTGGGCGATCACGTCGTCACCGCATTCGTGCCGAGCTGCGGCCACTGTGAGCCCTGCAGCACCGGCCGCCCGGCCTTGTGCGAACCCGGCGCCGCGAGCAACACCGCCGGCACGCTGCGCTCGGGCGCCCGCCGCCTGCACCGCGCCGGCGCCGATCTCCACCATCACCTGGGCGTCTCGGCCTTCGCCGAGTACGCCACCGTGTCACGCGATTCGCTCGTCAAGGTCGATCGCTCGCTGCGCTTCGACGAAGCCGCGGTGTTCGGCTGCGCGGTCATCACGGGCACGGGCGCCGTCATCAACACGGCGCAGCTGCCGCGCGAACGCAGCGTCGCCGTGATCGGCCTCGGCGGCGTGGGGCTGTCTGCCTTGCTCGGCGCACGCGTGCAGGCGGCGCGCACGTTGATCGCCATCGATCTGTCCGAGCAGAAGCTCGCGCTGGCGCGCGAACTGGGCGCGACGCACACGTTCAACGCGGCCGATCCGGATTGCCTCGGAAAAGTGCGCGAACTGACGCGCGGCGGCGTCGAATACGCGTTCGAGATGGCGGGCTCGCCGCGCGCGATGGAACTCGCGCTCAAGATCACGCGCCGCGGCGGCACGACGGTCACGGCGGGCCTGCCGCATCCGCAGCACATGCTGCCGCTGTCCATCGTGACGCTGGTCGCCGAGGAACGCACCATCAAGGGCAGCTATCTCGGCAGCTGCGTGCCGACGCGGGATATCCCGCGCTACATCGAGTGGTACCAGCAGGGGCGCCTGCCCGTCGACCGCCTGCTGTCGGAAACGCTGGCGCTCGATGACATCAACGCGGGATTCGACCGGCTTGCGACAGGCGCGACGGTGCGCCAGGTCGTCGCGCTCGGCTAGCGCGGTCTCGGTCAGCCGGCCGCAGCCTGGCGCTTCTCGCCCAGCAGGTAAAGGTCCAGGCCGTCGCGCAGCACTTCGACGACGCCGGGCGCGATGCCTGGCAGGCACTCGACTGCCGGGCGCGCGAACAGATAGCCCTGGAACAGGCGGATGCCGAGCGCGCGCAGCGCCAGCGCCTCATCCAGCGTTTCGATGCCCTCGGCGATCACGGAGATGCCCAGCTCGCGGCACATCCCGATCACGGCATTCACGATCGCGCGCCGCACACGATCCTCGTGCACGTTGCGCGTCAGCGCCATGTCGAGCTTGACGATGTCGGGCTGGAATTCAGCCAGCATGTTCAATCCGGAGTGTCCCGCTCCGAAGTCATCGAGCGCGGTCATCATGCCGCAGCGCTTGTAGCCATCGAGGATGTCGCGCAGCTGGTGGCGATCGGCGGCGGGCTCGGTCTCCGATACTTCGAGGATCAGGTGGTGCGGCGGAAAGCCGCAGATCGCGGCGGCTTCGAACGTCCGCTCCAGGCTGGTGTCGCCGGAGTACACGGCATTGGGCAGGAAGTTCACGCTGAGCAGGGCCTGCATCTCGAGCCGCGCGGCGCGCTGGATCGCGCGCGCCCGGCAGGCCTGGTCGAAGGCATAGCGGTTCTGCGGCGTGATCTGCTCGAGCACGGCCGCAGCACCGCCCCGCCCATCGAGGGGGCGCACGAGCGCCTCGTACGCGAATACGCTGGCTTGCTCGATATCGACGATGGGCTGGAAGGCCATCGTGAAGTCGGGAAGTCGGGTCACAGCACACACCGCAGCGCCCCGGTTCGGGGCCACTCCAGTGCTATCGGTCGCGCAGCGCCGCGCTTGAGCAGGCGGCAAGGTCTTGCCGCCCCCGTCGGACGTGCGTCAGAGCCTGCGCGGCCCCGTCGCGACCAGTGCCGACAACTCCGCGACGGACTGCACTTCGCATTTGCGGAACACGCGCTTCAGATGGCTCTTGACCGTGTTCTCCGAGAGGTCAAGGCGCGACGCGAGCTCGCGGATGGAACCGGAGCCGACGACACCCGCCGCAACGCGGGCTTCAGCCGGCGTGAGTCCATACAAGGCCTGCAGCGACGCCGCGCAGACACGCGCCCGGCGCGGCTGGCTGCGCAGGCACAGCAGCAGCGCAGAGGTATCCATGCGGTGCGAGTTGCGGGTCAGGGGTCGAAGCGAAGCGCGCGCGACGACATCACCGTCCGGTGCATAGACCAGGAACTCGCCGGGCTCGGCCAGTGCCCGCTCGAACGCGGCCTGCGTGCGCGGATGCGAAAAGCGCAGCAACCCACCGCCCGACGATCCCGGCCGAGCGGCCGCGAGCAGCTCGCGCGCCGGGCGGTTCGCATGCAGCACGCGCGCCGCGCGGTCAACGACTACGGTGCCATCCGCAAGGCTGTCGAGGACGATCTCGAGCGACAGCCCGAGCGATTCCATCGGACTCAGCAGCGCTGCAGATGGAGGAAGCACAGTCCCGACTCCTGATCCTGCCGCAGCCACGTGACCACATCGCCCAACCCCCGCGCGAGCCGCATCAACTCCGACGGCGTCCAGTCGTTCGGGCGCCAGTCGGCAGCGACCTCCAGGAAGCCCGCCTCGTGCGATTCGGTGAACGCAGGCAGGATCAGTTCGCCGCCCGGCACGAGCCAGGTCAGCGCGGTTTCAAGCAACGGCATCAACGTGTCCTCATCGAGATGATCGGCGAGGTCCGGAGCGTAGACGAGCGAGCAGCCATAGAAGCGGGTGGTCTCGCCCACGACTGCGGCCAACGTGGCCTGATGGAATTCCGCGGGCAGTCCCCGGTGCAGCATCCGCGCGAAACCGGCGACCCGCGCGTCGTGCCCCACCAGATGGGCTGAGACGCGTCGCGCGCGGTACTGGGCGCTGGCCAGCAACTCGCGTGCATAGCCGGGGAACAGGGCGACGACGGGCCCGGCGTCGCGCAGGCCACCGACAGCCTCCACCTGCGCCGCCAGATAGCTGCGCCGCTGGCGCAAGGCGCGGCAGAACGCACTGTGCTCGAGCATCCACGCGAGCATCTGTCGACCACGCGGGGTCGAGCCGCACACCCGCCCTTCGCCCAAGGCGACGTCGAGCATGTCCGGATCGCCGGCGTAACCCAGCGCCCGCGCGCGGCCGAGCCCGACGATGGGGTTCTCCGCCAGCGCGCTGGTCAGCCTGCCCAGCGCGAGGTTTTCTTCCGTCAGCGGCCCGGCGGGATCGACCCACTGCAGGGCATCGATGGCGGCGCGCATGCCATCGGCGACGCGCCCCTGATCCAGCAGCGCGAGGATTTCGACCGGCGTAGGCACCCCAAGCTCAGCGACGGCAAGCGGGTCGAGTTCCATGGAATCGGACTGCATGAATACATATGTCGCGAACCCGCGATTCATCCCACCCCACCGGCAACTTTCTTCCTTGCGCAAGCCGCCCTCACCCAATCGGGTGAGATCGAGTCGCCGCAACGGGACGGCCACCTAGCATCGGAGCTGGTCCCCCATTGCTTGCTCAAGGAGATGCCCATGACCCGATTGACCCGGATGCTCGTCGTCGTCGCGCTGGGATTCGTCGTCTTCACGATCGACGGTCTGTGGAGCGCGATCGACCCACAGCACAGCCAGATGCGCTTCGAGCCGATCCCCACCGCCCATGCGCAGGCCGTGTGTCCGGTGCCCAGCATCGAAAAGCTCGCCGGCAACTGGACGGTTCAGTCGGCCGGTTGCGATGGCGACTGCAAGGATGCCCATGTCGCCCCGGGGGATAGATTCGTCTTCACCCGCGACGCCGCCCCGCAGGCCGCGTTCGCGCTCACGATCAACCCCGCCAGCAGTGCGCGCCGCGCGTCGAAGACCGCCGGCCCCTCGTTGGCCAGCGACGGCGTTGGCAACGTGACCGGGCCCATCGTGTTCGGCCACAGCACGCTGGATGGTTCGCCGCTGCAGTTGCACTGGCTGATCGTCAAGCTGCGGGCCTACGATGTGGGTGGCGAGTGCAGCGTGCGCGCGCGGGTTGAGGTCTGCGATTACGAGCCGGCCAAGGGCGCGTCAAGCTGCAACTCGAAGCAGCACAATGGCGTTATTCACCTTACCCCGCACAGCGGCTAAAGCGGTGTGTGTCGCGGCTAGCGCAGCTCGGTGATCCCCTTTGCCGGTAGCCCATGAGAGAAACAAGGCGCAGCAACACATAGGGTCCCCGCATCCTTGTCTTCGCCGCGGCGATAGGAATAGCACTGCTGCTCCCCGCTGGGCGTGAAATCACCGACGCCGGGCGGACCTTCACTGACGATGCCGATCAGCGCATGGGTTTCGGCGTCGAACACCGGTGAGCCGGAATTGCCCGTGTAGGTGTCGAGGGCGACGCGAAACGTTGCGCCCTCGACACCCAGCACGCGCCCGCCCTGAGCAAGCTTGAGCGGCAGGCCCAGCGGGTGACCGAGCACATAGGCCAGCGCGCCAGGCCGAGGCGCGGCGATCTGGATGGGCTCAAGTGCGCACGCAGCGGGCCGCACCAGTCGGAGCAGCACCCAATCACCGGCGCACAATGCTGCGGCAAGCGCTTCGTCCGGACCCCACACCGGTGCCGGCGCCACCTCGATCACTGACTCTGCCGACAGTTCGACCGGCACATCGCTGCCAGGGCCGATGGCGTAGTCGAAAATGGCGACTTGGCGCGCGTGCTGGAAATGATCCCAACCGTGCCAGCAGGTCAGCACCAAGTCGGGCGCCACCAGATACCCCGTGTAGCCGAAGCTGCCGAACGCCTCGCCGCTGCGTTCGAGCACGACCGGCTGGCGCCACCAGCGCTGGTCGTAACACAGTGCGTTGAAATTGCCGTTGACCTGATAGTGCAGCCGGACGCGCCGATCGGCTGTCCGCGTCGCAGCGGCATCGCCGACCAGGTAGCAGACGCGTGCAGCGTGCCCGAGCGTGGCGCGCGGCAGCGGCGCCCCGTGCACAAGGTCACGAACGTCACTCACCGGGCGCGAATCTCGCACCGCGACCGAGGGGCCATCGTCATTCATGTGCCCGATCCAATGACGACGAATCCCGCCCAGAAGAACGGCGCCTTCCATCGCGGCGAAAGCTGGAGTGCGCGCTGCGCGGCCGCCAGCGCGCGATCGGGCGGCAATTCATCCTCGATCATGGCGGCATAGAACGCATCCATCAGATCAGCAGCCGCCGCATCTGCAACCGGCCAGAGACTCGCGACCACGTGCTCCGTCCCGCGGGCATGCAGCGCACGCGAAAGGCTTAGCAGGCCCGGCGCCTGGCGCGACGGCTCCGCGGCCGCATCGCAGGCACTAAGCACGACCAGCCTGGGCGCGCGTCGCCAGCGCAGCAGGTCGCTCGGCCGGACATCGCCAACGACGGGGTTGCCGGCCGCGTCGACCTGCGACAGCACCAGCGCCGACAGTTCCGGCACATGCGCATCGAGAAAGGCATGCGTCGCCACATGCAGCAGATCCAGGTCGCCGGCTGCCAAGGTCAGGAAGGCCTCGCGCGAAGCAGCGACACCAGTGAAGACCTGCACGTGATCGCCACCAATGCGCGACCGTATGACTTCCAGCTCGAGACGCGTGCCGGGCAACGGCCCGAAGCCGCGCGGGTCACGGCTGAACTGTGCATCGCCAAACAGCGCGGCGTTCCAACCCGATGCCGCCGGCGCGAACGGGCGCGTCTCGCGCACGAGATCAGTCGCTCGTGCCAGTTGCTGCACGGCCGCCGCATTTGCACGCTGTTTGATCAACGCCCAGGGCAGGGCTGCGAGCGAGCCGTCTGTAACCACGAACAGTCGTCGCCCCTCGAGCTCCGCAAGTCCCACCGGCAGCAACAGGCGCTCAAGTTGCATCAGATCCCGCTCCGGATCACGGAACTGTCGAACGTTATTCAGCAACTTGAGAACCGCATTATCAATTACTCGCGCCGCAGCCAGCGGGTGCAACACCAGGCGATCGCCCGATAGTTGCCATAGCCAGCTGCGCTCCCGTCCCAGCGAATACACGAGCAGCATCGCGTCTTCCGGTAGGGCCGTAACGAGCTGATCAACGTCCAGGGCCGCTGGCTGACCAAGAGCAGAGCCGAGCCGTTCCTCCGCGAGGCGACTGCGAAGAACAGCGATCTCAGTTTGCAGCGCATCAATCCGATTTGAATCTGCACCAGCCTGCTCAATTAGGACCTCAAGGCGATAGCGGCGCTGCGCCAATGCCTCCTCTATGCTCGCACCGGCCTCTACTTGATCGGCCGCGCCACCGGGCGTGGACCAGTTGCCGCGAGTGCTGTATCGATCCACCACCTGCAGCGCACCCAGCGCATCGCCGCTACCTGCGAGCAGATCAATCCTCAGCTCGAACAGCTCGCGGACACGGCGCGCAAGAGTGACGCGATTATCGGGATTGGTTGTACCGGCGGTGAGCCGATCTAGCGCCTCAATCGCCCGGGCACTGTCGATAAGCGCTCCGGCGCGATCAACGGCGCCAAATCGAAGCTGGGCGCGCAAACCAAGCGCCAGTGCCTCTTGGTCGGTCAGGAACTCCGCGCGAACTGTGTCGATTAACGCATCGAGCTCGATCAGCGCATCGCGCACTCGCCCAGTAGCCGCCCAGCTCTGCGCGCGACCATAGCGAGCGCGCAACACAGCGCCCGCCGTCGCCGGCAACTTGAGCCCCAATGCTTCACTGTAGAACCTCTCTGCTTCGCCGTGTCGGCCGCGGGCCGTCTCGGTCAACCCGATCGAGGCAAGTGCTCGCGCACGCGCAGCCGACGACCCCGTCGTTCCAAGCAGCGCCAGCGCATCGCGTTGTTCACGCGCGGCGACATCTAGATCACCTTGCGCACGCAGCGCGTTGCCAAGTTCATTTCGAGCTGCGGCCTGATCCAGCCGTTCACCGGCTCGCGCGAACAATCGCTCAGACTCGCGCAGATGCAAGACCGCGATCTGTGGCTGCCCCAACTGCATATGCGCCATTCCGAGGCACTGTAGCGCCCGCGCCTGCAGTCCCATGCTCTCGATGCGTCGGGCAATGTCCAGCGATCGCAGACACCACGAAAGGGATCGCTCGTACTCTCCTAGGTAAGATGCTGCGAGGGCGGCGTTTTGGAGCACAGCTGCCAAAGCATGCGGATCGGCATCGGGTAAGGTAGGCAGCAACGCCTCATACGCCCGCGCAGCCTGACGATACTCGCCGCGATCGAGCTGGACTGCCGCGATGTTCTGCAGGACCAATCGCCGCGGCTCCGACGCCCCGACACGCCCGAACTCCTCCGCAGCGGCCTCGAAGCTCGCGACCGCAGCAGCAATCTCACCGCGATAGAACTGCGCCATCCCGGCGTGGTTCAGCGCCTCGGCCGCGGCTACCGGCAACTGCAACGACTGGTACTCGCGGCGCGCGTCGAGGATGGTCGCCAGCACCGCGGGATTGGGTTCGCCGCGCGAGCGCATCTGCTCGCTCGCCGCGATGCCGCGCAGCAGCGTCGCGTCGATCGTGCCCTTGGCGGCGCCGGACTCGCGCAGCGTTGCTTCGGCGCGCGCCGCTGCGTCCACGGCTTCGCCCCACTGTTCGAGATCGACATAGCGAACCGCCGCGAGTTGCAGCGCTGCCTCGGCGGCCAGCTCGCGTTCGCCGAGCGCCAGCCAGCGACGCTCCAGTTCCTCGAAGGCCGCAGCCCTTGCGGCGGCATCGGCACTGCTGGTCTCGGCCATGGCCTGGCCAGTCAGATCGAGCGCGGCACGCAGCGCGGCGGGAGCGGTCGTCGCGACGTCGACCCGACTCAGGCGCACGCGGCCAGACGGTGGGCGATCCGATCCGACCGTGCGCACCATGACCCGCAGCCCTGCGAGCGACGCGGCGCCACCAGGCGGCGCGGCGGTCGCGGTCCAGACGAGCAGTTCCCGGCCGCGTATCCCGGCGGGACCTGCGGAAGTCGCCAGCAGGCTCCCGGCGGCGTCGCGCAACTCGAGCACCACGTCGACGTCGAACTGCGCCCCGACGACGACCAGCGGCTGGCCTGGCGCCACGTCGACGTCGGCTGGAGACTCGGCGAGTGCCGCCGGCGCGCCCTCGGCAAGCAATCGCGCCTGCTGCAGCAGCCCGTTCGACGCCGGCGCGGAGCAGCCAGCCATCGCAAGGCATGCCAGAACGAGCATGACCTGGCATGCGCCGGGCAATCGAATCCGCCTGTCGAATACTGTATCCATTTGCACGATGCGAGGGCTTCCGCGAACCGACGATTGCGAGTCTATACTGGGGAGGTGAGCGTGAATCCCGTTTACCTGCAGCGAGATCCTCCGTCATCGTCGCAGACGCTGGCGACAAGCGTCCCGGATACGGCGGACGCGCTCGCGCACAGCTATCCGGGGTTGATGGCGGTGTTGACGCGCCGCTGCGGCAACCCGCAGCTCGCCTTCGATCTTTTGCAGGACGCGATCGTCACGACGCTTGCGAAGCAGCGTGAGGGCTTCGCGCTGTCCGGTGAAGACTTCGCGGGCTTCGTGTTCCGTACCGCGATGAATCACCTGCGCAATCACTGGCGTCGCGAACGCGACACCGTCGGCGAAGAATTCTGGACCGAACGCGCAGATGAGGCGGCGCCCTCGCCCGTCGAGTGCTCGCAGCACGAAGTCAATCGCCGCCTCGTGCGCGCGCTGCTCGAACAGCTGACCAATCCGCGCGACCGGCAGGTGCTGGTGCGGCATTACCTCGACGAGCGCGAGCGGGACGAGGTCTGCCGCGAGCTACGCCTGACGCCGGCGCAGTTCGCCCGCATCGCGCACCGTGCGCGGCAAAGACTTCGTGAACTGATCGAACGGGCCGGCTACCGCAGCCAGGACCTGCTGTCCCTGCTGCTGCTGCTGACCGTGATGTTCGGAGGCTGACCGATGCAACAGACCGAGAGCGAAGCCCAGGATGTCATCGCGCGCTACCTGTCGGGCAACCTGTCCGACAGCGAAGCGGCGCGATTCGAAGACTGGTGGGCCCGCAACCCGGCCGCGATCCATGACATCGATCGGGTCGCCCGCCTTCAGGATGGCCTGCACGGGCTCCGTGAGCGCGGCGAACTCGACCCACTGATGCGCCGGTCATGGTGGACGGGCACGTTGCGCGTCATGGCGATGGCGGCCTCGATCGGCGCACTGGGCCTCGCGGTATGGCTGTGGCAGGCGGGTGCCACGGCAACTGCGCCGCGCCTTGCGGCTTTGCCGGTCAGCTTCGACGAGCTCGCGCGCCGCGCGCCGGCGACCGCGCAGTACTTCATGACGCTGCGCAGCCGCGACAGCGCCAACACCGTCGTGCTGCCGGCCACGCCCGCCGCGCTGCACTGGCGGCTGCTGCCTGATCACACGGCAGCGGATCGGCGCTATCGCGTCACGCTGACGCCGGCCGACACGCCGGGCGGCGCAACTGTCGTCGCTGCGGTCGAGGCGGCGCCCGATGGCTTCATCGACGTCTATGTCGACAGCCGTTCGTTGCGCGTCGGTCAGTACTGGCTCGGCATCGAACCGGCGACGTCGACGCCCGGCTCGACCCAGGCCAAGCCGTTCCCGCTCAGCATCATCGCGGCCACGCCGGCATCATGAGCACGCCAGGAACCACTGCCGGCATGCGCGCGACGCCCCACTGGTCGCGCGCCGTGTCGGCGGTACTCGGTGCCGGTCGCGGCGCGGGCTGGTACGCGCTGTTCGACGGGCACGGCCGCTGCATCGACCGTTCGCGGCGCAGCGTCGCGCTCGGCCGGCAGCTGCTCAACGGGCGCGACGGCACGCGGCTGGTGAAGGAAGTGTTCGCAAGCGGGCGCAGCGCCGAACAGTACTGGGAGTTCGTCGACCCGCGGCTCGGCACGCGCGGCTTCGACGTCGTCTTCCAGCCGCTCAAGGAGGCCGACTGCGTGTTCGGCGTGCTGGTGCGCTCGACCGAACGCACCGGCACGCGCACGACGCTGCACCGACTGCACGCGACCCTGCTCGAGGCAACCCGGGACGGCTTGCTGCTGTCGGACGCCCAGGGCTTCGTTCGCGTCGCCAACCCGGCCGCCGAGCGATACCTGGCCCACGGCGGTGCAAGACTGGTCGGCACGAACATCGAGCACATGGGCGCGGTGGCGGCCGACGCCATCGAGACAGCTCGCGGCCTGCGCGAGCCGACACGCTGGAGCTGGACGGCCGTCGGGCCGGAACGGCGCACGCTCGAGTGCCGCAGCCAGGGTGTCACGGTCGGGCAGCAACCTTTCGTGCTGACGCTGCTCAGCGATGTCACCGAGGAAACCCGCCTGCGCCACGAGCGCGACCAGATGACGCGCGACCTGCACGATGGCCTCGGGCAGGATCTCACCGGCTTGTCATTGATGCTGCGCAACCTCGAACGCTCGCTCGGCCCCGAACAGGCGGTGCAGCGCGACGCCGTCGACTCGATGCTGTCGATTGTCAGGCAGATGCTCGACGACACGCGGGCCATCGCGCAGGGCGGCATGCCGTCCCGCATCCCGCTGTCGCAACTGCCCGTCGCGCTCGACCAGCTAGCGCGGCGCTGCGCGTCGCGCGCCGGCATCGATGTCCGCTGCATGACCGATGTCACGGCGGCGCTGCCCGCGAGCGAGGCCATCGGCACCAATCTGTACCGGATCGCGCAGGAGGCGACGACCAACGCGCTGCGGCACGCCGGTGCCAGCAACATCAGGATCAGGTTCTCCGCAGCGGTCGGCACGCTGCAACTGACGATCGACGATGACGGCTGCGGATTCGATCCGCTGGCGACCGCGCACTGCGGCGCCGGGCTCGCCAACATGCGCAACCGCGCCGCCGCGATCGGCGCTCAGTTCGAAGTCGTTGCCGCGCCGGGGCGCGGCACGCGCATCGACTGTCAGCTCGACACGGTCACGGAACCAGCACCGTCGAGCCGGTAGTGCGCCGCGCTTCCAGGTCGCGGTGCGCATCCGCGGCGCGCGCCAACGGGTAGCGCTGACCGATGCGGATCCGCAGCTTGCCGGATTTCACGACGGCGAACAGCTCCCGCGCGGCGGCTTCGAGATCACGCCGTTCGGCGATGTAGGCGAACAGCGAGGGGCGGGTCAGGAACAGCGAGCCGCGCTTCGACAACTCCAAAGGCGAAATCGCCGGCGGCGGTCCGGACGCGTTGCCGTAGCTGACCATCATGCCGAGCGGGCGCAGGCAGTCGAGCGAGTCCATGAAGGTGTCCTTGCCGACCGAGTCGTAGACGACCGCCACGCCTGCCCCTTTGGTCAGCTCACGCACCCGGGTCACGACGGGGTCGCGCCCGAGGATCAGCACGTGACGGCAGCCGTGGCGCTTGGCTAGCGTCGCCTTCGCGTCGTTGCCGACCACGCCGATCACGCGCGCGCCCAGCGCCCGCGCCCATTGCGTCAGCAGCAGGCCCACGCCTCCCGCGGCGGCGTGCACCAGCACCCAGTCGCCGCGCTTGACGCGATACGTCCGCCGCAGCAGGTACTGCGCCGTGAGGCCCTTGAGCATCAGTGCGGCCGCCTGCTCGTCGCTGATGCCCTTCGGCAGCTTCACGAGCTTCGTCGCGGGCACATTGCGCAGCTCGCAGTACGTGCCGGGCTGGTTGTGGACGTACGCGACGCGATCGCCGATCCGCAGCCCGCGCACGCCTTTGCCGAGCGCCGTCACGACGCCGGCGGCCTCGCGTCCGAGGATGCCGGGAAGCTGCATCGGATAAAGGCCCGTGCGATCGTAGACATCGATGTAGTTCAGGCCGATCGCCGTGTGCCGGACCTGCGCCTCGCCGCGCCCAGGCGCGCCCGGATCGACGGCTTCGAGCACGAGATTCTCGGGACCGCCGGCAGCGTGCAATCGAATCGCGCGGGACATCAGGCTTTCCTCGGGTGCAGTGGCGCGTCAGCGATGCGCAGCGCTTCGACCGGCTGGCCGCCGATCAGGTGCTGCTGGATGATCAACTCCAGATTCTCCGGCGTGCAGTCGCGGTACCACACTCCCTCCGGATAAACGACAGCGATCGGACCCGCGGCGCAGATGCGCAGGCAATCCGCCCGCGTGCGCAACACGGGCGCGGGCCGGTCGACGCGCCCGAGTTCGCGCAGGCGCTTCTTCAGGTAATCCCAGGCGGCCGCATGCGCGGTCTCGGGGGCGCATTTGCCGCCAGTGCAGAGCAGGATGTGGCGCGAGGCCGTATCGAGATGGAGCTTGGCGGCGGCCGCCGCGACAGGATCATTCATGATGGCGCGACGCTAGCGGAGCGCCGTCGTAACCGCAACCTCGTTATGTCACACGACGCGGCGCAGTTTCTTTGCTTAACGCATGACGGCGTGCAAGCGCTGCGGCAGTATCAGCCGCCATGGGCAGGGTCACGACGCAGCGGAGCAGGCGGTGGGCGGCGCAAGCCTGCCTGCTCGTACTCTTGCTGGGGCAAGCCACTGCAGCATGGGGCGCCTGCGTCGGTGAAGGGCCCGCGGAACTCGCGGCGCTCGAAGCCGTTGCCTTCAGGGATCCGGCGCAAGCGCTCGCCGACGCGCAGGCCGAACTCGCGGAACCTACCAGTGCAGCGGTGCCCGCCCGCACCGCCGCGTTGTACGCCATCGTCTCTGAAGCCGCGCGCCAGTCCGGGCAGGCCGACACCGCACGCGATGCCGCGCAGCGCGGCCTTGCTGCGCTCGGCGACGCCTCCGACGCTGCGCTGCTGCGCGTGCGGCTGCGCATCGCGCGCGCGCTGGCGCTGCAGATCTCGAAGCAGACGGACCAGGGCATCCTCGAGCTCAATGGTGCGCTCGCCGCGACGCAGCCGCGCAGCAAGGCCGCCGCGTGCGTGCTGAAGGATCGCGGCTGGCTGCACTACGACCGCGGTGACATCGAACGCGCGCTGCTCGACCTGACCGCCGCGTACGACCTGCTCGGCACGCACGACGATCCGCCGCAGCGCATGGTGACGGCGGGCCGGCTGGCTGCGGCCTATGCGACGGCGCGCGAGTTCGACCAGGCGACTCGCCTGCTCGAGGAGACCATTGCCTACTTCCGCGCGACCGGCGCGCGCTCGCGCCTGCCCACGGCTTACGACCGGCTGGGCCGCGCCTGGTGGCAGTCCGGCGAGATCGAACGCGCGGAGGAAGCCTTCGAGCAGATGCGGTTCCGCGCGCTCGACCTGCAGGATGTCGTCGCGGCTGCGTATGCGGAGATCCGCCTGTGCGGACTGCACATCGACGCGGGCCTGAGCGGCGTCGCCGCCAGCCACTGCGATACGGCGCAGGCCACGCTGTCCGGACGGCGCGATTTCGACGCCGAGGAAGGTCGGCTGCTCAGCGCCTATCGCGGCCGGCTTGCGCTGCTGTCGGGCCAGCCGCGCCGCGCGTTGGGCCTGTTCAATGCCAGCCTCGGCGGCAATCCGGCGGAGCTGTCGCGCGATCTGCGCGCGCAGTTCCTGCGCTGGCGCGCCGACGCCTTCGCGGCGCTGGGCCGCCATGCCGAATCCAGCGCGGACCTGCAGGAACACATCGAGCGGATGCGGGTCATCAACGCCAACCAGACTGCCAGCCAGATCGCCGTGCTGCGCGTGCGCTTCGCCACCGATCGCGAAGTCGAGAAGGTCGGCCAGCTCGCGCGCGAGAACGCGACGCAGCAGGCCGAGGTCGCGCGCGAGCGCCAGCAGCTGGAGCGCGAGCAGCAACTGCGCCGCCTGCTGTCGGGGATCGCGCTGATCGCCGTGCTGCTGGTCGTCGCGCTGGCCTGTCTGCTGCAGCGCAATCGCAGCTTCCGGCGGCAGTTGCAGCAGCTCGCCGATCGCGACGACCTGACGGCGCTGCCGAACCGGCGCCGGATCCTTGACCTCACGGCGAAGGCGCTGCGCGGCACTACGACGAGTGGCGCGCCGCTCGCGATCGCGCTCGTCGACCTGGATCACTTCAAGGCGATCAACGACCGCCACGGCCACGCGGTCGGCGATGCGGTGCTGCGACGCTTCGCCACGATCGCGCGCGCGGCGCTGCGACCGGACGATGCGATCGGCCGTTATGGCGGCGAGGAGTTCCTGGTCCTGATGCCGCGCACCGACATCGTGACCGCGCGCGCCGTGATCGAAGGGCTGCGCAACGCGTTGCGGCAGATGAAAGCCGTGGACACGCCGACCGGCGAGTCCGTCGAAGTGACGGTCACGCTGAGCGCGGGGCTCGCAGCCGCGCGCAGCCAGGACGCTTCGGGTGAAGACCTGATCCGGCGCGCGGATGTCGCGCTGTACAGGGCCAAGGAAACCGGCCGCGACAGGATCGAGATCCTGCCTGTCCCGGCCTGAGCGACGCGCGCCGGCCGGGCAGGCAGTCGGAACCGCAGGCTAGAGCGCGGACTCGTCCGTCTCGCCGGTGCGAATGCGGATGACGCGATCGATGTTGGTGATGAAGATCTTGCCGTCGCCGACCTTGCCGGTCTTGGCGGCCTTCACGACCGCTTCGACGACCTGATCGACGAGATCGCTGCGCACCGCGACTTCGATGCGCGTCTTGGGCACGAAATCGACGACGTACTCCGCGCCGCGATACAGCTCGGTGTGGCCACGCTGACGGCCGAAACCCTTGACTTCAGTGACGGTCATACCCGACACGCCGATATCCGACAGCGCAGCACGAACATCGTCGAGCTTGAAGGGCTTGATGATTGCGGTGACCAGTTTCATGTAGTTGTGACTCCCATCTTCGATTCGCCACGTCGCAGGATCGAAGCAGGTGCCTCGACCGCCCACTGCATCAGCACCTTTCGTGCCAGCGCACATCCCGCTGGCCGACGGTCCGGTCGTGGTGGTGCAAGGCCGAACACCACGCCAACCGCACCATTATGGCGCAGTTGCCGTGCACCGCGCCCGTGCGTGGTGCGCCGGACCCGCTTATTCTATGCCTCATGAGCCGCAGCATACTGATTCTTGGCGCTGGCCAGGCGGCCGCCCAGCTCGTCGACACACTCCGCAAGCGCGGTCACACCGGCCCGCTGACGCTCGTCGGCGACGAACCGCACCTGCCCTACCAGCGACCGCCGCTGTCCAAGAAGTACTTCTCCGGCGCCCTGGAACGCGACCGCCTGTTCATCCGCCATGCCGCGTTCTATGCCGAGCATGGCGTCGACCTGCGCCTCGGCCGTCGGGCGCTGCGCATCGACCGCGCCGCCCGCCAGGTCACGCTCGATGACGGCGCCTCGCTCGCCTACGACACGCTCGTGATCGCGACGGGCAGCCGTCCCCGGCACATCACGCTGCCCGGCGCCGGACTCGGCGGCGTGCACTACCTGAAAACGCTGCAGGATGCCGACCAGCTGCGCGAGCTGGCCCGCCCGGGCCGGCGCGCCGTGATCATCGGCGGCGGCTACATCGGCCTCGAGGTCGCCGCGACCTGCCGTGAGCTCGGCGTCGAGGTCACGGTGCTCGAGATGGCGGACCGCGTCATG
>CAZPJE010000130.1:0-8013 GCA_964586725.1 uncultured Steroidobacteraceae bacterium | reverse complement strand
GGCGCGGTTCATCGACGCCGCGAAGTTCAGCGCACGCGCCTCGGTGACGGCCGCAGACAGTGCCGCCGCGTCGGCGGCAGCGGCGAGACGCATGCGCTGGATGGCGAGCTGCCCGGTATCGACGAGCGTCAGCGCCGCGAGCAGCAAGGCGCCGAGCAGTGCGACCAGCAACAGCAGGGCCTGCCCCGCCTGCCGCCGTCGCGCACTGCCCGGGCGCCCGCCGCCGATCACTGTTCGAAGTCTCCGAGGGTGCGCGACTCGGCCGCATCACTGGCGCGGTCCCGGGATTCGCCGACCAGGCCGCGACCATCGAATTGCTCGCCACCCGACAGCGCGACCGCGGCGATCGATGTCTGGCCGCGGACGATGTCGCCGAAGGCGCGATACACGGCGATCGCGGCCACCGCGATCAACGCGACGATGATGATGTACTCCGTCATGCCCTGGCCGCGGGCGCGGCGCCTGTTGGTTCGTTGCATGTGCTTCTCCCGACTCTGTGCCGGCCGGTTGCCGGTGAGTGATTGAAGCCCCCGGCGACGCGCCTGGCACGGCGCGAATCTGTCGTGGCAGCACCAATACTCGACCCGAGGCGGGAATCGCGCGTGAATCGGCATGAATGCGCGATAATCCCGCCATCACAAGACCGCGGAGCCCGACGTGAAACGACTGTTCCCGATGTTGCTCGGCCTGATGCTGTTGTGGTCCGCCAGCGCGGCCCGCGCCGACGAAGGCATGTGGACGTACGACAACTTCCCCGCCCAACGCGTGCAGGCGCAGTTCGGCGCGCAGATCAGCCCCGAATGGCTGGACCGGGTGCGCCGTGCCAGCGTGCGCCTCAGCAACTGCTCGGCGTCGTTCGTCTCGGCGGATGGCCTGATCCTGACGAACCACCACTGCATCACTGCCTGCCTCGCGCAGAACTCGACCCGCGAGCGCAGCCTGGTCGAAGAAGGTTTCCTCGCGACCGACCGGACGCAGGAGATGCGCTGCGCGACCCAGGTAGCCGATGTGCTGGTCGAGATGCAGGACATCACGGCGGACGTCACGGCCGCGTTGCGCGGCCTCGATGCCGCAGCCGCCAACACGGCGCGCAAGGCGACGCTGACACGGCTCGAGCAGACCTGCACCGCGGACGCCAAGGCGCACGCGGCGAAGCGCCGCGCCGGCAGCCTCGCGGCCGACCTGTGCGAAGCCGTCACGCTGTACGACGGTGGCCAGTACTTCCTGTACAAGTATCGCCGCTATACCGACGTGCGGATGGCATTCGCGCCCGAGGCCGCGATCGGCGCCTTCGGCGGCGATCCGGACAACTTCCAGTTCCCGCGCTGGTGCCTCGACATGGCGCTGCTGCGCGCCTACGAGAACGGCAAACCGGTGCGGGTCGCGGCGCCGCTGCGCATCGATTTCAACGGGCCGGCCGCCGGCGAACTCGTGTTCGTCTCAGGCCACCCCGGCTCCACCGACCGTCTGCTGACGGTGGCGCAGCTGCAGTTCGCGCGCGACCGCGAGCTGCCGCCAGCACTGCTGCGGTCGAGCGAACTGCGCGGCCGCTACATCCAGTTCGCCAGCACCAGCGATGCGGCGCGTCGCATCACGCAGGAGCCGCTCGGCAATCTCGAGAATGGCATCAAGGTCCGGCGCAAGCTGCTGGATGCGCTGCACGACGATGCTTTGTTCGACAGCAAGCGCCGCGCCGAGGCCGAACTGCGTGCCCGCAGCGCCAGCGTGCTCGGCGAACGCGATCCGTGGGCGGAGATCGAACGCGCGACCGAGCGCGCCCGCGCGCTCTACGAGCGGCGCGTGTTCATCGAGGGCGCGGCTGGCTTCAACAGCCAGAAGTTCCGCTGGGCGCGCACGCTGGTGCGCGGCGCGGCGGAGCGCCCCAAGCCGAACACGGAGCGCCTGCGGGAGTTCGCGGATACCGCCCTGCCGGCTATCCAGCAGCGCCTGTTCGCGAACCAGCCGGTCTACGACGACCTCGAGCAGCTGACGCTGTCGTTCAGCCTCGAGCGGATGCGCGAATGGCTGGGACCTGATGATCCGCAGGTGCGGGCGCTGCTCGCGACCGAGTCCCCGGATGCACTCGCGCGACGCCTGGTCGTGGAGTCGAAGCTCGGCGATGCCGCGGAGCGCCAGCGCCTCTGGGAAGGCGGCCAGGCCGCCATCGATGCGTCGACCGACCCGATGATCGTGCTCGCGCGCAACATCGATGCCGAGTCGCGTGCCATCCGGCAGCAGTACGAGACCGAAGTCGAGGCGCCGCAGGAGGCCGCCGCCGAACTGATCGCCGCGGCGCGCTTCGCGGCGTTCGGCACGCAGGTCTATCCGGATGCGACCTTCACGCTGCGCCTGAACTACGGCACCGTACAGGGCTGGGTCGAGAACGGTGCGCCGGTAGAGCCGTTCACGCGGCTGGCGCGCCTGTATGAGCGCGCGACCGGCGCCGATCCGTTCCGCGTTCCGGACACCTGGCTCGCGGCGCGCGACCGGCTCGATCCGGCGACGCCGTTCAATCTATCGACCAACAGCGACATCGTCGGCGGCAACTCCGGCAGCCCGCTGATCAATGCCCGCGGCGATGTCGTCGGCCTGGTCTTCGACGGCAACATCCACTCGATATCGGGCAGCTACTGGTTCGACACGCAGCGGAATCGAGCCATCTCCGTGCACACGGCGATCATGAAGGCGGCGCTGACGCAGGTGTACCCGGCGCAGCACCTGTTCGAGGAACTGACTCGAAAGACTGGTCGCTAAATCGATCTGCCGCCGCGGGCAGGGCCGCGTCCGTCAGAACGACGCGTCGGGCATCGTCAACGTGGTGTCGTCCAGCTTCGCCAGCAGCGCGAAGCTGGACGCCACGCGCGGCAATTCGTAGCGCATGAAGTAGCGGCAGGCGCGTATCTTGCCGTCGTAGAAAGCCCGCTCGTTGTCGCCGAGACCGCTGCCCGCGGCAAGCGCCGCCCGCGCCACCTGCGCCTGCGCCAGCCATCGCCACGCGACGACGACATCGCCGGTGGCATCCAGGTACAGCGTCGCGTTGGCGAGGCCGCGCTCGGCATCGCCGGCCTGCAACGCGCTCGCCAGACGGCGCGTCGCGCCGGTCATCGCGCGCGCCGCCGCCGCCAGCACCCGGCACTCTTCGTCGAAGCCGCCAGCGGCCTGCGCGCGCTTGATCGTCGTCTCGATCTTGGCGAGCAGGATCTGCAGCGCGCGCCCCTTCTGCTGCAGCACCTTGCGCCCGAGCAGGTCCAGCCCGTGGATGCCATGCGCCCCCTCATGGATCATGTTGAGCCTGTTGTCGCGGTACAGGCGCTCGACGGGGTGATCGCGCGTGTACCCGGCGCCGCCCAGCACCTGGATCGCGAGCTTGTTGGCTTCGAGGCATTGCTCGGCCGGCCAGGATTTCGCGATCGGCGTCAGCAGCTCGAGCAGCAGCAGCGTGCGGTTGCGCATCTCGTCGCTGGTCGCGACGGCGAGATCATCGACCAGCCGCGCGCAATACAGGCCGAGGGACAGCGCGCCCTCGACCCGCACCTTCTGCGCGAGCAGCATGCGCCTGACGTCGGCGTGCTCGATGATGGGCACGGGTGCCGTCGCCGGATCGCGCTGCCCCGCACGCCGGCCCTGCAGACGGCTGCGCGCATACTCCAGCGAGTAACGATAGCCGGCGAAGCCCAATCCGGTGGCGCTGATGCCGACCGCGACCCGCGCCTCGTTCATCATCTGGAACATGTACGCGAGGCCCTGGTGCGGCATGCCGACCAGTTCGCCGATGCAGGGCTCGCGGTCGCCGAATGACAGCGCGGTGTTGACGTGCCCCCGCCAGCCCATTTTGTGGTTCAGGCCGACCAGTGCGACGCCGTTCGACTCGCCCGCCTCGCCATCGCTGTCGACGCGCCAGCGTGGCACGACGAACAACGAGATGCCCTTGACGCCGGGCGGCGCGTCCGGCGTCCGCGCGAGCACCATATGGACGATGTTCTCGCCCAGTTCGTGTTCGCCACCGGAAATCCACATCTTGCTGCCGCGCAGCTCGTAGCGACCATCCGGGCGTGGCACCGCGAGCGTGCGGATGTCGGCCAGCGAGGATCCGGCATGCGGTTCGGACAGGCACATGGTGCCGTGCCAGCGCCCCTCGAGCAGCGGTGCCAGGTAGCGCCGCTTCTGCGGCTCGCTGCCGAACGCCGCAATCAGATTCGCGACGCCGTGCGTCAGCATCACATAGGACTGGAACGCCGCGTTGGCAGAGGCGAACACGGCACCGCAGGCCTGGCTCAGCAGCACCGGCATCTGCAGGCCGCCGAGCTCGCGCTCGAAAGACATCGCGATGAAGCCGGCATCGCTGTACGCATCGAGCGCCGCGGCCGTGCACGGCGGCAGCACCACGCGGCCGTCCTCGATGCGCGGCTCCTCGACATCGACCAGCGCCGCAAACGGCGCAAAGCGCTCCGCGGCGATCTCGTAGGCGGTGTCTATGACGCCCGCGAAGGTCGCGCGGTCATGCTCGGCGTAACGCGGCTGCCGCAGCAGTTCCTCGAGACGCAGTACCTCGAGCAGCTGGAACACCAGCTCGCGCCGCGGTACCAGCGCGTCGTTCACAAGGCGTTTCCGAGCGCGTGCCCCTCGCTGGTGGCAGCAAGCGCGGTCCGCGGGATCAGGCTGTCGCCGATGCGGGTGACCTCGATGCCACGCGCGCGCAACGGCTTCCAGAGGTCGATGGCCGGCACGCGCGGCGTGCTGTAGGTCACGAGCGCGGCGCCTTCTATCGTTTCGACATCGGCGTTGTAGATGTTGCGCAGCCCGACGCTGCCGTCTTCCCAGGCAGAAGCGGGATCCAGCTCGACGAACGGCACGACGCGGATGCGCTTCTGGTTGAAGCGGCGCTGGATGCCGAGGCGCGTGACCAGCGGCATGTCGTGCGCGATCGAATCGCGCGGCGTCGCGACGACGACCGCGTCGAACCAGCGCAGCAACCATTCCGCAGCGCTGTAAGTGCCTTCGGTATGGTCCATGTCGAACACGACCGCCGTGCCGCCCTGGCGCTCCTCGAGGCCCTGCAGCATCGGGACCAGTTCGCGCAGCGACGGGATCGCGCCATCGGCCTGCAGCGCCCGCGGCAGCGATTCGGGCCAGCTCATCTGCGAGCCGGTGGCGAGCACGACGTGATCGGGCGCGAGCGACAGCACGTCATCGGCCGTCGCGAGCACGCCGAGTTCGAGCGCGAGCCCCGCGCGCTTGGCGGCCAGCTGCTGGTAGTCGTAGATGCTCGACAGATGCTCGCCGCCCGGCAGCAGCGCGTGCAGGCGGGTCTTGCCGCCAGCCTCGGAGCCGGCGCCGAAGACCGTGACCTGATGGCCGCGCGCGGCCGCGACCCACGCTGTCTCCAGCCCCGCGATGCCGGCACCGACGACGACGACGCGGCGGCGCTGCGCGACAGGCTTGGGCCACCAGTCGACCTCATCCGGCTGCGCGACGCGCGGGTTGTTGTCGCAGACCAGCGGCTTGCTCTCGACGATCGTGCCCCAGCAGGTGTTGCAGGACACGCAGTAGCGAATCTCCGCTTCGCGACCCGCGCGCGCTTTCAGCGGCCAGGCCGGATCCGTCACGAGAGGCCGCGCGAGGCCGACGCAATCGGCATCGCCGCGCACCAGGATGCCTTCCGCCTCGGCCGGGTCGGTGATCAGGCCGAGCGCCATCACTGGCACGCCGCGACATTCCGGACGCAGCGCGCGGGTGATGGACACGAAGGGCGCGCGCGGCCCGTTCATGTCCGGGATGTGCAGGTCCAGCGTGTTCGAGTGCGCGCCCCAGCAGTAGGCCACGAAGTCGATCGTGGCGGGGTCGACGAGCAGGCGGGTGATGGCTGCCGCCTCGATCGGGTCGATGCCGCCGGGCACGCCATCGTCGCCGGGCAGCTTCAGGCCGATGCCGAAGCCGGGTCCGCAACGGTCGCGGATCGCGCGCACCGTCTCGGCGACGAAGCGCACGCGGTTCTCCAGCGAGCCGCCGAATTCATCGTCGCGGATGTTCGAGCGCGGCGACATGAACTGGTGGAACAGGTGGCCGTGGCCGCACGACAGCTCGACGCCGCTGAAACCGCAACGCTCGAGCCGTGCCGCGGAATCGGCGAAGTCGTCGATCATGCGGCGGACTTCGCCGGCTTCGAGCTCGCGGGGCACGGTCCACGACAGGTCGTCGGGCAGTGGCGATGCACCCACCGCATTCGGCGTCCGCCCCTTCTCATGCCGACCGCGCCCGGGATCCTGGATCTGCCCGATCAGGCGGCAGTCATGCGTCTCGACGGCTTCGGCAAAGCGCTTGAGTTCCTCGACACCCTCATCGCTCCAGATCCGCAGCTTGTGCGACAGCACCTGGTGGCGTGCGACGCTCAGCGACTCCGTGACGACCATTGCTGCCCCGCCGCGCGCGCGATTGGCGAAGTAGTCGATCAAGCGCGGCGAGGCCTTCATGCCCACGGCCATGCGCGTGCTCATCGACGCATGGATGACACGGTTGCGCAGCCGCAGGCGGCCGGCCTGCAACGGAGTGAACAACAGCGGATACGGAGTCGGTTCGTTCATCGGGATGCGGGTCTCAGGATGCGGGAATCAGGCTGTGGGCCTCAGCGCGCGTTCGACGGGGCGCAGCACGACGTACAGCGCCATCGAACCGAGCAAGCCCAGCAGCGCGGGTGCGAGGGTCAGCCAAGGCACGGCGGCAGCGATGGCCGCCGAGTTCGCGGCAATGATGGCGCCCCCGACGAAACTCGCCACCGCGGCGAAGTTCAGCGCGAATGCTGGCTCCGCCTCGTAGCGGTCGCGCCGCACGGAGCGCACGAGGTACCAGTCGGCCAGCACCGGCCCGATCACGGGCGGCACGACGATCGCCAGCAGGTTGATCCAGTCGAGGAAGCGCTCGTAGATGCCGAGACCCAGCACGGTGCCCAGGAGGCCGCACACCAGCACCGTGACGCGCTTGGGCTTGCGGAACAGCGCCGCCGTCTGCACCGACGGCAGGTACAGGTTGGTGTCGCCGGTGGTCCACAGCGCCAGCGTCATGCCGACCAGCGCGAACAGGCCGACCCAGCCGCCGATCGAGGTCATGTAGGTCGTGAAGTCCGCGCTGCCCGAGACGACTGCGCCAAGCGAGCCGACCAGGTGCAGGAACACCTGGTCCACCACCAGCACGACGAACGGAATCGCGATCGCGATCGCCGCCGAGCGCGAGAAGCGGACGTACTCCGCCATCACGACCGCGCCGACGATCCAGGAGCCTACGACGAGGTTGATCGCATCGAGGCCGCTGAGCGGCGCCTTGGCGGCGGTCGCGGCCGACAGATCGAGCAGCGGCCCCAGGCCGCCGGCCTTGTCGACGTTGAGCCACATCGAATACAGCCCGACCGCGATCAGGATGATCATCGCCGGGACGCCGACCTTCTCGAGGCCCTTGACACCATACAGCGTTGTCACCGTGTACAGCAGGCCCGCGAAGATCGCGACCGCATAGAACAGGGCCGTGCCCGGCGCCTGGGTCCAGACCTGCGCGAAAGCGCCGACCACGATGCACTGCCAGCCGATGGTCAGCAGCGCGATGAACACGACGGGAAGGTAGGCACCGAAGCGGCCATACACCGCGCGGAACAGTAACGCGCTGTTGCATCCCGTGCGCCACGCGATCAGGCCGACGGCGGCGCCGATGCCAAAATTGATCAGGTTGCCGAGCATCGAGTACCAGAGCAGGTCCGGCCACAACGGCAATCCGGCGCCGAGCGCGCCCCCGGTCAGGAGACCCGTGATCAGGAAGCCCCAACCGAACGCGAGCGCGAGCAGCGGTCCACCCGCGCGGCGCTGCTGCGGCCCCAGTGCACCGAGCGGATTGTCGGCGCTGCCGAGTTCCGCCTTCTCATCGAACTGGAAGAAACCCCTGAGCCCTTTGACTGCCACGTGTTCTGCTCCCCTGACGACGATGACCCCTCGGCGGCAAGGATAGCGGGCCGCGCGCGGCTTGCGGAAG
>CAZPJE010000129.1:0-37909 GCA_964586725.1 uncultured Steroidobacteraceae bacterium | reverse complement strand
CAGCGCCGTCGGTCACGGTGACGCTCGCCGGCCTGTTCCAGTCCGGCCAGCCGATCAACCTGATCCCCGATACATCGATCTTCGGCACGACGGACCTGAACGGTGACGGCGCGTCGTTCTCGAGCGCCTACCTCGGCAACTCGGATCGCGCGCCAGGCGTCGCGCGCAACAGCGGCCGCCTGCCCTGGTCCAGCGTCGTCGATCTCGGCCTGCGCTGGACCGTGGCCGCCGGGCCGGGCAGCGTCGAACTGTCCGCCGACGTCTTCAACCTGTTCGACGAGGTGAACCTGTCGGGCTTCGCGAACTCGGCGACGCAGTCGAACCAGATCCAGGTGGGCGGACAACCGTTCGTCGAACGCAACGCCGGCGCGCCGCGGCAGTTCCAGTTCGGGCTGCGCTATGCGTTCTGACCGGCGCGCGTTCCTGCGCGGCGCCTTCGCGGTCGGCACCTGCGCGGCGAGCGCGGCCGGCTTGCGCGGTTACGCCAACAACATGAGCAGCCTGCCGCGGATCGACTGGGCGAGCGTGCTGCGCGAGGCGCGTGGGCAGCAGGTGTTCTTCAATGCCTGGGCGGGCGACGAGGCCGTCAATCGCTACATCGCCTGGGCAGCGGGCGAAGTGCGGCGGCTGTACGACATCACGCTGACGCATGTTCGCGTCAACGACCCCGGCGAGTCGGTCGCGCGCGTGCTCGCCGAGCAGCAGGCTGGCCGGCTCACCGAGGGCAGCGTCGACCTGCTGTGGATCAACGGCGAGAACTTCGCCGCGCTGCGGCGCGCGAACCTGCTGTACGGACCCTGGGCCGACGACGTCCCGAACGCGCAGTGGATCGACCGTGAAGGCAACCCCACCGTCGTGCGGGATTTCACGATCCCGACCGACGGCTACGAACTCGCCTGGGGCAACTCGCGCTTCACTTTTTTCTACGACAGCGCAGTGGTGGCGCGACCGCCGACCGATCCGGCGACGCTGCTCGCGTGGATCCGCGCGCATCCTGGCCGCTTCACCTATCCGCAACCGCCGCAGTTCCACGGCACGAGTTTCCTGAAGCAGCTCCTGCTCGCGATGCACACGCAGCGCGCGGTGTTCCAGCAGCCCGTCGGCAACGACTTCGCGACGCTGACGCGACCGCTGTGGCAGTGGCTGGACGCGGCGCATCCGCAGCTGTGGCGTCGCGGCCGCGTGTTTCCGGCCAGCGGCCCGGCGCAGCGCCGCCTGCTCGGCGATGGCGAAGTCGACTGGGCCATGGGCTTCAACTCGGCTGAAGCCAGCCGCGCGATCGCGAGCGGTGAGTTTCCGGCCACGATCCGCAGCCTGCGTTTCGCGGCGGGCGCGCTGTCCAACAGTCACTTCGTCGCCATCCCGGTCAACGCACGCGCGCGCGCGGCGGCGAAAGTCGTCGGCAATTTCCTGGTCTCGCCGGCCGCGCAGGCGCGCAAGGCCGACGAGCGCTGGTGGGGCGACGCCACCGTGCTCGCGGTCGAGCGCCTGCCGGCGGCGGAGCGGGCGCTGTTCGCGGGCCTCAAGCCCGGCCCCGCGACGCTGCCGGCGCGCGGCCCGGTGCTCGACGAGCCGCATCCGAGCTGGATGATCGGGCTGGAACGCGAATGGGCGCGCCGGTATCGCGGCGGATGAGCAGGCCGCTGCAGGACTCTGCGTCGCTGCGGCGTCCCTCCTGGCTGCTGGGCGCGCCGCTGCTGCTGCTGGCGATTGCGCTCGTGCCGGTGCTCGCGGGCCTCGCCGGCACCGTGGGTCCGGCCGCGTCGGCGGCCGCTTGGCAGGCACTGTTCGCGACGCCGGGGCTGGGCCGCTCGCTGGCGCTGTCGTTCAGCAGCGGCGTCGTGGCGGCGCTGCTGTCACTGCTGCTCGCGCACGGATTGCTCGCCGCGCTGACGACGCCACAGGCGATCGCCCGCGCGCGAGCGCTGGCGTTGCCGCTGATCGCGATGCCGCACCTCGCGCTCGCCATCGGCGTCGCGCTCGTGCTCGCGCCGTCGGGGCTGCTGCTGCGACTGGTCTCGCCGTGGCTGACGGGCTTCGAGCAACCGCCGGACTGGACCACCATCCAGGATCCGCTCGGACTCGCCCTGATCGCCGGTCTCGTGCTGAAGGAAACACCGTTCCTGCTGCTGGCACTGTCGGCCGCGCTGGCACAGGTGCCGGCCGACCGGCTGCTGCTGCAGGCGCGCACGCTGGGGTATGGCCGGCTGCGCGCCTGGGCACTGTGCGTCGCGCCGGCGCTGCAGCGCCAGATCGCGTTGCCGTTCGCCGCCGTCGTCGTGTTCGGCATCAGCAATGTCGATGTCGCACTGGCGCTCGGACCGACCACGCCACCGACCTTCGCGATGCTGCTGTGGGAGTGGTTCCTCGATCCGGATCTGGCCCGGCGTCCGCTGGCAGCAGCCGGCGCGCTGCTGCTGATGGGCCTCTGCATCGGCGTGCTGGCGCTGCTGTGGGGCCTCGCCGGGGGCGCCGAGCGCTGGCGGCGCGCGAGCGCGATCCGCGGCTGGCGCGCGGCGGCGGACGCCGGCATGCAGCGGCTGCTGCGCGGCACCGGCCTCGTGTTCGCGCTGCTCGGCGCGCTGGCGCTGCTCGCGCTGTGGCTGCGCTCGATAGCACCGGCCTGGCGCTTCCCGCGCCTGTGGCCCAGCGAGCCCGGCCTCGCCGCATGGCGCGAGGCCAGCGCACTGCTCGGCGACGCGCTGCCCGTCACCGCAGCGCTTGCGACCGCGAGCACGGCGCTCGCCGTCGCGCTGGCGCTGGCAGCTGCCGAAGCCTTGCGCAATCGGCCGCGGCAGCGCGCCGCGCTGGCCGCGCTGCTGTTCGTACCGCTGCTCGTGCCGCAGTTCAGTTTCCTGTTCGGCCTGCAGGTGCTGCTGGCCAAGCTGCGACTCGATGGCAGCTGGCCGGCGGTGGTCTGGAGCCATCTCGTGTACGTGCTGCCCTACGTGTTCGGTGTCGTCGCCACCGCGCGCGCGGCGCTCGAACCGCGCTGGCGCGATGTCGCGCTCACCTTGGGCGCCACGCCGTCGCAGGCGTACTGGCGCGTCACACTGCCGCTGCTCGCGCGCTCCCTGCTGCTCGCCGCCGCGCTCGGCTTCTCGGTCAGCGTCGCGGTCTACCTGCCGACGCTGTTCGCCGGCGCCGGCCGCTTCGCGACGCTAGCGACCGAAGCGGCGGCGACGATCGCGGCCGGCAACCTGCGCGCCGCCGCGGTGGCCGCCGCGACGATGGCGTCGCTGCCGCTCGCGGTACTGGCACTGGCCGTGCTCGCGAGCACGCTGTTGTTCCGCAACCGCCGCGACCTGCCGTCATGAGCAACGCGCCAGATCACGCCGCTGTCCGCGGCCTGGAACTGCGGGACGTGCAGCTCAGCCTCGGCGGGCAAGCGCTGTTCGCACCGCTGTCGGCGCAGGTCGCACCCGGCGACGTGCTGTCGATCACGGGCGCGAGCGGCAGCGGCAAATCCAGCCTGCTCGCCTGGGCCTGCGGCGTGCTCGCTGCGCCGTTCGCGGCGCGCGGCGACCTGCTGCTCGATGGGGTCTCGCTGTTGCGCGTGCCGACCGAGCAACGCCGCCTCGGCATCCTGTTCCAGGACGCGCTGCTGTTCCCGCACCTGTCGGTCGGTGCCAACGTCGCCTTTGGCCTGCGCGCCGGCGTCGGCGGGCGCGCCGCGCGCCGGCGCCTCGTCGAGGCTGCGCTGGACTCGATCGGCCTGCCGGGCCTCTGGGACCGCGACCCGGCGACGCTGTCTGGCGGCGAGCGCGTCCGCGTCGCGCTGCTGCGGGTGCTGCTGGCCGAGCCGCGCGCAGTGCTGCTCGATGAGCCGTTCAGCCGGCTCGACGCGCCGCTGCGCGACTCGGTGCGCAGGCTCGTGTTCGAGCGCTGCCGCGAACGCGGCCTGCCCGTGCTGCTCGTGACCCACGATGCCGCCGACGTCGCCGCAGCGGGCGGCCGCGAACTCGCGCTGCGGAGTGCGACCGATGCTCGATAGCGGCATGCGCAGGCTGATCGACCCGCCGCTGAACCTCGCGGGCCGCGCGCTCGCCCGGGCAGGCATCAGTGCGAATGCAGTGACGCTGGCCGGCCTCGCTCTTGCGCTCGGCACCGCCGCCGCGATCGCGGCCGGGCAGATGACGCTCGCGCTCGCGCTGCTGGCGGGGAACCGCATCGTCGACGGCCTCGATGGCGCCGTCGCGCGCGCAACCCGACTCAGCGACGCGGGCGGATACCTCGACAGCGTCTGCGACTACGTGTTCTACGCCGCCGTGCCGCTCGCCTTTGCCTGGCAGTCGCCCGCCGTCAACGCGCTGCCCGCCGCGGCGCTGCTCGCGAGCTTCCTGCTGACAGCGGCGAGCTTCCTCGGCTTCGCGACGCTCGCCGCCAAGCGCGGCCTCGACAGCAGCGCGCAGGGACGCAAGAGCTTCTACTACTCGCGCGGCCTGATCGAGGGCACGGAGACCATCGCCGCTTTCGCGGCCATGCTGCTGTGGCCGCAGTGGTTCGCGCCCATCGCCTGGGGCCTGGCCGCGTTGTGCGTGCTGACCGCGCTGCTGCGGACGCTGGCCGCGCTGCGCCAGTTCCGCGACACCTGACACCCCGCGCCGGCTGCCAGCCCGGCGCCGGCTACTCGACCCGCGCAGTCGCCGCGTTCAGCAGCTCGCCGCCGTCGCTGACCTCCAGCGTGACCTCGATCGGTGCACAGCAGACTTGACAGTCTTCGATGTACACACGCGACCGATCGGTCAGATCTACCATCGTGCCGTAAACTTCTCCGCACCACGGACACTGCAGCTCGATGAAGGCGCCGAGCGCTGCAGCGTCCGCGCCAGGTTCGTACACTGGCTCGAGGCCGTACAGCGCGTCGATGGCGCGCGGGTCGAGATCGAGCGCGCGGCGTTCAATTTCCTGGACGATTGAGGAGCGGCGGCGCTTCATGTCGACGGCGAGATTAGCGCCGCCACGCGTCAGGGAGGAAGCGGTGTTGGGCCATACGCTGGATGACGTGCATGCGGAAAAGCGGCCAGGCTGTCGCCTGCGACTGCTGGCATGCCTGCTGCCCGGCGCGCTGCTGGCACTGGGCGCGGGCGCGACTGCGGCAGCGCCACCGGTTGGCGCAGTCGCCGACCCGCAGTTCTGCGCCGAGGCGCAGCGCCAGATCGGCGGCGTGACGATCCCGGTCCGCAACGTCGTGCATACCGGCTATGGCTCCTTCGTGAAGTCCAAGGCCGGCATCACGCCGCTCGAAACCCAGCAGTTCGTGGAGCCGCCGGCGGCGCCGGGCGGCGTGTCCGCGCGCATCTCCTGCAAGATGAAGACCGCTGACCACATCCGCGCCGTGCACGGCCGCGCCGCCGCCACGGCGGTCGAAGACCGCAATGCCTGCCGTGAGCTGAACCGCCAGACCATCCTGACCGTATGGGCCAGGCTGCCGGCGGCGCAGCGCGCCCGCATTACAGTGCCGCCGAACCGCTTCCTGCTGCACGCGGACGAAAATCGCATCATGGGTTCGGGCTGGATCGAGCCGTACAGCCATGTCTATGCCGGCAACAACGGTGTCGTGCACGTGCGCGCCAAGGCGCTGCTGGTCGAATGGAACGACTGGCGCTGGAAGTTCGCACCCGACCGGTTCCGCGGTGCGCACTACTGCCATCTGATCACGCCCGAGTACACGCGCGCGCTGATGCTGGGTGAACTGAAGGCGCCGGACCTCGCGCCAGCGTCGGCGGTGCCACCGGGCTGAGCACGCGCGCGCGGCGTTGCGCTCAACCCAAGCTGCGCGCCAACGGACAGCGCGGCAGCGTGACCCGCACGCGCGTGCCGCCGCGGTGCAACCGCCGGATGCCGAACTGGGCATGCATCATGCGCGCGCGGTACTCCATGATGCGCAGGCCCATGCCATCGCCGCTGCCGGTGCCTGCCGCCGGCGGCGGCAATCCGCAGCCATTGTCGGTGATGGTCAGGCTGATCCGGTGCTGACCGGCGGTCAGGCGCACCGAGACCATGGTTGCGCCGCTGTGACGCGCCGCATTCGTGACCGCTTCCTGCGCGATTCGATACAGGTGATGGGTCGCGGTTGAATCGATATCGAGAGCGCCCTGGATCGCCGTGCCGAACCGCACGCGCAGGCCGTGCGTGCGGCTGGCGCTGGCGGCAAGCTGCTCGAGTGCCGCCGGCAGGCCGCCGCGCTCGAGGATCACCGGCGACAGGCCATGCGCCAGGGCCCGCGCGCTCTCGACCGCCTGGTTCACGAGGTGGACCAGCTCGTTGAGGATGGGCGCGCCGGTCGGATACTCGCGCGCCGCGCGCTGCGCGAAACTGCGCAGCATCAGGGAAATGCCGGTCAGCTCCTGACCCAGGCCATCGTGCAGGTCGTGGCCGATGCGCTGCTGCTCCCGATGGGTCGCATCGATGATGGCGCGCTCCAGCATGCGCCGCTCGGTCACGTCCATGATCACGGCGATGCTGAGCGGGATCGTCGTCGCCGACTCGCGCAGTTCGACGACGGCCGCCTCGGCCACGAACTCCTTGCCGCCATCGAGGCGGCGCGCCCTCCACTCGAGCGTTTCGCCGTTCAGGCGCGCGCCGTCGCGCAGGTAGCGATCGAGGCGCCGCGGATCCAGGCCCAGCCGGTCGACGTCAGTGCCGACGAGCGCGGCCGCAGTCGCCCCGAACATGCGCGAGGCAGCGGCGTTCGCGATCTGGATGCGGCCATCGGCATCGATCAGCAACACGCCCTCGCGCAGCGTCTCGAGCATGCGCGCCTGCATGCGCAGCGTCGCCTCGCGGCGGCGCGTTTCGGTGATGTCCGTGATGCGCACCGAGAGTCCGACGACCTGGCCCGCATCGATGACCGGCGCCGCGTGGAATTCGAAGATCGCCTCGGCGCCCGAGGAGCGCGGCAGGTTCACCTCGACCATGACCGGGCGGGCGTGCGCGATGGCCTGGTCAGCGGCGCCGCCCAGGGCCGGTCGCAGTTCCTCCGGCACGATACTGAGGCTGTGGACGCCGACGGCCTCGGCCGGCTCCAGCTTGCGCAGGCCGCGGTTGACGAAGCGGATGCGCAGATCGAGATCCAGCAGCGCCAGCCAGTCCGGGGCGTTGCTGGCGAGGGCGCGCAGCTCGGCTTCCGATTTCTTCAGGGCGGCATCGACACGCCGCAGCTCCGTGATGTCCTGTTTGGCGCCGTACAGGCGCACCGCGCGGCCTTCGACCATCTCGGCCTTGCAGATCAGCCGCAGCCAGATGCGTCGCCCCTGCAGGGTCTGGCATTCGACTGCAATGTCGAACGGCTCCCCGCGCGCCACTGCGGCGTCGACCGCCGCCTGCATCAGCTCGTGATAGGCAGAGTCGTACAGCGGGAACGTGGCCTCCATGGTCGGCTGGAACGCGTCGCGAGTGGTGTCGAACAGCGCGTAGGTTTCGTCGGTCCAGGCCAGCGCGCCCGTGCGCAGGTCGAGCTCCCAGCCGCCGACGCCCGCCGCGGCTTGCGTCTCCTGCAGGAACTGCCGGACGCGCTTCTGCGCCGTGACATCCAGCGTGCGCCCGACGATGCGCGTCGTGGCACCTGCCGCGTCGCGTTCGACGACGCGCGCGCGCGCAGCAAACCAGCGCCAGTCGCCGCGCTTCGTCAGGAAGCGGTACTCGATGTCCTCGGTCAACGACTGCTGCGTACCGTCGACCAGCGACTGCGCGCCAGCCAGCACCGCGGCACGATCGTCGGGGTGCACGCGCCGTGGCCAGGGGCCGTCCTCGGTCTGCCACTCATCGGCGCCGTAGCCGGTCATTTCGCACCAGCTGTCGTTCGAAGTGCCCGTGTTGGTCCTGGGATACCACGACCACAGGCCGAGCTGGCCATCGGCGGCAGCGGTCTCGAGCAGCGCCGTCTGGATCTGCACCACGTGCTCGGCGCGCTTGCGGGCATCGATGTCCATCAGCACGCCGGCCAGCCGAAGCACCCGCCCCTGCGCATCGCGGGTCGCGGCGCGACCGCGCGCGGCAACCCAGCGCCATTCGCCGCTCGCGTCCCGGGCGCGGTACTCGGTCTCGTACCAGTCGATGTCGCCGCGCAGGTGCTTCACGAGCGCTTCGCGCGCGGCCACGATGTCATCGGGGTGCGTCATCGCCGCAAGCTGAGTGAGGTCGGCGACGATTTCCGGCACATCCAGTCCGAGGATGCCCGCGCAGCGCGCGTCGAAGCGATGCACGCCGGTGATCACGTCGTAGTCCCAGGTGCCGACTGCAGCGCCGGTCAGCGCCAGCTCGAGCTTCGCGCGGCTGTCTTCCATCGCAGCCTCGGTGGCGCGGCGGAGGGAGATGTCGCGCGACACGGCGACGATGCCGCGGATGGCCGGATCATCCAGCAGGTTGCTGGCGGTTGCTTCGAGCCAGATGTAGTGCCCGTCGCGATGCCGGAACCGCATCGTCACGGGCTGGATGCTGACGCGATGACCTTCCTCGACTGCGCAGGCGAGGCGCTCCCGCAGCGGCTCGACGTCGTCCGGATGGACGAACTCGAACAGTAACCGACCCACGAGATCATCCGGACGGTAACCGCTGATCCGCGCGATGCTCGGGCTCTCGAACGTGATCCGGCCACCCGCATCGATGATCGTGATGACGTCGTTGGACCCCTGGATCATCGCCGCGAAGCGGTGCTCCGCCCGCTCGATGGCCTGCTGCGCAGACACGCTATCCGTCACATCGCGGGCCATCGCCAGCAAGCCGGTGATGCTGCCCGTGCCATCGCGCAGCGGGCGCAGCGCGGTCTGGTACCAGCGCACGCAGCCTGACTTGCGCGAGAACGGCACGGCTTCGAAATCGAACGACGCGCCGGCCAGCACCTGGTCGTAGATGTCGCGCCGCGCCGCCGCGCTCGGCATGAACTGCAGCCAGTCCCGACCGAGCATTTCTTCGACCGTCATGTTTGCAGCGCGTGCCGCCGCCAGATTGGCCCAGCGGATCCGCAGTTCGCGATCGAGTCCGATCAGTTCGACCGGCAGCGTCGCCGTCACGGCATCGATCGAGCGCCGGTCGGATATATCGGTGAAGGTCGCAACGGCGAGCCCGCCGGGTCGCGTGCCCTGCAGGGGCGTCAGCGTGACCCGCATCCAGCGCTGCCGCGTCGTGCCGGGCCGGAACGCCAGCTCGGCGTAGCGCGTGGCTTGCCCGCGGGTCAGGAACGCGACGAGATCAGCCAGGGTCAGCGCGCCGGCCTCGTCCGTGTAGTCCGTCAGGGAGCCGCCGCGCAGTGCGTCCGGCTCGACTTCCAGCACCTCGGCGAGGCGCCGGTTCGCGCGCGCGATCAGGAGCCTGGGGCCGTCGATCTGCACCACGGCAATGCCGTCGCCGGCAGCCTCGAACGCTTCCTGCAGCAGCGGATCCGGCTGCGAGAGGCGCTCGGCAGCCAGCAGTTCGACGCGTTCGATCGGGGTGCTCAATGCCCTCTCCTTCCTTGGAAGAATACGCCGTCACGGCGCGTAGGCAAGCCATCTTGGCCGTGCGTGGAACTCATGACATCAGGGTTTGTCCGAGGTCCGGCCGGGAGTCGCGCTGCAATATGCAAACCCTGCAGGAAGCGGTGCAGCGAGCACAGCCAAGGAGACGGTATCCCGGTATCATTCGCACATCCCCGGCAACGAACCAGTGCGCGCGCTACCCGTGCCCGCGTCGTCGCCATTCCCGTTCGATATTCACGACAGGTTCCAGCACATGCGTCTCGCAGTCCCACAGTCCTTGACCGCCCTCGTGGCGGGCGGCGCCCTGGCCGCTCTGTCCCCGACCGCCCACGCCCAGGCCGCCGAGTCCGCGCAGGCCGACGCGAGTGACTTCGCGCTCGAGGAAATCGTCGTCACGGCGCGCAAGACCAGCGAACAACTGCTCGACGTGCCGCTCGCGATCACGGCCTTCACGGCTGAAGCGATCGAAGCACGCGGCATCGCCAACCTCGATGACATCGCCGCGTTCACGCCCGGCCTGACATTCTCGAACCTGATCGGCGAGTTCCTGCCCGCTCCCGTGATCCGCGGTGTCGCGCCGATCGACGTCAACGGCGAACTCAACACCGCCATCTTCTTCGATGGCGTCTACGTCTCGGGGCGCGAGGGCATCAACTTCAGCCAGCTGGATCTCGAACGCATCGAGGTCGTCAAGGGACCGCAGGCGGCGCTCTATGGCCGCAATGCCTTCAGCGGCGCCATCAATTACGTGTCGGCCAAACCCACCGATGAATTCCGCGCCCGGACGCAGCTCACCGTCGGCAACGAGGGCAAGCAGCTCGCGTCCCTGACGGCCAGCGGACCGATCGTCGCCGGCGTGCTGCGCGGCCGCGCGTCGGTGCTGCACGACGAATGGGATGGTTCGTACGACAACGCCTGGTCGGGTCCGGGTCAGGCCTCGGACATCGGCGGCTACAAGTTCAGGACCTTCAACGGCGCGCTGGTCTGGACGCAGGGCGAGGACTTCGAAGCCGAACTCGGCCTGTACGTGTCGGACGACCAGATCGACAACGCCGCGATCAGCCCGGTCGCCGCGAACTGCGAGGACAGGCGCACCGCGGCGCTGGCGGTCAACCCGATGTCCACGGTCACGAGCCGGCTGCTGAACTACTGCGGCGTGCTGCCGTCGATCCGCAAGGACCAGCTGACCGCCCTGCCGGCGGCCACCGGCGAGGATCGCGACCTGACGCGCGCCCACCTGACAATCAAATGGAACGTCGCGGGCGGCGAGCTGACGGCGCTCACTGGCTACTCCTGGGTGCAGCAGAACTACTTCCTCGATGGCACGCGCAATACCGGCGAGTCGGCGATCTTCACGTACCAGCCGAGCCCGACCGGCTTGTTCCCGCTCGGCCCTCCGGGCGCGTTCGGCACATCGTCGGGCCCGCGCCAGCAGTTCCGCTCTGGCCTGCTGCAGATCGGCGGCGGCGATGAAACGCAGGAAATCAGCCAGGAAATCCGCTTCGCCAGCGATCGCGCGCAGCCGCTGCGCTATTCGTTCGGCGCCTATTACTACGAAACCGACAGCGAGACCGGCGAAGACGGTGCCGTCGCAACCCGGCCGCTGCCGGCGAATTTCGGCTCCTTCTGCCTCGCCTGCACACCCCTGGGACCGACGACCGTCGTCGATTTCGCGCGCGGGGCCGGCAATGCGGCCTTCCTCGAGTGGTTCACGGATCCGGTCGGCGGCACGAGCTTCTCGCCCGTGGTCTACAGCAAGGCCAGGGCGCCGTCGTTCTTCGGCCAGATCGAGTACGACCTGACGGCCAGGCTGTCCGGCTCGGTCGAGGCGCGCTACACCGACGAAGAGCGTTCGTTCCGCAATGCCGACCAGAGTGCCAGCGGCACCGAGAGCTGGGGCCTGACGAGCTGGCGCACGACGCTGCGCTTCAAGCCGGCCGACAACTACACGCTGTTCTTCGCCGTCGCGCACTCGGAGAAGGCCGGCGACTTCGATCCGACGAGCGTGCGGCTCGTGTCCAACCCGAACGTCGACGTAACGCTGCCGGGCGCGTTCGGCCCCGAGGAGCTGATGAGCTACGAAATCGGCTACAAGGCCGAGTGGTACGAGCGCCGGCTCGGCGTCGAACTCGATCTGTACTACCTCGACTGGCAGGACATCGTGATCCCGCAGGTCGTGTCGGAGGTGAACGGCCAGCCCATCGTGCAGCCGACCGGGATCAACGTGAACGGCGGCGACGCCTCGGTCAAGGGCGTGGAACTGTCGGTTTTCGCGCGACCGATTCGCGGCCTCGACGTCAACCTCGCGCTGTCGTGGAGCGATCCGACCTACGGCAACGCGCGCGTCCAGACATTCATCGAGTTCCCGACCTATGCACCGACGGGCGACGTCTCCGGCAACCAGATCCTGCGCACGTCGAAGTGGCAGGCCACGGCCGGCTTCCGCTGGAGCCAGCCGCTGCGCGGCGACACCGACTGGTTCATTCGCAGCGATCTGTCCTATCGTGACGCGCAGTTCGCGGATGCGTCGAACCAGACCATCGTGCCGAGCTCGACCAACCTGAACGCATCGCTCGGGGTCACGAACGATCGCTGGTCGCTGGAACTGTGGGGCCGCAACCTGACGGATGAAGACGCGCCGACCGGTGCGTTCCGCGACGTCTTCTTCTCGAACACGCTGGCATCGGGCGTCAACACGAGCGGCACCTTCTTCCCGTTCCGCTACACGGTTTCGCATCCCCGCCGGCTCACGTACGGACTGACCTGGCGCATGCGCTTCTGATGAGCTGATGCCTCGACACGGCGCGCTACAATGCCGGCGTGAGCCCGCGCAAGCCGATTCGCCGCTTCCTGCTGACCACGGTCGTGCCCCGATCGCGGCGCTGCTGTACCGCTGGTACAGCCGCTCCTGGCGCTATGAGGTCGAGGGTGCCGAGCATCTCGCCGCACTGACGGCCGAGGGCCGGCCCGCCGTCTGCGCGCTGCTGCACCAGCGCAGCACGCAGATCATGCGCTGGTTCTCGCAGCCCGGCGTCGGCCGCTGGATGCTCATGTGCTCGCAGAGCCGCGATGGCGAGTTCACGTCGCGCATCCAGGAAGGGCTCGGCTTTCGCGTTGCGCGCGGCTCTTCGGGGCGCGGCGGCCTGCTCGCGCTGCTCGAGATGATCAAGTGGCAGCGCGAGGATCGCGGCCTGAACGCGGGCCTCGCGATCGACGGCTCACGCGGCCCGCGCGGCGTCGCGCAACTGGGCGTGCTGACGCTGGCGCAGAAGGCGGACAGTCGCGTGCTGCCGGTAGCGGCGTCGACCGCCGACTGCTGGGTCTGGCCGAAGAGCTGGGACCGCGCCGTGATTCCGAAGTGGGGCGCGCGCATCCGCGTCAGCATCGGCGCGCCCATCAGCGTGCCGCCGCGGATCTCCGACCAGGCCATGGAAGCACTGCGCGCGCGCCTCGAGCAGACGCTCTACGACATGCACGTCGCGCTCGATCGCGAGACGGGCTTCACCGATTCGGAGCCGATCAGGCTGCCGCCGGCTTCACCGTCGCAGCAGGCTTCGGCGACGCAGTCTCCGTCGAGCTGACCGGCGCCGCATCGACACCCTTGGCGAGTTCCTGCAGCGACGCGGTCAGGAGCTTGCTGGCCTGCGTCCCGCCCGCCTTGGGTGCGCTCGACTCGACCGCAGCAACGACCACCTCGAGCTTCCACTTCATCGAGAAGTCGAGCCGCCCGGCGGCGACCGGTTCCTGCAGCGTGTCCATCAGCGCGCGCAGATAACTGCCCAGCGTGGTCTGCACGCTCGCCGCCTCGGGCGGCGCAGCGGCCGCGGCCGGCGCGGCAGCGACCGGACTGGCGGGCGCCGGGTCAGGGTCCACCGGCGATGCAACCGGCGCAATGACCGGATTCGCGGCCGGTGCGGGCTTCGCCATGGCAGGCTTGCCGATCGATTCCTGCCGCAGCGACTCGCGCGTCGACAGATTGAGCGCAAAACCAGCGATCTGCTCCGCATCGAATCCCAGCGACGTCGCGGCCTCGAACGCCTTCTGCACATCGCCCGCGAAGAAGTCGGCCGCGAGTGATTCGACCTTGCCGAACAGCTCGCTGATGGCCGCGAGTTCCTCGCCATTCAGGTCGCCCTTCACCGAGATCTCGATGCGGCCGGCCGAGAACGCGTAGACGCGCCGCTCTTCACCGCTGGCGCTGGTAGCGGTCTGCGACACGACGCCTTCCTTGTTGCGGAAGCGGATCTGTACCTGGTCGCCTTCCTGCGTGGTGATCGCCAGATTAGCCTTGTCCTTGCGGACGTAGGTCGTCGACTGCGCCGAGGTCAGCTCGGCGCTGGCCGTCGCTGCCGCGCCCAGCGCTTCGCGGACGCCGGCCAGGGCTTTCTCGACCTGCGCGTCGCTGAAGCCAGCCTTGCGCAACGCCTTGCCAGTCTGCTGCAGCGCTGCGTCGACGGCGGACATGACGTCGGGGACCGCATCGCGTTCGCGCCCGCTGTTGCGCGCGACCAGCGAGCGCAGCGCGCTGCCGACATCGGCGAAATCGAGGCCCAGCGCGCGGCCCATTTCGCCGAAGGCCTTGCGGCGCAGCCCGGCGGCGGCGTCGCCCGGGTCCTTCGCAGGCGCATCGGCGCGGCGGCTGTCGAGCGCGGTCTTGGCAGATGCCTGCATCAGCGGCATCAGGTCGTTGCGAACACTGTCCTGGACTTGCATGGGCGCTCCTGGCGCCCGACAGAGGAGCGCTGTCTTGATGACATAAGTAACGACCCTCCCCGGGCGTTGCTTGAGCGCCACGAATGTGAACCCGGGCACAAACCGGGTTAATCTCGCGCCCTCTTCAATTCCGGGACCGACGGCTTGTCACCATGTCACCGCTCCACCCTGCCGCCCGCGCAGCACTGGTTCGCTGCGCAGGCCTTGTCATGACCGCCTCCCTGACGGCCTGCGCGATGACGCCGGCCGCAACGGCGCCCACCCCCGCCAGCGCGACCGCCAGCAGCGCGGCGGCCTCTCCAGCCAGCGCGCTGCTCGCGCCATGGCGTGGACCCTACGGCGGAGTGCCGCCGTGGAACGAGGTCAAGCCAGAACTGCTGCAACCGGCAATCGAAGGCGCGATGGCGCTGCAGCTCGCCGCGATCGACCGGATCGCGGCCGATCCGCGTCCCGCGGACTTCGAGAACACGATCGCCGCGCTCGAGGAATCGGGCCGCGAGCTCGAGCGCGTACTGACCCTGTTTGGCGTCTACACCTCGACCCTCAGCGATCCGGCCGTCCAGGCCGTCGAGCGCGAGATGGCACCGAAGCTCGCCGGGTTCTTCGACCAGATCACGCAGAACGCGGCGCTGTTCGCACGCGTCGCAGCGGTGTACGAGTCCCGCGAGCGTGCGGGCCTCAGTGCCGAGCAGCAGCGCCTGACCTGGCTGCACCACAAGAACTTCGTGCGCGCGGGCGCCCGGCTCGACGCCGCCACGAAGCAGCGGATGTCGGCGCTCAACCAGCGCCTCGCCGCGCTGTACACGCAGTTCGGACAGAACATCCTGGCGGAGGAAGACGGCCAGACGCTGTTCCTGACGACGGCAGCGGATCTAGACGGCCTGTCGGATTCGCTGCGTGCTGCTGCTGCGGCGGCGGCAACGACGGCCGGCCGCCCGGGCCAGTGGGCGATCCTCAACACCCGTTCGAGCGTCGAACCCTTCCTGACCTATTCCAGCCGCCGCGACCTGCGCGAGAAAGTCTGGCGCAGCTTCATCAATCGCGGCGACAACGGCGGCACGCACGACAACAACGCCATCATCGCCGAGATCCTGCAGCTGCGCGCCGAGCGCGCCAAGCTGCTGGGCTACCCGACACATGCGCACTGGCGCCTCGAAGACAGCATGGCGCGCACGCCGGAGCGCGCGATGCAGCTGCTCGAAGCGGTGTGGACGCCGGCCGTCGCGCGCGTGCGCGAGGAAGTAGCCGACATGCAGGCCATTGCCGACGCCGAAGCGACCCAAGGTGGCGCACGCATCAGGATCGAACCCTGGGATTACCGCTACTACGCCGAGAAGGTGCGCAAGGCGAAGTACGACCTCGACGAGAACGAGATCAAGCCCTACATGCAGCTCGACCGGCTGCGCGAGGGCATGTTCCATGTCGCCGGCGAACTGTTCGGCATGCGGTTCGTGCCGGTGCCCGCGACGGCGGACGTGCCCGTGTACCACCCGGACGTCGGCGTCTGGGAGGTGCGCGATTCCGCGGGTCGCCACATCGGCCTGTGGTATTTCGATCCGTACGCGCGACCGGGGAAGCAGAGCGGCGCGTGGATGAATGCCTACCGCAACCAGGAGCGGTTCCGCGGCGAGGTCACGACCATCGTCTCGAACAACTCGAATTTCCTGCGCGGCAAGACCGGCGAACCGGTGCTGATAAGCTGGGACGACGCGGTCACGCTGTTCCACGAGTTCGGCCATGCGCTGCACGGCCTCGCCTCCGATGTGACCTACCCGAGCCTGTCGGGCACCAATGTCGCGCGCGACTACGTCGAGTTCCCGTCGCAGCTGCTCGAGCACTGGCTGGCCGTGCCCGAAGTGCTGAACCGCTACGCGACGCATTACCAGACGGGCGCGCCGATGCCGGCGGCGCTGGTCGAGAAGATCCTGCGCGCCGAGCAGTTCAACCAGGGCTTCGGCACCGTCGAGTATCTCGCCAGCGCGCTGATCGACATGAAGCTGCACCTCGCGGGCGATGCGAAGATCGACCCCGATGCGTTCGAGCGCGACACGCTCGCCGCGCTCGGCATGCCGCGCGAGATCGTCATGCGGCACCGCACGCCGCAGTTCCAGCACGTGTTCGCCAGTGACGGCTATTCCGCCGGCTACTACAGCTACCTGTGGGCCGACACGCTGACCGCCGACGCCTGGGAGGCGTTCACCGGCACCGGCGGCCCCTGGGATCGCGCGGTCGCGCAGCAGCTCATGGACAACGTGTTCCGGCGTGGCAATACGCTGGAACCGGCGGACGCCTATCGCGCGTTCCGCGGTCGCGATGCCGGCATCGAAGCGCTGATGCGCAAGCGCGGTTTCCCGGTGGCGCCCACGGGCGGCGCGGACTCGGGCCGCTGAGGCGGAGCGTCAGCGCGCCGTCGCGGCCAGGCGCGCGAGGCGCCGCGCCAGCGACAGCGCGACGAGGCCCCGTCCCGCCCAGCGCAGCGCGCGTTGGGGCCCGATGGCGAGGCCCACCAGTGCGGCGAGGCCGAGCACGACCGGCGAGCTCACGAGCCGGCGCGCGGCGCTGAAGCCGCGATCGACCTGCGCGAGACGCGCGCCGATGACCGCGCCGTCCATGGCCGCCTGCGTCCGCAGCAGCCGGCTGCGCAGCACCAGCAGATCGCGACGCAGCTCCAGTTCGCGCAGGCGCGCGTTCATGGGCGCTGTCCCTGCTCCGGATCCAGCGCGGCCACGTCGCTGCGCAGCTCTTCCAGGCTCGCGCCGAGCAATCGGCCACGGGTGCGCAGCTTGTGCCGCAGCACGCCCACCGCCACCGCGGTGACGCCCACGAACAGCAGCGTCGCAAGGCCCGCGGCCAGCAGGCGATGCTGCTCCCAGAATGCGATCACGAGCGTCAGCGTCAGCATCAGCACCGCGAGGCCTGCGAAGAACAGCGCGACGAAGGCCCAGATCAGCAGTGCGACGGCGCGCTGCACCTCGAGCGACAGTTCGGTCGTCAGCAGTTCGAGCCGCGTGTGCGCGAGCGCGAGCAATCGCGCCAGCAGGCGGCGCGCGGAATCGAACAGGCCGGCTCGTTGATCGCCCGGCGGCGACGCAGCAGACCCCGCGAGCGGACTCAACGGCGACTGACCAGCAAGCCGACCACGAACGCAACGCCCGCGGCGATCCCGATCGACTGCCAGGGATTGTCACGCACGTAACGATCCGCTTCGTGCGCGGCGTCGCGAGCCCGGGTTACGACCTCCTTCTCGAGGCCTTCGAGGCGCACGCGGGCCTGGCGGAGCGAGTCCTCGGCCCGGCTGCGGGCCTCTTGGGCACGCTCGCCGGCTTCCCCAGCCGTCGCGCGCAACAGGGCTTCGGTGTCCTCGACGACCTGGCGCAGGTCGTCCAGCAGGCGATCAGTGGGTGTGGCAGATGACATGCAACCTCCGGATACGCTCGACAAATGAGCTGTCAACCCATCCTAGCCAGCACTGCGGTTGCCGTCACTCCGGATGTACCGCAAGCTAGTGGCGACAGATCCGTACTTATCCGCACGGACGTGGATTGCCCGTAGAACATGCTTGCCCTGAAGAACATCTCAGAACCTGCCGCCAGCCCAGCGTCGACCGAACCGGCCGCCCCGCTCAGGCTGCGCGAGATTCCGTACAACTACACGTCGTTCTCGGACCGCGAGATCGTCATCCGCCTGCTCGGCGATGCCGCGTGGCGGCTGCTCGACGAACTGCGGGGCGAGCGCCGCACCGGCCGCTCGGCGCGGATGCTGTACGAGGTGCTGGGCGACATCTGGGTCGTGCAGCGCAACCCCTACCTCGAGGACGACCTGCTCGAGAACCCGAAGCGCCGGCGCCTGCTGATCGACGCACTGAACCATCGGCTGCGCGAGGTCGACCGTCGGCGCGGCGGCGACGACGCCGACCGCGATGCGAAAGTCGGCCAGCTGCTGGCAGCGGCAAAGCAGGCGGTGCAGCGCTTCGCCACCCACTTCGAGGATACCGCCCGACTGCGCGACCGGGCGCGGCGCCTGCTCAGCAAGCATGTGCGCGCCGATGCGGTGCGCTTCGATGCGTTCGCGCGCGTCTCGCACGTCACCGACGCGACCGACTGGCGCGTCGAGTTCCCGTTCGTCGTGATCGCACCGGATGCCGAGGATGAAATCCCGGGTCTCGTGCGTGCTTGCATCGAACTCGGGCTGACCATCATCCCGCGTGGCGGCGGCACCGGCTACACCGGTGGTGCCGTGCCGCTGACGCCCCGCGCCGCCGTCATCAACACGGAGAAGCTCGAAACCGTTTCGGAAGTCGAGTCGGTGCGGCTGATCGGCGTCGACCAGGACGTGCCGACGGTCTTCAGCGAAGCCGGCGTCGTCACCAAGCGCGTCGCAGACGCGGCCGAACGGGCGGGCTATGTGTTCGCGGTCGATCCGACCTCGATCGATGCCTCGTGCATCGGTGGCAACATCGCGATGAACGCCGGCGGCAAGAAGGCCGTGCTGTGGGGCACCGCAGTCGACAACCTCGCGTGGTGGCGCATGGTCGACCCCGACGGCAACTGGCTCGAGGTCGAGCGGCTGAACCACAACCTCGGCAAGATCCACGAGGCGCCGGAAGTGGTCTTCCGGCTCACCTGGAAGGACGGCCGCGAACCGGCGACGCGCGCGCGACTGCTGCGCACCGAAGAGATCCGCATGCCGGGCGCCGCATTCCGCAAGGCCGGCCTCGGCAAGGACGTCACCGACAAGTTCCTCGGCGGCCTGCCCGGCGTGCAGAAGGAAGGCGTCGACGGCCTGATCACGAGCTCGCGCTGGGTCGTGCACCGGATGCCGAAGCACATCCGCACGGTCTGCCTCGAGTTCTTCGGCCAGCCGCGCGATGCCATTCCCTCGATCGTCGAGATCACCGAGCACCTGAACGGCCCGGGCCGCGCGGCCGGCGTGCTGCTCGCGGGCCTCGAGCACCTCGATGAGCGCTACCTGAAGGCGGTCGGCTACGTCACCAAGTCGAAGCGCGGCGCGCTGCCGAAGATGGTGCTGATCGGCGATCTCGTCGGCGACGATGCCGATGCGGTCGCGCACCTGACCAGCGACGTCGTGCGCATCGCCAACGCCCGCTCGGGCGAAGGCTTCATCGCCGTCAACCCGGCTGCGCGCAAGAAGTTCTGGCTCGACCGCGCCCGCACGGCGGCCATTGCCAAGCACACGAACGCGTTCAAGATCAACGAAGACGTCGTGATCCCGATCGCCCGGCTCGGCGAGTACACCGATGCGATCGAGCGCATCAACATCGAGCTGTCGATCCGCAACAAGCTCAAGATCGTCGACGCGCTCGAAGCCTGTTTCCGCGGCGACCTGCGCTGCGGCAAGACGGGCGATGCCGACCTCGACAAGCTCAGCAATGCCGAGAAGCTCGGCGACCGGCCGCAGCAGGCGCTGGCGCTGCTCGCCGACGTGCGCGCGCGCTGGTCGGGCTACCTCGCGCGGCTCGACGAGCACTTCGAGCAGCTGCAGTCGCGCGAGGTGCGCGTCTCCTGGAAGCAGGAACTGCGCGCGCCACTCGACCGGCTGTTCGCGGGCGACCAGTTCGCCCCGATCCTCGCCGAGGCGCGCGCGGTCCATCAGCGCGTGCTGCGGGGCCGCGTGTTCGTCGCGCTGCACATGCACGCCGGCGACGGCAATATCCACACGAACATCCCGGTCAACTCCGACGACTACGAGATGCTGCACGACGCGAACGAGGCCGTCGCGCGCATCATGCAGATCGCGCGCGACCTCGATGGCGTGATCTCGGGCGAGCATGGCATCGGCATCACCAAGCTCGAGTTCCTGACCGATGCCGAAATGCGCGACCTGCGCGCGTACAAGGCACGCATCGACCCCGATGGCCGTTTCAACGCCGGCAAGCTGCTGCCCGGCGGCGACCTGCGCAATGCCTACACGCCGAGCTTCAATCTGCTTGGGCATGAATCGCTGATCATGCAGCAGTCGGACATCAGCACGATTTCCGACTCGATCAAGGACTGCCTGCGCTGCGGCAAGTGCAAGCCGGTGTGCGCGACGCACGTGCCGCGCGCCAATCTGCTGTACTCGCCGCGCAACAAGATCCTCGCGACGTCGTTGCTGATCGAAGCCTTCCTGTACGAGGAGCAGACGCGCCGCGGCGTGTCGATCCGGCACTGGGATGAGTTCGCAGACGTCGCCGACCATTGCACCGTCTGCCACAAGTGCGAGTCGCCCTGCCCGGTCGACATCGACTTCGGCGATGTGTCGATGGCGATGCGCGACCTGCTGCGCCGCATGGGCAAGAAGCGCTTCAACCCCGGCACCGCGGCGTCGATGCTGTTCCTGAACGCGACCCGCCCCGAGACCATCAAGCTCGCGCGCAAGGTCATGATCGACTGGGGCTACCAGGCGCAGCGCCTCGGCCACCAGCTGTTCAAGGGCCTCGCGAAGCCGCAGGTCGCGGCGCCGCCCGCTACCACGGGCAAGGCGCCGGTGCGCGAACAGGTCGTCCACTTCGTCAACCGCCGCATGCCAGCCGGCGTGCCGAAGAAGACCGCGCGCGCGCTGCTCGACATCGAAGACCGCAATTACGTGCCCGTGATCCGCAACCCGAAATCGACCTCGAGCGAAGCCGAGGCCGTGTTCTATTTCCCGGGCTGTGGCTCGGAGCGGCTGTTCTCGCAGGTCGGCCTCGCGACCCAGGCCATGCTGTGGCATGTCGGCGTGCAGACCGTGCTGCCGCCCGGTTACCTGTGCTGCGGCTACCCGCAGCGCGGCTCGGGCGACTTCGACAAGGCGAACAAGATGATCACGGACAACCGTGTGCTGTTCCACCGCGTCGCGAACACGCTGAACTACCTCGACATCAAGACCGTCGTGGTCAGCTGCGGCACCTGCTACGACCAGCTGCAGGGCTATGAATTCGACAAGATCTTCCCGGGCTGCCGCATCGTCGACATCCACGAATACCTGATGGAAAAGGGCGTCAAGCTCGAGAACGTCACGGGCGTGCGCTACCTGTACCACGACCCCTGCCACACACCGATGAAGGCCTACGAGCCGCTCAAGGTCGTCAACACGCTGATGAACTCGGACGTCAACGGCAAGGTCGCGAAGAACGACCGCTGCTGTGGTGAATCGGGCACGTTCGCGATCACGCGGCCCGATGTCTCGACCCAGGTCCGGTTCCGCAAAGCCGAAGAGATGCAGAAGGGCATGAAGCAGGTGCGCGCCGAAGGCTTCGAAGGCGACGTCAAAGTGCTGACCTCATGCCCTTCGTGCCTGCAGGGCCTCAAGCGCTACCAGGACGAGACCGAGCTCGATGCGGATTACATCGTCGTCGAGATCGCGAAGCACGTGCTCGGCGAGCAGTGGCTGCGCGAGTACGTCGCCGCGGCCAACAACGGCGGCATCGAGCGCGTGCTGGTCTGAGGCGGGGCCGCGCCACCCGGCGCGCGCCTCAGGGCGCGCCGAGGTCCAGCAGCAGCTTGCCCCGTACGCGGCCGGTCTCGAGGTAGCGAATCGCCTCGGGTAGTTCCGCCAGCGGATAGCGCCGGTCGATGACCGCGCGCAACTTGCCGGCGGCGAGCTGCTGCGCGAGGAACTCCAGATCCGCAGCGCCCATGTCCGCGAGCATGGATTCCCAGCGCTGCGACGTGAACTGCGACCACAGCAGCGCGCCGAGCGGGCTGAGCAGCGGACCCACCCAGTTACCCATGCCGGCCCGGCCCACCTGCACGTGCGTGCCCTGGTCCGTCAGCACGCGGCGCAGCGCGCCACGCGAGTGATTGCCGATCGAGTCGATGATCAGGTCGTAGCGCTGCGTGCCGGCCGTGAAGTCCTCGCGCGTGTAGTCGATGACCGCATCGGCGCCGAGTGCGCGCACCATCTCGACGTTGCGCGTGCTGCTGACGCCGGTCACGTGCGCGCCCATGGCCTTGGCGAGTTGCACGGCGAAGTGACCGACACCGCCCGAGGCGCCGTTGATCAGCACGCGCTGCCCAGCGGCAAGCCGGCCGTGGTCACGCAGCGCCTGCAGCGCCGTGACGGCCGCGATCGGCAGCGCCGCCGCCTGGTCCGGCGCGACGCCAGCCGGCACGCGCGCGATCGAGCCGCCTTCGCGGACGATGACGTACTCGCCGAAAGCGCCGTCGGCACCACCGAACACGACATCGCCCGGCTTGAAGCGCGTGACCGCGCTGCCGACCGACTCGACCGTGCCGGCGAAGTCGACGCCCATCCGGGCGTCCTTCGGTCGGCCGAGACCGGCCGACAGCCGCAGCAGATACGGCGTGCCGCGCAGGTAGTGCTTGTCGAGCGGGTTCAGCGCCGCCGACTGCACGCGCACGAGCACGCGGTCCGGCGCGACCGCCGGCCGCGCAGTGGCTTCGATACGAATGACCTCCGGCCCACCGTAGCAGTGGTACACCGCTGCACGCATCGGCACGGTGTCGGCCGGTACCGCGGGCGCGCCCCCGCAGGGCGCGTTGCGGGCCAGCACGATCGCGAATGCGGCCACGGCGATCGCAGTGATCCCAACCAACCCCGCGAGCCACTTGTAGCGCCGTTTCATGCCCAGACTGCCTCCCTCGTTAGCCTGCACTATCGCAGCGCCAGGCCGCGCGTGCGGCAGGATGCGACGGACGGCGGCTGCCGCCGACCGGGCCGCGCCGGGCGGCACCGAGTGGCGGCGCACCGGGCGCGAGTTGTCGCCCCGGCGTGCCGGGCGGTCGCGGCGCTGCACTATAGTGCTCGCATGGCCCAGCCTCTCATCGCCCCTGCACGACGCGGCCTCGCATTGCTGCTGGACCGGCGTCGTGTGTTGTTCACGCTGGGCAGCTCGCTGTCGCTCGGCCTGCTGCTGAGCGGCGCTTACCAGATTCCCACGCGCATCGTGCTGCTGCGCGCCGCGATCGTCGGCCTCGGGGCGCTACTGGCATTCAGCGCGCTGGAGCAATGGCCGCAGCGGTTGCCACGCTGGCTCGCGCGCTGGGCGCTGCAGATTCTCGGCACCATCGCGAGCATCCCGTTCGCGACGCTGCTGGCGTACTGGCTGACGACCGGCGGGCAACCCAACCTGACGACCGACCGCGACGCGGCGTCAGGCTACGTGCTGATGACCTTCGCCGGATGGCTGTTCGCGCCGTGGATCGCCGTGGCTGCGCTGGTCCGGCAGCGCGAAGCCTTCGCGCAGCAGCAGGCGCTCGCGTTCGAACTCGAGCGCAGCGAGCTCGCGCGCCAGGCGCTCGATGCGCGCTATCGCCTGATGCATGCACAGGTCGAACCGCACTTTCTGTTCAATACGCTGGCCAACGTGCAGGCACTGGTCGACACCGGCTCCCCTCAGGCGTCACGCGTGCTGCGCGCGCTGACGGACTACCTGCGCGCGGCCGTGCCACGCCTGCGCGAGTCCGCGACGACGCTCGCGTCGGAACTCGACCTGGTGCGGGCGTACCTCGAGCTCATGCACATGCGGATGCCCGACCGGCTGCAGTTCTCGGTCGACGCCGACCCGGCAGCGCTGCCGCTGCAATGCCCGCCGATGACCCTGCTGACGCTGGTCGAGAACGCCGTCCGCCACGGCATCGATCCCGCCGAACAGGGCGGGCGCATCGACATCCGCGTGCAACGTCGCGACGGGCGCTGCCTGCTGCAGGTCCGCGACACCGGCGTCGGACTCGGCCGTGCGTCCGCCAGCCTCGGCACCGGCCTCGCGACGCTGCGCGAGCGGCTGCAGTCGATGTTCGGCACGGGCGTAGAGCTGCAGCTGTCGCCGCTGTCACCTCGCGGCACGAGTGCAAATGTGAGCTTTCCGGCCAGAGTTGCAGAGTCATGACGGCCCATCCCGCAACGGCACTGATCGCCGAAGACGAACCGCTGCTGCGCGAGGCGCTGGAGCGGCAGCTGGCCGAGGCCTGGCCGGAGCTGCGCATCGTCGCGCGCGCCCGCAACGGCCGCGAGGCCGTCGAACTGTTTGAACAGCATCGACCGGCCGTGTGCTTCCTCGACGTGCAGATGCCAGGGCTGTCGGGCATCGAAGCGGCGCAGCAGATCGGCGACCGGGCGCAGATCGTGTTCGTCACGGCCTTCGATCAGTACGCCGTGCAGGCTTTCGCGCAGGGCGTGCTCGACTACCTCGTGAAGCCCGTCGATGCGACGCGCCTCGCGGCAACGATCGCCCGCGTCCAGCAGCGCCTGCAGGCGGCACAGCCGGTGGCCGACATGCAGACGCTGCTGCAGCAACTGGCAAGCCAGTTCGCGAACCGTACCGCATCCGCGCCGGCCAGCGCCCCGCTGCGGTGGCTGCGGGCGTCGCTCGGCGACACCGTGCAGATGATCCCGGTCGAGGACATCGACTACCTGCGGGCCGACGAGAAATACACCTCGGTCGCCTGGCACGACGCCGGGGGCACCGCGCGCGAGTCACTGCTGCGCATGCCGCTGAAAGACGTGCTCTCGCAACTCGACCCGCAGCAGTTTGCGCAGGTGCACCGCTCGGTCGCGGTGAATCTCGCCGCGGTGTCGCACCTCGTGCGCAGCGAGCATGACACGGCGACGCTGCATCTGCGCCGGCGCAGCGAAGTGCTGCCCGTCAGCCGCAGCTTCCTGCCCCGCTTCCGGCAGATGTAAGCGCGGCGCGCCCACCGGCGCCGCGACACCGTTCAGTACAGCTCGAATTCGCGCCGTTGCGCGAGCCAGGCGGCTTCGTCGGCGCGCGCGAGGGCATCGAGATCCGCGGGCGTCGCGGCGGGATCATCGACCCATTCGCGGAGCAGCGGACTGCCGTTGATCAGGTCGATCGCGAGCCGGCCGTGCTCGTATTCATACGGGAAATCACGCCACAGCGGGTAGTCGGGCGACTGCTCGCGCACTGCCTTGAACGCGAGCGCCATCAGCCGCCAGGGCTGGAACAGCTCGTGGTGATAGGCCGGCGCATCGACGTGGATCTGCACGCCTTCGCACAGCTTGCCGACATGCTTGTGGAAGGTGGGCTCGAACCAGCACGGCCGCAACTGGCAGCCACGCAGCCAGTCGGGTGCGAGCCGATGCATGGTCGCGACCAGCCGTCGTGCATCGAGATCAGGCGCGCCGAACAGTTCGAGCGGTCGCGTCGTGCCGCGTCCCTCCGACAGCGTCGTGCCCTCGAGCATCACGGTGCCGGCGTAGCAGCGCGCCATCGACAGGTTCGGCGCATTCGGACTCGGGTTGACCCAGCTGCGCTCGAGCAGCGGCCAGCCGTGGCCCGGCGCCGCGTCGGGCTGCCAGCCGCGCATCGCGACGACCTGGTAGTCGACGTCGAGCCCCAGCGTGCGGATGAACCAGCGCCCAAGCTCGCCCATCGTCAGGCCGTGGCGCATCGGCATCGGGCCCGCGCCCACGAAGCTCTCCCAGCCGCTGCGCAGTGTCAGGCCTTCGACGGGACGCCCGACCGGATTCGGCCGCTCCAGCACCCAGACCGACTTGCCGGTCGCGGCGGCAGCCTCGAGCACATAGCGCAGCGTCGTGATGAACGTGTAGATGCGGCAACCCAGATCCTGCAGGTCGACCAGCAGCACGTCGAATGTCTCGAGCATCGCCGCGGTCGGACGACGCACTTCGCCGTACAGGCTGAACACCGGAACACCGTGCACCGGGTCGTGGAAGTCCGGCGACTCGATCATGTTGTCCTGCTTGTCGCCGCGCAGCCCATGCTGCGGGCCGAACGCGCTCGTGATGCGCAGCTCCGGCAGTGATTCGAGCGCATCGAGCGTGTGCGACAGCTCGCGCGTCACCGATGCCGGATGCGCCAGCACCGCGACGCGGCGACCTGCGAGTGCGGCGCGCAGCGCCGGTTCGTTGAGCAGCCGATCAATGCCGAACAGCACGTGGGACACGGTCAGAGCTCCAGTTCGACGGCGAAACCGTCGCGATGATGGAAATCGGGGCGCCCCGGCGAATGCGCGAGCGCGAGGTAGGCAATGCTCTCGTCGGCGCGCTCGATCACGGCGGCGAACGCGCAGCGCCTGCGCTGGGCGCGCCCGGCCAGTGCAGGCCCCCATGCCGCCCGCGGCAGCAAGGTTGTCAGCTGCAATCCGCTGGTGTCGATGTCGAGCCGGACCTGCGGCGGTTCGGGCAACTCGAGCGCCGTCATGCCCTCGCGATAGCCTGTGAAGGTGTAGGCGGCCCATTCGGACGATGGCGAGAAATTGAACTCGCGATAGCCCTCGCCGACCGGGTCGGCGACGAACAGTTCGAAACAGGTGCGACGCCAGAGCCCGTCACGCTGCGCCGGCGCAGCCGGGCCCGGCAAACATATCGCAGCCAGGTCGCCCCGCAGCGTCCAGGCCAGCCGGAGCCGCTGCGGACAGGCGTGCCACTGCACGGCCAGGTTCCAGCCAACCGGCAGGGGCGTCGAGGGGTGTGGCGTGAGCCGCATCCCGAAAGTGTAAGCCGCGGCGCGTGAGGTTGCAGGCAGCTGTGGCAGAATCCGGCGCTTTGCAGCCAGGCCCGCGCCATGACCGCCGATAACTCGCGCAGCATCGTCACGCTCCAGAGCCACATCCTGCAGCAGCAGGCCGATTTCCCGGAGGCGACCGGCACGCTGTCCTGGATCCTCTCGGCCCTGTCGATCTCCGCGAAGATCATCGCGGCGAAAGTGCGCCTCGCGCGGCTCGAGAACGTGCTCGGCAGCGCCGGCGCCGACAACGTGCAGGGCGAAACGCAGCAGAAGCTGGACGTGATCGCGAACGACACGCTGTTGCGCGTGCTGGGCGGCCGCGAAGGCGTCGCCATCGTCGCTTCGGAAGAGAACGAGGAGCCGGTGATCCTGCGCGACGAAGCCCATGGCGAGCGCCGCTACTGCGTGCTGTTCGATCCGCTCGATGGCTCGTCGAACCTCGACGTCTGCGGCGGCGTCGTCACGATCTTCAGCATCCTGCGCCATGATCGCCGCGCGCGCGACGCGCAGGGATCGCTGCTGCAGCCGGGCGCGCAGCAGGTCGCGGCCGGCTACGTGCTTTATGGCTCATCGACCGTGTTCGTGATGAGCATCGGCCGCGGCGTCGACATGTTCGTGCTCGACCCGGCCGTGGGCGCCTTCATGCTGGTCGAGCGCGGGCTGCGCACGCCGCCCTCGCACAAGAGCTACTCCGTCAACGAAGGCAATCGCCGCACCTTCCCCGAGGGTTTTCAGCGCTACCTCGACTGGGCGCAGGACAACGGCTACTCGAGCCGCTACGTCGGCTCGATGGTCGCCGACGTGCACCGCATCCTGCTGAAGGGCGGCGTGTTCATGTATCCGCCGACGAAAAAGGCGCCGGACGGCAAGCTGCGCCTGATGTACGAAGCCAACCCGATGGCGATGCTGATCGAGCAGGCCGGCGGCAAGGCACTCGCGGCGCCCGGCCAGCGCATCCTCGATGTCCAGCCGCGCAACATCCACCAGCGCGTGCCCGTGATCCTCGGCGGCGCCGCCGAAGTCGACCACGTCATCGCGCAACTCGGCTGACCCCGCTCAGATCTGCGCCTCGAGTCCGGGCACCCAGCGCAACAGGCGGATCATCGCGCGCTCGAACGCGTTCATGCCGGGCTCGATCTGCGAGCTCTGCGCAGCGCCATCCTGCACCCAGTGCCACTCGAGTCGTGAACGGCTGCCGGGCGCGAGCCGCACGGCGTGGCTGTGCTCGGGCGCCCTCGCCTGGTCGAACAGGCGCACCGCCTCGTTCGCCAGCACCTCGCTGTCGATGACGACGCCGATCTCGGTGTTGTGGACGATCGAGCGCGGATCGATGTTCAGCGAACCGACGAACAACCAGCGTTCGTCGAGCACGACGAACTTCGCATGCAGGCTCGCGTTTGCCGATCCGAAGGCCTGCTGGCGCGCGCGCGCTACCGTTTCAGCCGTGCGCCGGCGCAGCTCGAACAGCTCGACGCCACCGCGCAGCAGCGGCACGCGGTACTTGGCGTAGCCGACGTGCACCAGGCGCACGTCGTTCGCGCGATAGGAATTGGTCAGCACCTGGATCGAAACCCCGGCGCCGTGCAGCGCGCCCAGGCGCTCGACGCCGGCACGCCCCGGCACGAAGTACGGCGAGCTGATCAGCAGCCGTCGGCGCGGTTCACCGGTGATGGCCTGCAGCTGCGCGATCAGGTCGTCGCGCCGCGTGCGGCGCCGCGGGCTCAGTTTGTCCGGATCGTCAGCCACCACCGTGCCCGGCGCGCGTTGCAGCGCGAGCCGGCCCGCGGCAGTCTCGCGCGCGAGCGGCGCATCGTCGATGGCGAGCGCGAATGGCCGCGATGCCATCGCAGCGGAGTGCGTCTCGACAGCGCCCTGCAGTTCCGCGAGCGTGGGCGGCGGCCGCGCAAGGCGCAGCGCCGTTGCTGGCACGGCGTACTCGCTGGCCCAGAATGCATCGAACGAGCGCCCGGCCGAGCGCCCGGCGGCGCCGACTGCGAGCACGTCGAGGTCGCGGAAGTCGAGCTCGCGGTGCAGCGCGAAGTACTCGTCGCCGAGATTGCGCCCGCCGAGCACGCCCGCAACACCGTCGGCCAGCAACAGCTTGTTGTGCATGCGCTGGTTCAGGCGACCGCCGGTGGCAATCAGGTCGAACACACGTCCGGCCACGCCCGAGCGTCGCCGCCACGGATTGAACAGCCGGATCTCGATGGCCGGGTGACTGTCGAGCGCGAGCAGCGCGCGATCGTTTTCTGCGGCATAGATGTCATCGAGCAGGATGCGCACCCGAACGCCCCGGTCCGCAGCGCGCAGCACCTCCGCCGCCAGCAGCTGGCCGGTCTCGTCGGCATGGATGATGTAGTACTGCAGGTCGAGCGTATGACGCGCGCGGCGCATCAGCTGCACGCGCAGCGCGAACGCATCGAGGCCATCCGCGACGAGCCGGAAAGCCGAGTCCGCGCCCGGGCCCGAGAAGTTGTCAGCCCACAGGCCGTCGAGCTCCGGCGCCGGCGGGCCGGTGTAGGTCGACGATGGTGGCCGCGGCACGTCCAGCGACAGCGTCACGCAGCCCGACAGCGCGAAGGCGACGAGCACCAGTAGCGAGAGATGACGATGGCTGCGCATGCGGTCGATGCGCTAGATTAGCGCGATGGACCCCAAACTGCTGCACGCGATCGAATTCCTGCACGCACCGACCGATTGGGTCCACCTCGCAACGATCGGTCGCGACGGCGGCCCGCATGTCACGCCGATGATGATGGGGCTGCGCCCGCCGCAGCTGCTGTTCAGCCTCACCGGCAAGCAGAAGGTGCGCAACCTCGAGCGCGATCCGCGCGCCTGCGTCGCCATCTCGAAGCCCGGCACCATGGCGCACGTGATGGTCTGGGGGCGCATCGAGATCCGCGTCGACGACGAAGCGCAGCAGATCTGGAACGACATGATCAGCCGCGCCTTCGGTGCCGAAGGGCTGGGCCAGCGCAATCGCAGCCTGTCGCGCGACGGCACGATGCTGGGCCTGCTGACGCCGGAGCGGCATCGGATCTACGGCATCGACTGAAGCCGTCGCCCGCGCTCAACGCAGCGCTGGCAGCAGGTGCTCGCCGATCAGGCGCAGCCCTTCTTCAGGATCGTCGTGCAGCCGTAGCGCGACTTCATCGAGCCCCGCCGCGCCCAGCGCGTGGATCTTGCCCGCCGTGCGCTCGATGTCGCCGAGGTCGCCCGCCAGCGTCAGGTGTTCGACCATCGCCTCGATCACGGGCTCCGGCACGCCCTCGATGTGCGGCGAACGCGAGAAGAACGCCGTGAGGAATGCAGGCTTGCTGGCCTCGATCATCTTCGCGGTGGCGGGGTCGAGAAACGTCTCGGTGAACCACGGCAACAGGAAGCCGCGCCAGATCAGCTCGCGGCGCGCCTCGGCCAGCGACGCCGCGCGATCGCGCTTGATGTGCCAGGCCATGAAGTTGTTGAGCCGGAACTCGGCGCGCGAGCGGTTCGCCGCCGCCAGCCCCGCATCGACCCAGCCCATGATCTCCGGCATCCGCCCGAGCGGCGCATCCGACAGCATCGAGCCATCGGCGCAGCCCGCGGCCATGCGCATCATCTGCGGGAAGCTCGCGCCCGCATAGATGCGCGGCGGCGGCTGCGTTGCCCAGTCGGCACGGTAGTTCAGCAGCGAATACATCTCGCCGCGATATTGCAGCGTCTCGTCAGGGCGCAGTCCCTTCAGGATCCGGATCGTGTCCTTGACCGCTGTCACGCGCCGCACCGGCTCGAGACCGGTGACACTCGATACCGAGTGGCCCAGGCCACCGATCAGGATGGTCGCGCGGCCGCCGGTCAGTTCGTTCAGCGTCAGCAGCTGGTCGGCGATGCGCAGCGGATGCACTTCGTAGGGACTCACCGGCAAGGTCGCGAGCCGGATTTTCGTCGTCGCGCGCGCCGCCCACGCGAGTGCAGGCACCGGATCGCGGCGCGCCGGAAAGCTCGCGACCCACAGGGTCTCGATGCCGTAGCGCTCCGCCTGCACCGCCAGCGCTTCGACCCGCGCGGCCGGCAGCCCTGCTTCGAGGATCACGTCGACACGCATGCTGTCACCCCGTCGTCAGGCGCAGGATCAACGGCGCGGCGGCGCCACTGAATCGGGCGAGCATGTCCTCGCGCGTCGCAAGCTCGAACCGCGCGAAGTCGAAGGCGGGCGCCACGCCACAGCCCACCAGCGCGAATCCCTCTCCGGGCGCGAGTTCGGCGCCGAACCAGCAGCCCGCGGGCACGACATGCTGCGGCCGTTCCCCCCGCGCGAGCTCACGCCCCAGCCGCGTCGTGCGCGGCGGCGCCTGCGGCGTCGCGGGATCGAGCTCGTGGATCAGCAGCGGCCCGCCCAGGTACAGGTGCCAGCTCTCGTCCGCATCGATGCGATGCAGCTTCGAAACCTGCCCGGGAAGCAGCAGGAAGTAGATCAGCGTCGACGCAGCGCGACCCTGCGCGTCCTGCTGCGCGGCGCGATAGGTTTCGCGGAAGTAGCCCCCTTCGGGATGCGGCGCGAGGTCGAGGTCACGGATCAGGTCTGAGGGCGACATGCTGGGGGCAGCTCCAGGGTCTCGCGACACAGCCTTGGACTCTAGACCGGCTGCCGCAGCGGCCGCACGGACTCGCGGCGAAATAGACTGCCGCGTGCACGCCGTGAACAGCCCGATCCCGGTGTTCTCGCCACGCCGGCTCGCAGCCGGCTGGCCCTGACCCGACCCTGCTGCGCCGATCCTGTACCATTGCGGCCCTGTGAAGCTCCTGTCGCGCATTTTCGGTCCCACTCCCCCACCGCCGCCCCCGGCTGCCGCGGAGCCTGTGCCCGTGGCGCCGCCCGAGCCGCCGCCACCGGCCGTCGATCCGGTTGAACAGGAACGACTGCTGCACAGCATCGAATCGGGCGCGCTCGACAGCGCCGAACTGCTGCGCCTCGCCGTGGAAGGCGAGACGACACGCGTGCGACAGGCTGCGGCGACCGCGATCCACGATCCGGCGCTGTGGAGTGAGTTGCTGCCGCGCCTGCGCGGCCGCGACAAGGCGGCATACAAGCTCGTCAAGCAACGGCACGACGCGCTGCTCGCTGAACAGCGCGCGGTAGCACAGGCCAACACCGAGGCGGAATCGCTGTGCGCGTCGATCGAAAAGCACGCCGCGCGCCCGCACGACGCGCTGTATGCGCCGACACTGGCAGCGCTGACCATGCGCTGGCAGGAGCTGCCGGAACACGTGGATGCCGGCATCCGCGAGCGTGCCCGGCAAGCGTTCGAGCGCTGCCGCGAAGTGATCGCTGCGCATGATCGCGAAGTCGAGCGCCTCGCCGCCGCGCGCGCCGCCGAAGAGGCACGGGCGCTCGCCCTCGAGGCAGAACGTGAGGCGCAGCAGCAGGCATCGGCAGCAGCAGCCGCGCAGGCCGCGCAGGCCGCGGCAGACCAAGCTGCTGCACAACAAGCCACTGCCGCGCAAGCCGCGACGGTGCAGTCCGATGCAGACCCGGCGGCGACACACGAAGCTTCCGGCGAGCCGGCTGCCGCCGAGACCAGTGCGCCGGCCGAAGCGCAGTCGACTGCCGAAGCGCAGGCACAGGCGGAGATCGTCAGCCTGATCCGCCTGAGCGGCGCCGCATTGAAGCGCGGCGATACCCGCAAGGCCGCGCGCTTCCGCCAGTCGCTCGAATTGCTGCTGCCGGACGCCAGCACGCTGCCACCGCACCTGCAGCGCAATCTCGAGCAGCTCGACCTGCGCCTCAACGAGCTGCGCCAGTGGAAGGACTACGTCGCCGCCCCCAAACGCCTCGAGCTGATCGAGGAGATGGAAGCGCTGATCGGCGTCGACGAGGCACCCGACACGCTGGCGGAGCACATCCGCGCGCTGCGCCAGGAATGGCGCACGATCAACAAGGGGCTCGCGGTCGGCGCGAGCGCCGAATCGGAACGCTTCGAACAGGCATTCCAGAAGGCTTTCCAGCCCTGCCAGGTCTACTTCACCGAACAGGCCGCGATCCGTCGCGCCAACCTCGACGCGCGCCGCCAGGTGCTCGAGCGCGTGCTGAACTTCGAGGCCGGGGTTCCGCCGCAGGACTCCGGCGAACAACCGGACTACCCGCTCATCATGCGCGTGCTGCGCGAAGCGCCGCAGGAATGGCGCAGCCACGTGCCCGTCGACCGCGACGCCGGTCGTTCACTGGATGCGGATTTCTTCCGCGCGCTGGATCGACTGCGCGCCCGCGTCAACGACTGGCACGCGCGCAACCTCGCCGACAAGCAGTCCCTGATCGCGCGCGCGCAGCAGCTCGCGGCGTCCACGGACGTCGCGCGCGCCACGGACGAGGTCAAGCGACTGCAGTCGCAATGGAAAGAGACCGGACCCGTGCCCCACGCCCAGTCACAGGCCTTGTGGGACGAGTTCCGCGCGCTGTGCAACGGCGTGTACGAACGTCGCCAGCAGGAGTTCGCGCAACAGGCCGCGACACTCGGGCAGGCCAAGGCGCAGGTCGAGGCGTTGTGCGAACAGATCGAACAGGCAGGCCAGCACGGCGCGACAGACCGCGCCTCCGGCGAAGCGCAGCTGCGCGACTGGCACGCGGCCTTCGATGCGATCGGCGAGCTGCCGCGTGGCGACGCGCGCGCACTGCGCGACCGTTTCCTGCGCGGGATGTCGCGCTATGAGAAGTCGATCGCCGGGCTCGCGCAGCGCGACGCCGAAGCGGCGGAAAGCAACGTGCGGACGGCCGCGCAGCACGTGCGCGCCTATCAGCGCGCCGTGATCGGCGGCAACCCCGAGACGGAGCGCACCGCACTGAAGGAGGCCGCCGTCGCCTGCATCGACGGCGTGCCACGGTGGCCGAACAAGGCCATCCTGCAGGCGTTGCGTCAGGCGCTCGCGCGCACCGACTCCGCTGAGTTCCTAAAACTGGATGACGCCGCGCGCGAACGACACTTGCGCGTGCTGTGCGTCCGCACCGAGATCCTCAGTGGCGGCACGACGCCGCCCGACGATGCCGCGCTGCGCCGCGAGATCGAGATGCAGTTGCTGCGCCAGGGCCTCGGACAAGCGCGCCAGATGGATGAGCGCGACTGGGAGAAACTGCGGCTAGAGTGGCTCGGCGCGGACGCGATCGAAGCGTCAGTTCATGATGCGCTCGAGACCCGCTTCATGCAGGGCCTGCGGCGGCGACGGAACTGACCGCGAACGTCAGGCGGCAGGCGCGCTCGCAGCCGCTGCCCGCCCGAGCACGAACATGCGCGTCACCTGGGCGACATGTTCGCCATGATCCTCTGCGGTTCGAATATCGGCCGCTGGCGGCGCGATTTCCACAGGCTCGTCGATGTTGGCCTGGGCCATGACGCCGATGTAGCCGGCCATGCGGTTCAGGTCTTCCTCGCTTCCCTGGCTCGAGTAGTTTCCGCCCAGCAGCCTGACGGGCACCCAGATCATGCCCATCTGCGACGCGAAGATGACCATCTGCTGCAGGCAATTGAGCTTGTCGCCGCTGCGCCCCGCCGACACGGTGAAGCCGGCGGCGATCTTGTTGACCCACTTCCGGTTCAGCCAGATGTCGCCGGACAGCAGTTCGATGAACTGCTTGAAGCGCGCCGCGACGCTGCCGATGTAGGTCGGCGAGCCGAAGATAATGGCGTCGGAGTCCTGCAGCAGCTGCCAGTGCTGGTCCGCATCCTCGACCCGCAGCAGCACGACGTCAGTGCCCGGCACGCGTTGCGCGCCGCGCTGGATGGCGAACGCGAGCTTCTCGGTCTGACCGCGAAAGTTCGAGTAGTACAGGACAGTGATTCGCGTCATTTCGACATCCACTTTGCGAAGCGCAGCGCGCCCTAGCCCCAGGCCGCTTCGAGGCGCGCCGTCGTCAGGCCATGCGCGAACAGCAGTTCCATGCAGCGCAGGGCGTTATTGTTGCGCTCGAGTTCCCACTCGGCCACTGCGTCCGTCAACACGAAGGTGCGCAGGTCCCGCTGCGCCGCATCGCGCACCGTGGTCTCGACGCAGCAGTTCGTCGTCACGCCGCACACGACGACCTCGCGCACGCCGAGACCGGAGAGATAGGACTCCAGCGGCGTGCCGAAGAACGCACTCGGCCGGTTCTTGTCGATCACGTAGTCGTTGGGCTGCGGCTCGAGTTCCGGCACGACGGCCTGATCCCAGCTGCCCGCGATCAGCGCGCCGACGGCTGACAGCATCGGGAACTTCTCCCGCAGCATGAACCCGCCGTCGCCGAAATCCGAGCGATAGGTGTAACGGGTGAAGATCACGGGAACGCCTGCACCGCGAGCGGCCTTGACGGCCCGGACGCAGGGTTCGAGGGCTGGCGTCAGCACACCGGCGGGAAAACCGGCCTTGACGCACGAGCCAGCCGGATCGAGAAAGCCGTTCTGCATGTCCACGACGATCAACGCCGACGCCTTGGCGTCCGGAACAGGGCCATCGCTCATTCGACACTCTCCGTTTGCGAAAGTCACCGCGACCCGCTGACGCCCACGCCGTGCGTGAACGTCAACGAGTCGCGGCCTTGCTCTTTACCAGTTGTAGCCGAACTCGATGCCGAAGCTGCGGGGCTGCGCGCGCCACAGCGCATCAACCAGTCCCGGCAGAATCGGAATCACCTCGGCGTTGTAGGCCTTGTCCGTCAGGTTACGGCTCCAGATCGCCACGCTCCAGGTGTCCGACTCGAGCGCGAAGCGCGCGTTGACGAGACCGAACGGTGAACGTGCGGATCCTTCCGTATTCGCCCAGTCCCAGTAAGTCTTGCCCGTGTAGGTATAGTCCAGACGCGCGACGCCGGCGAGGTTGTCACCGAGCTGCCACTTGTAGGTACCCGCCGCCGAGCCCGTGACCTTGGGCACCTGCGGGCGCGAGCCGCCCTCGATCGCAGGAGCACCCGAGAACTCGTTGATCTTGGTATCGGTGTAACCCACCGCGACCTGCAACGTCAGCGCACTCGTGACAGCGGCCGTGATGTCCGCCTCGATGCCCTTCATGTCGATCTGGTCAGCCGTGGAAATGGCCAACAGCGTGGCTTCCGGGCGGAACTCGAGCAACTGGGCGTTCGTGGTGTCGGAGAAGAACGCCGCCACACCGAACCGCGCGCGGCGATCCCAGAACTCGGACTTCAGGCCGACTTCGTAGGTCTTCGCCTCTTCCTGCCCGAAGATATCCCGCACGGTCGTATTCGGATTGAAGACCTGCAGCAACGCGCGCGTGCCAAACGGATTGAAGCCGCCCGTCTTGAACCCGATGGCGTAGGACGCGTAACCCGACATCGAGTCGGAGAAGTCATAGCGCAGCGAGACCTTGGGCTGCCACTTGCTGAACGTGGCTTCGCGAATGGCACCCGGACGGCGAACGAACGTCGGCACCGAGATGTTCTGTCGCAGCGTCGAGTCGCAGAACACGGCGCCCGAAACGATGATCTCACCCGCAGCAGACGGATTGCAGCCCACGAAGTTCTGCTGCTCCTTTTCATCCCTGTCGTAGCGCGCACCCACGGTCAGTTCGAGACGATCGGTGAACGAATAGAACACGTTCGCGAAGCCGGCGATCGCGCTGTTCGACTGCTCACCCGCAGTCCAGCCCGTCGTCTGGTTCAACGAGCCCCGTGGATTGGGCGCGCGGCGCAAATTGACGCCGTTGTTGTCGAGCGCGGACATGGTCTCGATCAGCGGATCGTACTTGATGTACTGGGCGCCGAGCACGTAGCGGAACTTGCGATCCTGCGGCGAGCTGAAACGGATTTCCTGCTGCAGGAACTCGTCTTCGCGATACGTCGACTGCGTTTCTCCGCCGGGCGGCAGCGCCGTCGCACCGACCGGGAAGCCGCCGCGGAAACGGTACGGGAAGGAGTCGCCACCGAAGAAGTCGCGCGACTTCTCATAGCTCGTCACCGAGGTGAAGGTGCCGACCGACGCTTCGTAGTCGACCTTGAGCGATACGCCGATGCGATAGTTGTCGGCGAACCCAGGGATGTTGGCCTCGTAAGGAATCGACGTGTTGTCGCCGTCGACGGCCGTGGCGTTCGGAAACAGGCCGTACACGTTGGCGAGGAAGCCGCCGGCCGGCGAGAAGCCGTTGGTCAGCAGTGCGTTCCAGCCCAGGGCGCCGCCGGTCATCTCCTGCCAGCGCGCCTTGAAGTCGACCTTCAAGGCATCGGTGGGCTTCCACAGCAACCGCCCGGATGCGGTGGTCTCGTTGAAGCGGTGCGGCTCTTCGCCCGTGAACACGTTCTCATAGAAGCCGTTCGTGCGGCGCGACGACACGCCGGCGCGGAACGCGAGCGTGTCGCTGAGCGGACCCGACACCGACGCCGACCCGGTCATGCCGCCGCCGTTGCCGACACCCGCCTTGAGTTCACCCTCCAAGGTCTCGAAGTTCGGATCACGCGTGCGGATCACGATGGCGCCACCGAGCGCGTTGCGGCCATAGAGGCTGCCCTGCGGACCCTTCAGCACTTCGATGGCTTGCAGGGCATAGAGTTCCTGGTTGATCGTGTTCTGGCCGAGCTGCTGGACGCCGTCGATCACGAGCGCGGTCGAGGTGTCACCCTCGCGCACCTGGGTGTTGCCACGGATCGTGACGAACAACTCGCCCGGGCTGCTCGACTGCACGAACGTGACGTTCGGGGACATCGCCAGGAAGTCGCCGGGTCGCGTGACATTGGCGTCACGCAGGGCCGCTTCATCGAACACATCGACCGCGACCGCGGCCTTGATCAACGACTCTTCGCGGCGCTGGCCGGTGATGATGACCTCCGCCAGTTCCATATCGGAGCCCGATTGCGCAGCCGGCTCGGCTGCGCCGGCAGCGGCACAACACAATGTCGCCGCCGTCACGCCGGCGGCTCGCTGCAAAAATCTCGACAGACGCATATTCAACACTCCCCTGTGAACGACCCTGACTAAATAAAAGCACGAAACAAGCCGAGGAACAAAAACCGAAACTACAGAAACTGATCACCACCATTCGGGCTGATGCACTGGCCGTGAAAATGGCGACCTTCTTCGCCGGCCAGAAACACATAGCTCGGGACGATGTCGTCGATCTCGGCGAGCCGTCCGAGCGGTATCGCGCGACGGATCTGCTCGAGCAGATCGTCTGGCACATCGGCAAGCATCGGCGTGCGCGTGGCGCCCGGAGCAACGCAGTTCACCGTGATCCCGCTCGCACCGACCTCGAGCGCCACCGAGCGCGTGAAGGAGACGATCGCGCCTTTGGCGGCCGTGTAATGACTGAACCCCGGCGCGCCCTTGTAAGCAAGCTGCGATGCCGTGCTGATGATGCG
>CAZPJE010000128.1:0-6568 GCA_964586725.1 uncultured Steroidobacteraceae bacterium | reverse complement strand
CCAGGCCGGACTGCAGCTGCTGCTGCTTTACTGGCTGGTCAGTATCTGGCGCACGACCGGTCTCGCCATCGCGCTGGTGCTGATGGTCCCGCAGTTTGGCCTGTTCTATGACAACTTCATCGTCGGCATCGGCAGCTGGGTCGGCCTCGGTCCGCTGCTCGAAGCGATTTCCTGGCCGCGGTTCTGGATCCACTGGCTGATGGGCGCGTGGCTGATCATCGCGGCCGGCGCGATCCTGCGCATCGCCGACATCGGCTGGGCGCAGAAGAAGTGGGTCATGGGTTCGTTCTGCGGCCTGACCGTGTTCTGGATGCTCTGGGACATCCCCTACTTCTTCGAGAAATCGCTGTACCCGGTCTGCGAGTTCGGCCTGGTTCGCTACTCAGTTCAGGTCGCCGCCGACAAGTTCTGCCTGTCGACACAGGTCGTCGTGCCCGGTGGCGGCCCGCCCTGGCCGCAACTCGTGACCTGCTTCGTCGTGATCGGGGCCGGCATGGTGCTGTGGGTCAAGCGCAGCTTCCCGTGGATGGCGCTCGGCGGCATCCTGATGTTCATCAGCGCGACGCCGCCGTTCCAGGCGCTGAAGCTCGACAACCTCGGCGAGGTCATGATCGCCGGCGGCTGCATCTGGGCGCTCGCGCACTTCTCAAAGGGCCGCAAGCGCGCGACGCTCGCCCGCGAGGCCGTCACCACCTAGAATGTCCGGACATTCAGCCCGGAACGGCGGCTCAGCCCGCCGGTATCAGCCATGGACGTCTCAGAAGCGATCCGCTCGCGGCGCTCGATCCGCGCTTTCTCGCCACGCGCCGTCGACGCGGGGATCGTCGCCGAGATTCTCGGCGCAGCGGCCTGGGCCCCGAGTGGCAGCAACATGCAGCCCTGGTGCGTGCACGTCGTCAGCGGCGAGCCGCTGCAGGCGCTGCGGGCTGCCGCGCTGACGGCGTTTGCGTCGGGGTCGATCGAGCCGGAGTGGGCGTATTACCCCAATCCCATTCCCGAACCCTTTCTAGCGCGGCGCCGGGCCTGCGGTTTCGGACTCTACGGCCACATCGGCATCGAACGCGGCGACCAGGCGGGCCGCCAGCGCCAGCACGCCCGCAACTACGAGCTGTTCGACGCGCCGGTCGCGCTGTACTTCTTCATGGACGCGCGCCTCGCCCGCGGCAGCTGGCTCGACTACGGCATGTACCTGCAGAACGTCATGCTGCTGGCGCGCGCGCATGGCCTCGACACCTGTCCGCAAGCCGCGTGGCTGGAACTGCATCGCGTCGTGCGCGAGCAGCTGGCGATCCCGGCCTCGCTGACGATGGTGTGCGGCATGGCGCTGGGCTATCGGGACGAGACCGCCCGCATCAACGAGTACCAGCCGCCGCGCGACGCCGCCGCCTCGTTCACCACCTGGCACGGCGCGACTCCTTGACGCAGACGCCTGCGCCGTCACGCGCCTACCTGCTGACTGGCGCAGTGCTGTGCGCCGGCGCGGCGATGCTGTTCGCGATCAAGGGCATCTTCGCCAAGCAGCTCTATGCGCTGGGCGTGAGCTGGGACCTGCTGGTGCCGATCCGCGCGCTGCTGTCCGTGCCGCTGTTCTGGGCTTTCGTGCTGTGGCGCGAGGGCAGCGCGTCGCTGCGCGCCGCGCCACTGCGACCGACGCTGCTCGCGGGACTCGCCGGCCTGTTCTGCTACTACATCGGCGCGATGACCGACTTCCTCGCGCTGACGATGATCGAAGCGAGCCTCGAGCGTTCGCTGCTGTTCAGCTATCCGGCGATCATACTGCTGCTGCACTCGTTGCTGACCCGCAGCTGGCCGCAGCCACTTTCGCTGGCGGGTGCGGGCGCCACCTATGTCGGCATCTTCCTCGCCGTGGGCGGATTCGACGCCGCGGAGCTGCGCGCGAATCTCGTCGGTGCGGGCCTCGTGATGGTCTCGGCGGTCAGCTACGCGATCTACTACCTGATCGGCGAGCGCTGCACGCGCATCATCGGCAGTGGACTGTTCACGCTGTATTCGATGACCGCGGCAACGATCGCGTTGACGCTGCACCTCGTCATCGCGGGCGAGCCGGGCGCAGTGGCCGACATCGACGGCCAGGGCTGGCTGCTGCTCGTGGCCCTCGCCACGATCTGCATGTTCTTCCCGGCCCTGATGCAATCGGAAGGCATGCGGCGCATCGGCGCGCAGCGCGGCTCGGTCGTCTCGACGCTGGGCCCGCCCACCACGCTCGCGGCCGGCTGGGCTTTCCTCGGCGAGCGGCTGACGCCGACGCAGATCGCCGGCAGCGCGCTGATCGTCGCCAGCGTGCTGGTCATCGAGTGGCTGCGCATGCCGCAGCGGCGAACCTGAAGCTCAGCCCGGCGGGCGAATCCGTGCTGCCAGCGCAAGCACCCGCCGCGCCCGCCCGACGATCGGATAGTCGACGAACTCGCCATCGACGCGGATCGACGCCGAGCCGCCGGCCTCGGCCGCCTCGAACGCGGCGACGATGCGCTGCGCGCGCTCGATCTCCTGTGGCGACGGCGAATAGACTTCGTGGCAGGCCGCGACCTGATCCGGGTGAATGCAGAGCTTGCCGGCGAACCCGGCGCGCCGACCGTTCCACGCCGACTGGCGGAACCGCTCGACATCCTTGACCTGCACGCAGACGGTGTCGATCGGCGGCTCGATGCCGGCGATCCGCGACGCATGCGTCAGCCGCGCGCGCGCATACGCCAATTCGTGTTCTTCCGCGGTCCAGATGATGTCGAGCTCGGTCGTGTAATCGCCGCCGCCGAATGCGAGGCGCCGGACGCGCGGACCCGCGGCGGCGATATCGCGCGCCGACTCGATTCCGAGCGCCGTCTCGATGATCGGCATCAGGTCGATGCTGCCGCCCGGCAGCCCGAAGCGGCGCTCGGCGTCGCTGATCTTCTCGCTGATCAGCCGCAGCTGGTCCGGCGACTCGACCTTGGGGACAACGATGCCATCGAGCCACGGACCGATCACAGACTCGACGTCGCCCATGCACCAGCGCGTGCCGACACCGTTGATGCGCACGTAGCCCAGCGACGAACGCGGCCGCTGCATCGCCGCGACGACGAGTGCGCGGGTCTGGTCCTTGTCGGCCACCGGCACGGCATCCTCGAGATCGAGGATCACGGCATCGGCGCCGGCGCCGAACACCTTCTCGACCTTGCGGGCATGGTTGCCGGGCGCGAACAGGAAGCTGCGCAGGCCTTTCGGCGCGTGCTGCGGGGGGCTGATGCTCATCTGGCTGGCCTCAACTCGATGTGGAGCCGTCGGCGGACTGCCAGCCGCGACGCAGCTCCAGTGAATAGGTATAGCGCTCCGCCGGGTGCTCCGACACGCTGACCTCGAACAGGCGCCGACTGTGGCCGGTATAGCGACGCACGACGGTCAGCGACGGCGAACCCGGCGACACGTCGAGTGCGGTCGCGAGCACCGGGTCGATCAGCCGCGCACGCAGGTCGACATTGACCTGCGCGACCTTCTCGCCGAATTTCTGCTCGATCAGCTGGTAAACGGGCTCGTTGCGCCGGCCGATCAGGCGTGCAACGCCGGCGAACTCCGGCAACACATAGATATCGACCCAGCAGATCGCCCTGCCCTTGCTCTGCGCTGCGGCGCCTGCCTCTGGCGCCATGCGCCTGAGGCAACTGATCTGCATCCAGCGCGCACCGGTCGGGCACCCGATCAGCGCAGCGAGTTTCCGATTGGCGCGCACTTCCGCCGTGGCGACGACTTCCAGCCGGCTGCTGGCCGGGTAACGCATCAACTCCTCGGGCGAGTGGATGGTCTGGACGTAGGCTTCGTTGGACTCGCGCGAGCGCAGCACTGTGCCCACGCCCTGGCGGCGCTCGATCAGCCCGAGGTCGCCGAGCATGCGCAGCGCCTCGCGTACCGTGTGCCGGCTGACCTTGAACCGGTCGACGAGCTCGAGCTCGCCCGGAAAACTGCCACCCACCCGGATTCGCCCGGCGCGCACTTCGGCGAGCAGTTCGTCCGCGACCTGCCGGTAGCGGGGCTGGCGGGTGGACGCAGCGGCGTTGTTCGACGATGTCACGCGGTCTACCTCGAGTGCAGCGGCGGCAGATTGACACCCGGAATCCGTACAACCTACCATTTGTCCGGACATTTGCACAACACCGGGTGACGAGCATGAGCCAGACCTCCAAGTCTGTCGGACCGAACCGCTACAGAGAATCCTTCGGCCGCTACTACGAAGACTTCCAGGTCGGCGACGTCTACGAGCACCGGCCGGGTCGCACGATCAGCGAGACCGACAACACTTGGTTCACGCTGCTGACGATGAACACGCATCCGATGCACTTCGATGCCGAGTATGCGAAGGCTTCCGAGTTCGGGCGCTGCATCGTCTGCTCGCCTCTCACGGTGGCGCTGCTGGTCGGCATGAGCGTCACGGACGTCAGCCAGAAAGCGATCGCCAACCTCGGCTGGAAGGAGATTCGCCTCACGGCGCCGGTTTATGCGGGCGACACCCTGTACGCGGAGTCCGAGGTGCTCGAGAAGCGCGAGTCCGCGTCGCGCCCGAACGCCGGCATCGTCTCGGTGCGCACCACCGGCAAGAACCAGGACGGCAAGGTCGTCTGCGTGTTCGATCGCACGATCCTGGTCGCCCGCCGCGGCCAGTCGATCGAAGACAAGATCGGCTACTGAAGCGAGGTCGACACCATGAGCGAAGACCGCGAGATCATCGACTCGATCGAACGTTGGGCGGACCGCGAGCTGCGCCCGATCGCGAAGAAGTACGACCATGCCGACGAGTATCCGCAGGAAATCGTCGAGCAGATGAAGGAGCTGGGCCTGTTCGGCGCGATCATCGAGCCCGAGTATGGCGGCCTCGGCCTCTCCGCCACCACCTACGCGCGGCTCGTCACGGCGATCTCGTCGATCTGGATGGCGCCGGTCGGCATCTTCAACTCACACCTGATCATGGCGGCCTGCGTGCAGCGCCATGGCACGCCGGAACAGAAGCAGCGCTGGCTGCCGCGCTTCGCCAGCGGCGAGCTGCGCGGCGGCATCGGCCTGACCGAACCGAACGCCGGCACCGACCTGCAGAGCATCCGCAGCGTCGCGCGCCGCGATGGCGATCACTACGTCATCAACGGCACCAAGACCTGGATCACGAACGGCGTCTACGGCACCTGCTTTGGCATCCTGGTCAAGACCAACCCGGATGCGCAGCCGCGCCACAGCGGCATGAGCATGTTCATCTGCGAAAAGGGCGCGGGCTTCAAGGCGGCGAAGAAGATCAAGAAGCTCGGCTACAAGTCCATCGACAGCGCCGAACTCGTGTTCGAGGACTACCGCGTGCCCGCCGACCAGCTGGTCGGCGGCGTCGAGGGTCATGGCTTCAAGCACGCCGTCGGCGGCCTCGAACTGGGCCGCATCAATGTCGCGGCGCGCGGTGCCGGCATCGCCGCCGGCGCGTTGCGCGATGCGCTGCGCTACTCGCAGGAGCGGCAGACCTTCGGCAAGCCCATCGCGCAGCACCAGGCGATCCAGCTCAAGCTCGCCGACATGGCGACCCGCGTCGAAGCGGCGCGACTGCTGATCGAACAGGCCGCCCGCAAGTACGACACGGGCGAGCGCTGCGACCTCGAAGCCGGCATGGCCAAGCTGTTCGCCTCCGAAGCGGGCGTCGAGAACAGCCTCGAGGCGATGCGCATCTTCGGCGGCTACAGCTACTCGACGGATTTCGACGTCGAGCGCTACTACCGCGATGCGCCGCTGATGTGCATCGGCGAAGGCACCAACGAAATGCAGCGCATCATCATCGCGCGGCAGCTCGTCGAACGGAATCCGATCTGATGAACGCCCCTCACCTGCCGCTGCGCGGCATCCGCGTGCTGACGTTCGAGAACTTCGGCGCCGGCCCGTTCGGCTCCATGTATCTCGCCGACCTCGGCGCCGATGTCGTCAAGATCGAGAATCGCGAACAGGGTGGTGACGCGACGCGCGGCATGGGCCCGCACTTCCTCGGCGAGCACGACAGCCACTTCTTCCAGACCTTCAACCTCAACAAGCGCAGCGTCACGCTGAACCTGAAGACGGAAGCCGGCCAGCAGGCGTTCAGGCGGCTGGTCGCCAAATCGGATGCGGTGCTGAACAACCTGCGCGGCGACCAGCCCGACAAGCTCGGCCTGACCTACGACGCGCTCAAGGACGCCAATCCCCGCATCGTCTGCGCACACCTGTCGGCCTACGGGCGCCACAACGAGCGCCGCGCCTGGCCGGGGTACGACTACCTGATGCAGGCGGAAGCCGGCTACCTGCACCTGACCGGCGAGCCCGGCACCCCGCCCGCGCGCATGGGCCTGTCGATCATCGACTTCATGACCGGCATCACGACCGCGCTCGCGCTGGTCTCCGCGTTGCTCGGCGTCGCGCGCAGCGGCACCGGCCGCGACATCGATGTCAGCCTGTTCGACGTCGCGCTGCACCAGCTGTCGTATCCGGGCACGTGGTTCCTGAACGAGCGCACGCGCACCGAGCGGCTGCCGCGCAGCTCGCACCCTTCCGCGGTGCCCGTGCAGCTGTTCCGCAC
>CAZPJE010000127.1:0-26394 GCA_964586725.1 uncultured Steroidobacteraceae bacterium | reverse complement strand
GGGATGAGCAGCCGCTGCGCGCTCGCGGCGATGCGATTGATGGCCGCGCGCATTTCCTCGCGCGTGGTCAGCACCGTCATCGTCGATGATTGCGCCGCAATGGCTGCGGCCTGACGCGACACGTGGGCGTCTGTCAGCACTCGCAGTTCGAATTCACCGGTGGTTTCCACGAAACCGTCTGGCCCTGACACGGCTCGGCGGCCGCGATAGGCGCCATCGTCCGTCGCGAGGCATTGCGAAGGCAGACGAACCCGTCACGCTTTGCGCGGCAGTTATGTCAGTGCTCGCCGAAAGCGCGAGCCGGGTCTCACTCGGTCCGGGATTATGGCGAGCGGGGATTCAGCTGTGCGTCGCGAGCCGGGCCGCCCAGCCGACATAATCTGCCGGCCTCAGCGCGGCGAGCCGCGCCTTGTCCGCGGCAGGAAGGGGCAGCGTGGCGACGAACTGCTGCAGCGCCTGTCTGTCGATGGAGCGTCCGCGCGTGAATTCCTTCAGCAACTCGTAGCCGTCCGGCACGCCGGCGGCACGCAGCACAGTCTGCACCGCCTCGCCGAGCACTTCCCAGGCCGGATCGAGGTCGGCGGCGAGCCGCGCCGCGTCGGGCTCCACCTTGGCGAGCCCGCGCGCGAGCGAGCGCCACCCGATCAGGGCATGCGCGAGCGCCACGCCGAGGTTGCGCAGCACGGTCGAATCCGTCAGGTCGCGCTGGAAGCGGGACACCGGCAGCTTCTCGGCGAAATGCCGCAGCAGCGCATTCGCGACGCCGAAGTTGCCCTCGGCGTTCTCGAAATCGATGGGATTGACCTTGTGCGGCATCGTCGAGGAGCCGACCTCGCCGGCAACCGGTCGCTGGCGCAGGTAGCCGAGGCTGATGTAGCCCCAGCAGTCGCGCGCGAAGTCGAGCAACACGGTGTCGATCGCGGCGACGGCATCGCAGTACTCGGCGATCCAGTCGTGCGGTTCGATCTGGGTCGTGTACGCGTTGACCGTCAGCCCGAGCGACTCGATGAACTGCCGCGCGAGCTCCGGCCAGTCGGCATCGGGGTCGGCGGCGACGTGCGCGTTGTAGTTTCCGACTGCGCCATTCCACTTGCCGAGGATCGTGATCGCGGCGAACCGCGCTCGCGCGCGACCGAGCCGCGCCGCCACGTTCGCGAACTCCTTGCCGAGCGTGGTCGGGGTCGCGGGCTGGCCGTGGGTGCGCGACAGCATCGGCAGTTGCGCATGCGCATGCGCGAACTGGCGCAGCGTCGCGGCGAGTTCGTCCACCGCCGCCAGCAGCGTCACGCGCGCGCTGCTCAGCATGCGCGCATATGACAGGTTGTTGATGTCCTCCGACGTGCAGCCGAAATGCACGAGTTCGAGCGTCGCGGCGCTGGCACCCGCGGCCGCGAGCTGTTCGCGCACGTAGTACTCGACCGCCTTGACGTCGTGATTGGTGCGCGCTTCGAGCGCCTTGACCGCGGCCGCGGCGTCAGGCGCGGGCGCATCGCCCATCTGCTTCGCCGCGGCGATCACGGACGCGGGCAGGCCGGCGCCGGCGACCCCGGCAAGCCGGCTGAGCTTGCTGCGATGCTCATGGAGAAACAGGATCCAGCGTGCTTCGACGCGGATGCGCTCACGGATCAAACCCGCCTCGGAGAGCGTGGCGCGCAGCGGCTCCGCCGCGCGCGCGTAGCGGCCATCGATCGGGGACAGGGCGTCGAGCTGCGTGAGCGTCATGGTACGGCGTACTGGCGCACCGTCGGGTGCTAGACTGCCAATGATAGCGATATGTGCCCAGTTCCGTTGTTCCAGAACCCCGATGATCCAGCGCAGAGCGGCGCCCTGGCTCGATTGCCCGGCCCGCGCCTGTGCGAGCTCATCCGCCAGCGAGTGCGGCCCAGCGCGGCGCCCGGCAACGACGATGACGACTGGCGGCTCGGTGCGGTCACGGCCGATGTCCGGGTCGAACTGCGGCGTTACTTTCCGGAGGCGCCGACTCGCGCCGCCGTGCTCGTCCCGATCGTCGACCGGGGCGATGAGCTCGCGGTGCTGCTGACGGAGCGGGCCTCCGATCTGCGCCATCACGCCGGCCAGATCAGCTTCCCGGGCGGCCGCATCGAATCGGGCGACCCGACGCCTGTGGACGCCGCGCTGCGCGAAGCGCAGGAAGAGATCGGCCTGCCGCGCGACTGCGTCGAGGTCATCGGGCTGCTGCCGGATCACCTGATCGTCACCGGGTTTCGGGTCACGCCCGTGGTTGGCATCTTGCGCCCCGACTATCCGCTGACGCTCGACCGGCGCGAGGTGGCAGACGCGTTCGAGGTGCCGCTGTCGTTCCTGCTCGATCCCGCCAACCATGTGCGGCGTCGGCGTCGCTTCGAGGACCACGAGGTCGAACTGACCGATCTGCCCTGGGGCGAGCGCAACATCTGGGGCGCCACGGCCGGCATGCTGCTGACGCTGTATCGCGTACTGCGGGGCGAGGATGGCTGACTCCGGCCAGGGCGAGCGCCCGGGGCAGGGCATCGCGGCGCTGCTCGAGGTCATGCGGCGGCTGCGCGACCCCATCGCCGGTTGTCCGTGGGATCGCGAGCAGAGTTACGCGACCATCATCCCGTACACGCTCGAGGAAGCCTTCGAAGTCGCTGATGCCGTCGAACGCGCCGATCTCGCGGCGCTGCGCGACGAACTCGGCGACCTGCTGTTCCAGGTCGTGTTCCTCGCCCGCATCGCCGAGGAGCAGGGTGAGTTCGACTTCGATGCGGTCGCCGCCGGGATCGCGGCGAAGCTGGTGCGGCGCCATCCGCACGTGTTCGCGGGCGCGAGTCACGCCGATGCGCAGGCGCAGACCGCCGATTGGGAGCGCCGCAAAGCCGAGGAACGCGCCGCGCGCGGCGATGCCGGCACGCTCGCGGGCGTGGCGCGTGCACTGCCTGCGCTGACGCGCGCGCAGAAGATCGGCAAGCGCGCCGGCCGGGTCGGGTTCGACTGGCCCGGCGCGGCGGACGTGCGCGACAAAGTCGCCGAAGAGCTGGCCGAGGTCGATGCCGCGGTGCAGGTCGATCCCGGTTCAGCACATGTGTTCGAAGAACTCGGCGACCTGCTGTTCGTGATCGCGAACTGGGCGCGTCACCTAGGCCATGATCCCGAGGCGGCGTTGCGCGCCGCGACCGGCAAGTTCGAGCGGCGCTTCGCGCACATCGAGGCCACGGCGACGGCAGCCGGCGAGCCGCTCGAGGGCCTGTCCGCCGCGCGCTGGGAGGCGCTGTGGCAGGCAGCGAAGCGGGCCGAACGCGGAATGTGAAGCCGGTTTTGCCGCGTTGCGCAGGCCTGCCCCGCGGTTCAGTCCCCATTCATTGACAGCCCCGTAATCTGGCTGCGAGCCCAGAGAAAGGACCGCCGCGGGCGGCCGGGGGCTCGGATGAACGGAGGCACTATGTCGTTGAGCAATACGGGTCGTGGATGGAAGCTGGCCATGGTCACTGCGGCCCTGGGCACGCTGGTTGCTGGCACGGCGCTCGCCGATAACGGCAAGCATCGCGGCTGGGATCGCAAATACGACGATCGTCGCCACTCGGACTATGACTATGCGCGCGTCGTCGACGTCGATCCGATCGTGCGCCGCATCCGCGTCACCGAGCCGGTGCGCGAGTGCTACGAGGAAACCCGCTACGAGCGCGAGACTCGCTACGACAGCCGCGGCGCATCGCGCGGCTCGGCGGGCTCGATGATCCTCGGTGGCATCATCGGCGCTGCGGTGGGCAACCAGATTGGCAGCGGCGATGGCCGCCGCGCGGCGACGGTCGCCGGCGCGATCATCGGCTCGGCGGTGGGTCACGATGCCGCTGCGCGGCGCGATGCCCGCGACGGACGGTATGACAGTCGCTACGACGACCGGTATCAGGGCCGGCCCTACACGGTCGAGCGCTGCGATATCCGCGAAGTCGAGAGCTGGGAAGAGCGCATCGACGGTTACCACGTCACCTACGATTACCAGGGACGCCGCGGCAGCATGACGCTGCCCTACGATCCGGGCCCGAAGGTGCGGGTGCGGGTGGATGTGCGGCCCGCCGAGTATTGATCGGACCGACTGGCGGTGACTCCGGTCACGAATCGGCGACGGACGGGGGCGGGAGCCCCCGTCCGACTTTCCGCCGGCGTGGCGGACACAGCTAGAATCCGTATCCAAGTCTGTCCGGACATTGCCCCATGACGTCGATTCCCCACTTGTTCCAGCGACTGCGGCTCCATGCGGCCCGCCTGCTGGCGATCCTGATCATCAGCGGCGCTGCAACGCTGGCGGCGTCGCCGGCGACGGCGGCGGCGCGCGGCGGTCCGGTGGCTGCCACTGGCCTCGCCGCGGTGGACGACGCAGCGGGCGCGGTGGCGCTCAAGGGTGACCTGTCGCTAGATGAAGCCATCGACCGCGCGCAGAAGCGCTATCGCGCGCGGGTCGTGCGCGCCGAGCAGGTCGAGCAGGGTGGCCGGGTCGTCTACGTGCTGCGGCTGCTCAGCGATGAGGACGGTCGCGTCTTCACGGTCCGCGTCGATGCGCGCAGCGGGGACATGCAGTGAGGGTGCTCGTGGTCGAAGACGAGGCCGCGTTGCGCGAGTCGCTGCGCCATCGTCTGCATGCCGCCGGCTTCAGTGTCGATGTCGCGGCGGACGGCGAGGAAGGTCTCTACCAGGGGCGCGAGTTTCCGGTGGACGTCGCCGTCATCGATCTCGGCTTGCCGAAGCTGCCGGGCCTCGAACTGATCCGGCGCCTGCGTGCCGACAAGAAGACCTTTCCGATCCTGGTGCTGACCGCGCGCGATCGCTGGCAGGACAAGGTCGAGGGGCTGCAGGCGGGCGCCGACGACTATGTCGCCAAGCCGTTCGAGTTCGAAGAGGTGCTCGCACGCCTGCAGGCCCTGCTGCGCCGCGCGGGGGGCTGGGCTTCGTCGGATCTGCGCTGCGGACCGATCGTGCTCGACACGCGTTCGCAGGCGGTGACCGTCGGCGGCGCGCTGATCGAACTGACGACCTTTGAATACCGCATCCTCGAGCACATGATGCTGCGCGCGGGCGACGTCATCTCGAAGACCGAGCTCACCGAGCGCCTCTACGAGCAGGATTTCGAGCGCGACAGCAACACCATCGAAGTGTTCATCGGGCGCCTGCGCCGCAAGCTCGATCCGGACGACACCTTGAGGCCGATCGAAACGCTGCGGGGGCGTGGCTACCGCTTCGCGCTCGCACGTGAACCAGGCTGAGCCGACGCCGGCGGCCGCCTACGGTGGTCGTGTCTATTCGCTGTCGCGACGCCTGCTGGTGTCGGTGTCGATCGCGCTGGTCGTGTTCTTCGGCCTGACCGCGATCGCGCTCGACGCCATCTTCCGCGACCTCGCGCAGCGCTCGCTGCGCGAGCTGCTCGATGCGCAGCTCGTCGCGCTGATCGCCGCCGCCGAGACGGATGATCTTGGGCGAGTGGCCGGTGCTTCCACATCCGCCGACTCGCGGCTGCAGACGCCGGGCTCCGGCCTGTACGCCGAGATCCGCAATCGCGGCGGGGCATCGCTGTGGCGCTCGCCGTCGGCGGCGGGCACTTTCCTCGATTTCACGGCGTCGACCGACGCAGTCGACGCTGCCGTCGCCGCGCCACAGGTCAAGCGCCTCGACGACGGCCGGCGGGTGGCGATCGCCGCGCGCAGCATCAGCTGGGAGTACGCGAACGGCCGCGAACCGCAGCAGCTCGTGTTCGCCGTGGCGAGCAGCATGCAGTCCTACGACGAGCAGCTCGGCATCTACCGGACGCGCCTGTTCGGCGGGCTCGTCGTCGCGGGCCTGCTGGTGCTCGGCACCGTCGCCCTGCTGCTGGGCTGGCTGACCAGCCCGATGCGCAGGCTGCAGCAGGAGATCGAGGCCGTCGAAGCTGGCCGGCTGCCCGCGCTCGGCAGGGGCTATCCGCGCGAACTCGCCGGCGTCGCGGACGGCCTGAACACGCTGCTGCAGGGCGAGCGGCGCCGCATCCAGCGCTATCGCGACACGCTGGGCAACCTCGCGCACAGCCTGAAGACGCCGCTGGCCGTGATCCGCAATGCGATGGGCGGCGCGGCCGACGTCCCCGCGGTCCGCGCGCAGGTCGGCGCCGAGGTCGAGCGGATGCAGGACATCATCGAGCATCAGTTGCGACGCGCTGCGACCAGTGGGCGCGTGATCGGCCAGCAGCCGGTCGACGTGGCACCCATCGTGCAGCAGCTGCGAGTCGCGATGCTGAAGGTGCACGCCAGGAAGGACTTCGTCATCGAGCTCGCGCTGACGCCCGGGACGCAGTTCATCGGCGATGCCGCCGACCTGACCGAAGCGCTCGGCAACGTCGTCGACAACGCCTGCAAGTGGTGCCGCTCGCGGGTGCGGATCGAGGCCGCGTCGGATGCCGCCGGCGCGCTGCGCATGGTCGTCGATGATGACGGGCCGGGCATGCCCGACGAGTTGCGCAACCACGGGCCGGAGCGCGGCCGGCGCGCCGACGAAAGCACGCCCGGCCATGGCATCGGGCTCGCCATGGTCGCCGATACCGCCGAACTCTATGGCGGGCGGCTCGCGCTCGAGCCATCGCCGCTGGGCGGGGCGCGCGTCGTGCTCGAACTGCCGGGCGCGCGCCAGCACTGAGGCGGCGCCGCGCGCCCATCGGCCGCTACAACTCGAAGCGTATGCCCTGCGCGAGCGCGATGCGGCCCGACCAGTTGACCGTGTTGGTCTGGCGACGCATGTAGGCGCGCCATGAGTCCGAGCCGGATTCGCGCCCGCCGCCCGTGTCCTTCTCGCCGCCGAAGGCGCCACCGATCTCTGCGCCGGATGTGCCGAGATTGATGTTCGCGATGCCGCAGTCGCTGCCCGAAGTCGACAGGAAGCGTTCCGCAGCGCTCAGGCTGTCCGTGAACAACGCCGATGACAACCCGTGCGCCGACTCGTTCTGCATGCGGATCGCGTCGTCGAGCGTGTCGTACGGAATCAGGTACAGGATCGGCGCGAAGGTCTCGTGCTGCACGATGTCCCAGTCGTTGCGCGCGCGCACGATCGCCGGCTCGACGAAGTGGCCGGGCCGATCGAGTCGCCGCCCGCCGCACAGCAGTGTGCCGCCGGCTGCGACGGCCGCGGCGACCGCAGCCTCATAGCGCTGCACTGCGGCGGCATCGATCAGCGGCCCCATCAAGGTCGCCGGGTCGGTCGGGTCGCCGATCCGCACCTGGGCGTAAGCCGCGACCAGGCGGCGCGCGATGTCGTCGATCTGCGGGCGCGGCGCGAACACGCGGCGCGTCGTCGTGCAGCGCTGTCCGGCGGTGCCGACCGCGCCGAACACGATCGAGGGGATCGCGAGCGCGAGCGGCGCCTCGCGATCGATGATGACCGCATTGTTGCCGCCGAGCTCCAGCAGCGAACGGCCGAGGCGCGCGGCAACGACTTCGCCGACCCGGCGGCCGACCGCCGTCGAACCCGTGAACGACACCAACGCAACCCGCCGGTCGGCGACGAAGCGTTCTGCGAGTGCGGCGCCGGCGTCGATGAACAGGTCGAACACCGTCGGAAAGCCGTGCTCGTCGCAGACGCGGTTGCAGATCTGCTGCACGGCGATGGCCGTCAGCGGCGTCTTGGGGGAGGGCTTCCAGATCGACACGTTGCCGCAGATCGCCGCGAGGCAGGCGTTCCAGGCCCAGACCGCGACCGGGAAATTGAACGCCGAGATGATGCCGACGACACCGAGTGGATGCCACTGCTCCATCATCCGGTGCTGCGCGCGCTCGGAGTGCATCGACAGGCCGTACAGCATCCGCGACTGGCCGACAGCGAAGTCGGCGATATCGATCATCTCCTGCACCTCGCCGCAGCCTTCGGTCAGGATCTTGCCGTTCTCGAGCGTGACCAGCAGGCCGAGGTCGTCCTTGTGCTGCCGCAGTGCCTCGCCCAGCAGCCGCACCAGCTCGCCGCGGCGCGGCGCCGGCACCTCGCGCCAGGCCGCCGCCCGGGCCACCGCGCCCTGCAGGAGTGCTTCGTAATCGTCCTCAGTAGCCGGTTCGACGGCCGCGAGCGTTTCGCCCGACGCGGGGTTGCGAACCTCGATGGCCGGGCCGCCGCGCAGCGGCGCCCAGCGACCCGCCGCGCACGAGCCGGCATTGCGGGCCGCGAGACCCAGGCGCGCCAGCAGCGCGGCGCGCGCGCCCGCATCGAGCGCGCTCATGTCGCACCGCCAGCAGCTTGCGCCGCGCGCTGCCGTCCGGCTGCCCCGCGCACCACCATGGTGGACGACACCTCGTTGGTGCCGCCCGTGGCGTAGTAGCGGCCGAAGCGATTCGCCAGGATCTCCGGCAGGCGAAACTGCTCCTGCGCGACGAAGCCGCGGTAGCGGTCCGGGTGCGCCAGCACGAGATCCAGCACCGCGGTGATGCCCGCCGCGGTCGTGACCTGGATCGCCGACCAGAGGCGTCCGGCGATCAGCTGCGGGTACACCTTGTTGACGTAGTTCTCCTCGCGCAGTTCGCCTTCCTGCTTGCCGCTGACGGCGGCGTACACGATCACCACGTCCTGCAGCGTCTGCGGCACGGCGTTCTCGAGGATGCGCTTGAGAGTGTCGCGATCCTGGCTCAGCTTCAGGTCGTTCATCAGCAGGCGCATCTGGGCGCAATGGCCGGGATAGCGGATCGTCTTGTAGTTCATCGACTCGCAGCTGACGCCGAACGACTCGCCGAGCGAGCCCAGCCCGCCCGACGTGTTGAATGCCTCGTACAGCGTGCCGTCGATCTCGATCTCCTCGAGCCCTTCGAGCGGTGACACATCCAGCAGCCGCCCGTCGACGATCGCCTGGCAGGGGTTGGCGTACTCGTTGATCAGGCCCTCGGTCGACCAGGTCAGCGAATACTTCAGCACGTTGTTCGGGTGCTGCGGCAGCGCGCCGACGCGCAGCTTCACGGAGCGGACCTCGTCGAAGTGGGTCATCAGCTCGTGCGCCGCGATGCTGATGACGCCGGGTGCCAGACCGCACTGCGGCACGAACGCGCGCTGCGCCCCGGTCGCGATGCGGCGCACTTCGCGCGTCACTTCGACATCTTCGGTCAGGTCGAAGTAATGCGCTCTGGCCTCGCGCGCCGCGCCTGCGACACCGATGTTGCAGTAGAACGGCAGGCTGGAGACGACGGCGTCGACCGGGTGCGCCGCGAGGTGCGCCCGCAAGTCGCCGGGGTGGCGCGCGTCAACCTGGAAGGCGGCAAGATTGCCGAGGCCATGCGCGCCGACCACCGCCTGCGCGACCTTGCCGTCGACGTCGGCCAGATGCACGCGGTAGCTGCCGGATTCGGCCAACAAACCAGAGATCAGGGCGCCGATCTTGCCGGCGCCGAGCACGAGCACGGAATGCATGCAGGACTCCTTCGAGCCTTGAGAATGGCGCGCATTCTGACCGCCGCCTTCGGGCTCGACCACCCCATGGCGCGGGAAACCGGGCTTACAGGTCGCCGCAAGCCTTTGTTTTTGCGGTGCGTACTTGAGTCCGATAGGATGCAGGCACGATGAAGACACCCGCGCACCAGAACTGGAACCCGACGAGCTGGCAGACCAAACCGGCGCAGCAGCAGCCGACCTATCGCGATCGTGCCGCGCTCGACGTCGCCGTGGGGCAGCTGGCGAAACTGCCACCGATCGTCGTCTCCTGGGAGATCGACAACCTGCGCGAGCAGCTCGCGGCGGCGCAGCGCGGTGAACGCTTCCTGCTGCAGGGTGGCGACTGCGCCGAGAGTTTCGATGACTGCGAATCGGACAAGATCGCCAAGCGCCTGAAGATCCTGCTGCAGATGAGCCTCGTGCTGACGCACGCGATGAAGCGGCCCGTGATCCGCGTCGGCCGCATGGCGGGGCAGTACGCGAAGCCGCGTTCAGCCGACACCGAGACCCGCGATGGCGTCACGCTGCCGTCCTATCGCGGCGACATCGTCAACCGCGCCGAGTTCACGGCCGACGCGCGCGAGCCCGATCCGACCCTGCTGTTGCGGGGCTACGAACGTGCCGCGCTGACCATCAACTTCGTCCGCGCGCTGATCGACGGCGGCTTCGCCGACCTGCACCATCCCGAGTACTGGGATCTGGGCTTCGTCGGGCATGCGGAACTCAAGAGCGAGTACCAGCGCATCGTCGGTGCCGTGGCCGACGGGCTCGAGTTCTTCGAGGCGATCAGCGGCAAGGAAGTCCACCAGGCGCTGCGCGCCGAGTTCTTTGCCAGCCACGAGGCGCTGGTGCTGCATTACGAACAGGCGCAGACGCGATTCATCCCTCGCCAGAACCGCTGGTACAACCTGTCGACGCACATGCCGTGGATCGGCATGCGGACCGCGCAGCTCGAGGGCGCGCACGTCGAGTATTGCCGCGGCATCGCCAATCCGGTCGGCGTGAAGGTCGGCGCTGCGATGGACGCGGGCTGGCTGCAGCAGCTCGTCACGACGCTGAATCCCCAGAACCAGCCCGGCAAGCTGACGCTGATCCATCGCTTCGGCGCCAAGGACATCGAGACGGCGTTGCCGAAGGCGATCCAGGCCGTGCGGGCCACCGGGCATTCGGTGCTGTGGATCTGCGATCCCATGCACGGCAACACCGAGAGCAGCCAGAGCGGGCTCAAGACGCGCCGGTTCGAGAACATCACCCGCGAGCTCGAACTCGCGTTCGACATCCACGCCAGCATGGGCTCCTATCTCGGCGGCGTGCACATCGAGCTGACCGGCGAGGACGTCACCGAGTGCACTGGCGGCGCGCGCGGCCTGTCTGACATGGACTTGCAGCGCGCCTATCGCTCGACGGTCGATCCGCGCTTGAACTACGAGCAGGCCCTGGAGCTTGCGATGCTGATCGGCGAGAAGGCCCGCGCCCCGCAGCGCCGCCGCGCCGAGTAAACGGCCGGGCGGCGGGGCGACGCGTCAGCCGTAGTCCAGGGCGCGCGCCTTGCCCCAGAAGATCCGGTACGCGAACACCGTGTAGCCGACGATGACCGGCAGCACCACCGCTGCGCCGACGAAGATGATCAGCAGTGATTCCGGCGCGCTGGCGGCCTGCCAGATGTCGATGCGGTCGACGACCAGATACGGGAACAGGCTGTACGCGAGGCCGTAGAACGCGAGCAGGTAGAGCCCGACCGTGCAGCCGAATGGCACCCAGGCGCCGTATTGGTTGCCTTGCGCGAGCCGCACCGGCAACCGTCCGAGCGAGCGCTGCGCGACCCACAGCAGCGTGACGGTCGCGAGCGGGATCGGCAGCAGCAGCACGAACTCCGGCAGCGCGAACCAGCGCGCGAAGATCCGGTCGCTGACCAGCGGCGTGACGATGGACACTGCGGCCACGCCGGCGGCGGTCCACCACAGTGCGCGGCCACCCCAGGCCACTGCACGCCGTTGCAGTTCGCCCTCGGTCTTCATGATCAGCCAGCCAGCGCCCAGCAGCACGTAGCCGGCGGCGAGGCACAGCGCGATCAGCAGCGCGAATGCGAGTGACGCGGGCGTGCTCTCGAAACCCATCACGTACTTGCCGAGCATCCAGCCCTGGGCGAGCGACGCAATGGCCGACCCCAGCGCGAACAGCAGGTTCCAGCGATGCTTGTGGGCGGCGCGCGCCTTGACGCGAAAGTCGAACGACACGCCGCGCAGGATCAAGCCGACGAGCATCATGGCCACCGGCAGGTACAGCGATGTCAGGATCACGCCGTGCGCGACCGGGAACGCCACCAGCAGCACGCCGATGCCCAGTACGAGCCAGGTCTCGTTGGCATCCCAGAACGGGCCGATCGAGGCCACCATGATGTCCTTCTCGGCGTCGGTAGCGAACGGCAGCAGCATGCCGACGCCGAGGTCGTAGCCGTCGAGGATCACGTAGGCCAGGATCGCGAGCCCCATGACGATCAGGAACGCGAGTGGCAGCCAGCCCGCCGGCGTCGTCAAGTCAGGCATGGGTCAGTCCCCCGGCGATGGGTGGTGCTGCCGCCGCGGGCGTCGCGGCGCGATCGCCGGCCTTGCGCGCCAGGTAGAACAGCACCGAGATGTAGGCGGACAGCAGCAGCAGGTACAGCGTCAGGTACATCGTCAGCGAAATGCCGATCAGCGGCGCAGGCACCGTCGAGGCCGCATCGCGCGTCAGCAGCACGCCGTTGACGAGCCAGGGCTGGCGCCCGATCTCGGTCACGTACCAGCCGGCCAGCGTCGCCACCCAGCCCGCGAACGTCATGCCGGCCAGCACGCGCAGCATCGGGCGCGACAGCTGCGCGCGCCGTCGCAGCTGCCACACGGCGACCCAGCTCGCGACCAGCATCGCGATACCGGTGCCTACCATCACGCGGAACGACCAGAATACGGGCGCAACGGGCGGATGCTTGCCCTCGAAGTCATTGAGCCCGCGGACCTCGCCGTCGAGTTCATGGGTCAGGATCAGGCTCGCGCCCGCCGGAATCGCGACCTCGAGTCGATTCTCGCGCTTTTCCTCGTCGGGGATCGCGAACAGCAGCAGCGGCGCGCCGCGCGTCGTATCCCACAGGCCCTCCATCGCCGCGACCTTTGCGGGCTGGTGCTTGACGGTGTTCAGGCCGTGCAGGTCGCCGGCGAGAATCTGCAGCGGGATCAGGATCGCGCCGAGCGTGCAGCCGAAGCGCAGCGACAGTCGCACGTCATCGCCGTGGTCGCCGCGCAGCCAGCGGTAGGCCGACAGCCCGGCGATCAGGAACGCGACCGTCAAGCCCGACGCCAGCAGCATGTGCACGAGCCGGTACGGCATCGAGGGATTGAACACGATGGCCGCCCAGTCGGTGGCGTGCGCGACGCCCGCGCGCATCTCGAAGCCGGCCGGCGTGTGCATCCACGAGTTCAGCACCAGGATCCAGAACGCCGACAGGGTCGTGCCGACGGCGACCAGCAGCGTGGCAGTCGTGTGCATGCGGTCCGAGACCCGGCCGATGCCGAACAGCATGATCGCGAGGAAGGTCGCCTCGAGGAAGAAGGCGGTAAGCACCTCGTAGGCGAGCAGCGGTCCGGCGATGTTGCCGACGCGCTCCATGAAGCCGGGCCAGTTCGTGCCGAACTGGAAGCTCATCGTGACGCCGCTGACGACACCCATCGCGAACGACACCGCGAACACCTTGACCCACAGGCGATAGACCTCGAGCCAGGCTGCATCGCCCGTGCTCCGATAGCGCAGCTTGAACCACAGCAGCGCCCAGCCGAGCGCGATCGTGATGCTCGGGAACAGGATGTGGAACGAGATGTTGGCCGCGAACTGGATTCGCGCCAGGGTGACGGGATCGATATCCATCCTTGGATCCTCGGTGAGTGCTGCGCGCAGGGTTCAGCGGCGAGTCAGTGGCTGCTGCCCCGGCGCCCGGCTGAGAGCGACAAGCGGTTGCGGGCTTCCAGCAGGCGCTGCACTTTCGAACCGAGGCGCATCAGCTGCGTCAGCGTGCGGGAATCGAGTCGCTGCACGTCGTCGAACCAGCGGCTCGTCATCTCGATGAGATCGTGCATGGCGCGAATGCGCTGCAGCGCGTGCGATTCGGCGCTGTTGACCGGCGTTTCCAGCATCGCCTCGCGCAGCATCGACAGCGTCGGGTCGACCTCGCGCTTGCGCTTCTCGGCGACCAGCGTGCGGAAGATGGCCCAGACGTCGTCCGGCGTGGAGAAATACTCCTTCCGATCGCCCGTCTGGTGCTGCAGCCGCACGAGCTGCCAGCTCTCGAGTTCCTTCAGGCCCATGCTGACGTTCGAGCGCGAGAAGCCGAGCCGCTCGGCGATCTCATCGGCGTTCAGCGCGCGATCCGACAGGTAGAGCAGGGCGTAGATCTGTCCGACGGTGCGGTTGATGCCCCACCGGCTGCCCATCTCGCCGAAGTGCTGCACGAAGCGCTGTTCGAGGTTGGTCATGGTTCTGCTGTATTTTCAGTAAGTACTGAAAATACTACACGAGTTCGGGTGGGCGTGCAGCGGGCTGCTGTGCGCCGCGTCTCAGCGCTGCGGGCTGCAGCTGCGCGGCCGCGGGCAGCCGCCGGCGCGCGGACATATCACGGCAGCCGGCCGTGCCAGCGCATCGGCGATCCAGGCGATGTTCAGCACGTGACCGACTGTGCGCAGTTGCTGGGCGGCATCGGCGGGAATGGCGCCGTCGCCGCCGCCACGCCGGCAGGCGTCGGCGATGGCCGCGATCGTGCCGCGCGTGTCATAACCCTGCGCGTCGAGCGCGGGCGCGAGGTCGACGCCCACCGACATCACGTGCACGGTGTCGGTGGAGTCACGCGCCACGATCGAGTGGCAGCAGAACAGGCGGGTGCGGCCGTCGTCGTCCATGATCGACAGCTGCGACGTCGGTCCGGGCGACAGCGGCGCATCGCCGATGGCCTGGCGCGCGCGGGTCGCCTCCGGCGACTGCAACAGCCGGAACACCGCCCAGCGCGGGCACGGATCCGGCACGAGGCTCATATTGCCCCAGGGCAGGGGGATGCCGTTGCCGCGATAGACCGACTGCAGGTAGCCCGGCGGGTAGCCGTCGAAGAAGTGCCAGTGCCGGTACGGGGACACCGCGGTCATGCGTCGCATCACGACGGCGGGCGTCACGCCGAGCTTGCCGTACGAGGCGAGCCGGTGCTGCTCGCGGGCGAGGAACTGGCGGAACGGCACGCGCGGGCACAGCAGCGCACCGGCGAACGCCGTGCACTCGAAGTCGCGCCAGGCCAGCAGCACGTCCCGCGCAGCGATCGTCGCGCTGACGCTGTCGACCGTGTCGCCAGCGGCGAGGCCGGCCGCATACCGTGGCGGAATCGTGCCGTCGCCGGCGTGCAGCAGCACGTGGCCGAGGTAGTAGGCCAGTTCGTACTTCAGGCGCGCGGCCTGGTCGCGCAGCTTGCGGTTGATGTGGATCGTGCGCGGCGCTTCGAACCGTGCCCGCAGCGGCTGCTGGCCGGCGCGGCGTTTCTCTTCGTCGAACCAGCGCACGCTGAGACCATGATGCCGCGCGATGTCGAGCAGGGCGTCGACGTCGAGTGGCATGCGTCGGCCGCCGGCGCTCTCGGCGGCCCGCTCGATGTCCGGCATCTCGTTGTGCTGGGTCTCCTGCCAGACCCGCACCAGCAACCGCGCGAACTGCGCGCCGCTCGTGCCCGTCTGGGCCAGCAGTTCCGGCAACGCGCTCTGCAGCACGTCCTTCGAGAACAGGAATGCCGGCTCCAGCGGCAGGCCCTGGGTTGCGGCGCTGGGCCCCGGACCGGGACTGTCGAGTTCCGCATTGCGATCCAGGAACCACTCCTGGGGCTTGCCGAACACCGTCGCGAGCAGCTCCAGCAGTTCGGTCGACGGTACGCGCTTGCCCGTTTCGATCATGCTGAGGAACGACACCGAGGGCGCGCGCCCGGCATCGATCTGCACGCAGCGCGCCGACAGTTCGTCGAGCGTCAGCCCGTTGCGTTTGCGCAGGCTGCGCAGCTTGGAGCCGAGGAAGTGGCCCTGCCGTATCAATGCACTCATGGTGAAATTGACATTGTGAAATTTCTATTGTGTAAATTTTCTCACAATGCGATCTAAACTGCCGCCCTTTCGAGGCGCCGCCATGGCGCCGAAGCGGGAGGCAGGGCAGTGCGGCAAGTGGATTATGTCGGCATCGATACCGGCGGCATCGCGCCGGATGGCGAGTTCGCGTCCGTCCTGACTGCGGAGGCGGTCGACTTCATCGCGGAACTGGCTGAGCGCTTTGCACCCCGCGTCCGGGAGCTGCTGTCGGCCCGCGAAGCACGCCAGGCGCGGCTCGATGCCGGTGAACTGCCGGACTTCCTGCCCGAAACACGCGCGGTGCGCGAGGGCCAGTGGCGGGTGGCGCCCATTCCGGCGGACCTGCAGGACCGTCGCGTCGAGATCACCGGTCCGACCGATCGCAAGATGATCATCAACGCGCTGAACTCCGGCGCCCGCGTGTTCATGGCCGACTGCGAGGACTCGATGGCCCCGAGCTGGGACAACGTCGTGCGCGGCCAGATCAATCTGCGCGATGCCGTGCACCGCCGCATCGATTTCACGAGCCCGGAGGGCAAGGCCTACCGGCTGGTCGACAAGCCGGCGGTGCTGCTCGTCCGGCCGCGCGGCTGGCACCTGTACGAGAAGCACATGCTGTTCCGCGGCGAGCCGATTCCGGGCGCGTTCGTCGACTTCGGGCTCTACCTCTGGCACAACCAGGCGGAGCTGCGCCGCCGCGGCAGCGGCCCGTATTTCTATCTGCCCAAGCTCGAGGGCCATCGCGAGGCGCGGCTCTGGGCCGAGGTGTTCGACTTCGCCGAGCGACGCGTCGGGCTCGAGCCCGGCACGATCAAGTGCACCGTGCTGATCGAGACGATCCTCGCCGCGTTCGAGATGGACGAGATCCTGCACGAGCTGCGCAGCAACATCGTCGGCCTGAACTGCGGCCGCTGGGACTACATCTTCAGCTTCATCAAGAAGTTCGCCCAGCGCGCCGACTTCGTCCTGCCCGACCGCTCGCAGGTGACGATGACGACGCATTTCCTGCGCTCGTACTCGCAGCTGTGCATCCAGACCTGCCACAAGCGGGGCGCGTTCGCGATGGGCGGCATGGCGGCGCAAATCCCGATCAAGAACGATCCGGCGGCGAACGATGCCGCGATCGCCAAGGTGCGCGCCGACAAGGAGCGCGAAGCAGGCGATGGCCATGACGGCACCTGGGTCGCGCACCCTGGGCTCGTGCCGATCGCGATGGAGGTCTTCGATCGCCTGATGCCCACGCCCAACCAGCTGCACCGTCTGCGCGAAGACGTCAAGGTCCAGGCCTCCGACCTGCTGCAGATCCCGGCTGGTGACATCACCGAGGCCGGCCTGCGCAGCAATGTCAGCGTTTCGCTGCAGTACATGGCGGCGTGGCTGTCTGGTAACGGCTGCGTTCCCATCAACAACCTGATGGAGGATGCGGCAACGGCCGAGATCTCGCGCGCGCAGATCTGGCAGTGGATCCGCCATCCGCGCGGCGTGCTGGCCGATGGCCGGCGCGTCACCGTCGAGTTGTTCCGCGGCATGCTCGCCGAGGAATCGGCGCGGCTGCGCGCCCAGCTCGGTGAGGCCGGCTTTGCGCGCGGCAACTTCGAGCGTGCGGGCGCGCTGCTCGATGAAATCACCACGTCCGCGAAGTTCTCGAGCTTCCTGACGCTGGACGCCTATCGCGTCCTGAACTGAATCCCGCTTCCACTTTTCATCAGGAGTATCCCATGGCCCTTCGCACCGCCGCCGAGATCGACAAGGAATGGAACAGCAGCCCGCGCTGGAAAGGCGTCAAGCGCGGTTACACCGCCGAGGACGTCGTGCGCCTGCGCGGCACCGTGGCGATCGAGTACTCGCTCGCCCGACTCGGCGCCGAGAAGCTCTGGCAGCACATGCACTCGATGCCGTTCGTCAATGCGCTCGGCGCGCTGACCGGCAACCAGGCGATGCAGCAGGTCAAGGCCGGCCTCAAGGCGATCTACCTGTCGGGCTGGCAGGTCGCGGGCGACGCGAACGTCGCCGGCGAGATGTACCCGGACCAGTCGCTGTATCCGGCGAATTCGGTGCCCGAGGTCGTCCGCAAGATCAACAACACGCTGCTGCGCGCCGATCAGGTCCACCATGCCGAGGGCAATGACTCGATCGACTGGCTGCAGCCGATCGTCGCCGATGCCGAAGCGGGCTTTGGCGGCGTGCTGAACGCGTTCGAGCTCATGAAGGGCATGATCGACGCCGGCGCCGCGGGTGTGCACTTCGAGGATCAGCTCAGCTCCGCGAAGAAGTGCGGCCACATGGGCGGCAAGGTGCTCGTGCCGACCGCCGAGGCCGTCAACAAGCTGATCGCCGCGCGCCTGGCCGCGGACGTCTGCGACGTGCCGACCGTGCTGGTCGCACGCACCGATGCCGAGTCCGCCAATCTGCTGACGGCGGACGTGGACGAGCGTGATCGTCCGTTCATCGACACCGCGAAGGGCCGCACGTCGGAAGGCTTCTTCTTCGTCAAGGCGGGCCTCGACCAGGCGATCGCGCGCGGCCTGGCGTACGCGCCGTACGCCGACCTGATCTGGTGCGAAACCGGCAAGCCGGATCTGGCTGAAGCGAAGCACTTCGCCGAAGCGATGCACGCGAAGTTCCCGGGCAAGATGCTGGCCTACAACTGCTCGCCGTCGTTCAACTGGAAGAAGAAGCTCGACGACGCGACGATCGCGAAGTTCCAGCGCGAGCTGGGCGCGATGGGCTACAAGTTCCAGTTCATCACGCTGGCCGGCTTCCACGCGCTGAACTACTCGATGTTCACGCTGGCGCGCGGCTACAAGGAAGCGCAGATGACGGCCTACGTCGCGCTGCAGGAGGCGGAGTTCGCCGCCGAGTCCCAGGGCTACACCGCGACCAAGCACCAGCGCGAAGTCGGCGCCGGCTACTTCGACGACGTCACGCAGACCGTCACGGGCGGGCAGTCGTCGGTGACGGCGATGAAGGGCTCGACGGAAGAGGAACAGTTCGAGCAGCACTGAGGCGCACGAACACGGAATTCGGCATCCCGGCAGCTGCGTGCAAGCGCACTGTCGGGAACGCCGTAAATCCATCCCTGGAGGCTCCGGGCGCGACGTCCTGTCGCGCACGGTCCCGACAGTGCTCTTGCACGCAGCTGCATCGAAGCGGAGCGCCCGGGTTCGTGCGTCTCGCGTGCTGAGCCGTGGATTCCGGAGCCAGCGCTCCGGAACTCTCCCGCGGCGCTGATTCCAACCGACCACGCTCCGGGTCCGACTGAACGAAGGCGCGACGCATCCGGGCACGATGGCGCCACTCATCCATGTTGCGCGGGCCGTGCGCGACAGGATGTCGCGCCCGGAGCCTCCAGGGATGGATTTACGGCGTCCCGCGCAATCTGGATGAGCGGCGTCGTAGCGTCACAGATGCATCGAGTCCGCGTTCGGCCGGCGCGCAACCGTGATCGGTTAGAATCCGCCGATGAAATATGAGCACATCCGCGTCCCCGCCGACGGTGAGCGCATCACTGTCAACGCCGACGGCAGCCTGAACGTTCCCGACCAGCCGATCATTCCATTCGTCGAGGGTGACGGCATCGGCATCGACGTCACGCCGGTCATGCTGGCGGTCGTCAACGCGGCGGTGCAGAAGGCCTACGGCGGCCGGCGGCGCATCGCGTGGATGGAAATCTACGCGGGCGAGAAGGCCAACAAGGTCTGCGGTACCTGGTTCCCGGACGAAACCCTGCTCGCGCTGCGCGAGTTCGTCGTCTCGATCAAGGGGCCGCTCGCGACGCCGATCGGCGGTGGCATCCGGTCGCTGAACGTGGCGATGCGCCAGACGCTCGACCTCTACGCCTGCGTGCGTCCGATCCGCTACTTCCCCGGCGTCTCGAGTCCGATGCAGGACGCGTCGCTGACCGACATGGTGGTGTTCCGCGAGAACACCGAGGACATCTACGCCGGCATCGAGTACCCGACCGGCTCGCAGGAAGTGCACAAGCTGATCCATTTCCTGCAGACGGAACTTAAGGCGACCGGGATCCGTTTCCCCGCCAGTTCAGGGATCGGCATCAAGCCGGTCTCCAAGGAAGGCTCGCAGCGCCTGATCCGGATGGCGATCCAGTACGCCATCGACAACGACCGTGTCTCGGTGACGCTTGTCCACAAGGGCAACATCATGAAGTACACGGAGGGCGCATTCCGCAACTGGGGTTACCAGCTCGCGAAGGACGAGTTCGGCGCGGTCGAATTCGGCGGCGGGCCGTGGCTGTCGTTCAGGAACCCGAAGACGGGCAAGGACATCGTCGTCAAGGATGTGATCGCCGACAACTTCCTGCAGCAGGTGCTGCTGCGGCCGGAGGAGTACGACGTCATCGCGACGCTGAACCTGAACGGCGACTACATCTCCGACGCGCTGGCGGCGCAGGTCGGGGGCATCGGCATCGCGCCGGGCGGCAACATCGGCCACGGCATCGCCGTGTTCGAGGCGACGCACGGCACGGCGCCGGGCTTCGCGGGCAAGGACCGCGTCAATCCGGGATCGCTGGTGCTGTCGGCCGAGATGATGCTGCGCTACCTGAAGTGGAACGAGGCGGCGGATCTGATCCTCAAGGGCGTCGCGAACACGATTGCAGCGAAGGAACTGACTTACGACCTCGCGCGACTGCGTGAAGCCATCCGCGCCTCGAAGCGCGAGCTTGCAGCAAGGCGCAACGTCGAAGAGGCGATGCAGGCCTTGATCCCCGGCGCGACGCTGATGACCTGCTCGGGCTTCGGGCAGGCCATCATCCGGCACATGGATGACTGAGCGGCGATCGAGCGCGCCGTTCGATCCGGGCTGTCGTCGCTGCCCGCGGCTCGCCGAGTTCCTGGACGACTGTCGCGCCAAGCGACCCGGGTACTTCGCGGCGCCGGTGCCGCCGTTCGGCGTGGCTGAGCCGCGCCTGCTGATCGTGGGTCTCGCGCCCGGCATGCATGGTGCCAACCGCACCGGTCGGCCCTTCACCGGGGATTACGCCGGCGAGCTGCTGTACCGCACGCTGCATGAAGTGGGGTTTGCGGATCGCGCGGTGTCTGTCAGTGCGGATGATGGTTTGCTGCTGCGCGACGCGCGGATCACGAACGCGGTCAAGTGCGTGCCGCCCGCGAACAAGCCGACGCCGGCCGAGATCCGAACCTGCAACGCCTTCCTCACGCACGAGATCGCGGCGCTCGCGAGCGTGCGCGTGGTGCTGGCGCTGGGGCGCATCGCGCACGATGCGGTGCTCGATGCGCTGCAACTGAAACGCAGCTGCGCCGTGTTCGGCCACGCCCGCGAGCACGCGCTGCCGGACGGCCGCATGCTGCTCGACTCCTACCACTGCAGTCGCTACAACACGCAGACGCGGCGCCTGACGCCGGACATGTTCCGCGCCGTCGTCGCGCGGGCGAGGGCGCTGCTGTGAGCGACGCGCCGCCGCCGCGCGCGCGGTTCGACGGCCGCGATTTCGCCTCGACGCTGCCGCGTCGCCCCGGCGTCTACCGGATGTTCGCGGCCGACGACGCGCTGCTGTATGTCGGCAAGGCCAAGAGCCTGCGCGATCGCGTCAGCAGCTACTTCAACCCGGGCAACGTGCATCCCAAGGTGCAGCTGCTGGTCGGGCTGATCGCGCGGATGGAAGTCACGGTCACGCGCAGCGAGACCGAGGCGCTGCTGCTCGAGTACAACCTGATCAAGGAGCTCAAGCCGCGCTACAACGTGCTGCTGCGCGACGACAAGAGCTTTCCGTACATCCACCTGACCGCCGGCCACGAGTTCCCGCGACTGATGCTGTATCGCGGCCCACGCACCGAGCCGGGGCGCTACTTCGGGCCCTATCCGAGCCCGGGCGCGGTGTTCGAGACGCTGCACTTCCTGCAGAAAACCTTCCGGATCCGCAATTGCCGCGACAGTTACTTCGCGCACCGCAGCCGACCCTGCCTGCAGCACCAGATCGGCCGCTGCTCGGCGCCCTGCGTCGGCCTGATCTCGGGCAGCGACTACGCGGCCGACATCAAGGCCGCCGTCGGCATCCTCGAGGGGCGCGACAGCGACGTGACGACGCTGCTCGGGCGCGACATGGAGACGGCGGCGGAGCGGCTCGAGTTCGAGAAGGCCGCGGAGCTGCGCGACCGGATCGCCGCCATCAAGGAAGTGCAGGCGCGGCAGGTGGTCGCCGCGGAGGGTGAGCGCGACGTCGACGTGTTCGCCTCGTGCGGCGATCCGGGCAACTACGCGATCAGCGTCATGCGCGTCCGGGGCGGGCGCAGCCTGGGCACGCAGTCGTTCTTCCCGAAGGCGGCGCTGGCGGAACCTGCCGAGGTGCTCGCGTCCTTCGTGATGCAGTACTACTCGGGCGAAGAGATCCCGCCGGAAGTGTTCGTCGGCGCCGATCTTCCCGATGCAGACGCCCTCGGGGAAGCGCTGTCGCAGCTCGCCGGTCACCGCGTCGAACTGCGGCTGCCGCGGCGCGGCCTCGGCCTGCGCTGGATCGAGGTGACGCTCGAGAACGCGACGCAGGCGCTGCGGATGCGTGAGGCGCAGCGCCAGGGCGTCGAGGCCCAGTACGCCGCGCTCGCCGACGAGCTCGGCCTGTCGGAGCTGCCACAGCGGCTCGAGTGCTTCGACATCTCGCATACGGGCGGCGAGGGCACGGTGGCCTCCTGCGTCGTGTTCGGGCCCGAAGGACCGCTCAAGAAGGAGTACCGGCGCTTCAACATCGCTGGCATCGCGCCCGGCGACGACTACGCGGCGCTCGACCAGGCGCTGCGCCGCCGCTACACCCGCATCCTGGCCGGCGAGTCACCGCGCCCGGACGTGCTGCTGATCGACGGCGGCGCGCAGCAACTGGCTGCGGTCGCAGCGGTGCTGAAGGAACTCGGCGTCGAGGACCAGCTGCTGGTCGGCGTCGCCAAAGGGCCGGATCGCAAGCCTGGGCAGGAGCGGCTGCACCTGCCGGGCGAGGCCTATCCGCGGATTCCGGGCCCTGAGTCGCCGGCGCTGCGCCTGATCCAGCGGGTGCGCGATGAGGCCCACCGGTTCGCGGTGGCGGGTCACCGCCGGCGCCGGGCGCGGCGGTTCAATGAATCCGTGCTGGAGACGGTCGCCGGCCTGGGCCCGGCCAAGCGCCGCGCGCTGCTGCGCCATTTCGGCGGCCTGCAGGGGGTGCTGCGCGCCGGGGTGGCGGATCTGGAACAGGTCGAGGGAATCGGCCCGACGATGGCGCGGACCCTGTACGATCACCTCCATCCTGGCGAATGACCGCCCGACGATGCTCTGGACCCTGCCCAACGTACTGACCTGGCTCAGAATCCTGGCGATTCCGCTGGTCGTGCTGCTGTTCTATCTGGCCTTGCTGCCCGGCTACGAATGGGCCGACCCGGCCGCGGGCCTGCTGTTCGGGGCTGCCGGCATCACCGACGCTTTCGACGGCTACTATGCCCGCAAGCTCGGCCAGACCTCGCGCCTTGGCGCCTTCCTCGATCCGGTGGCCGACAAGCTGATCGTCGCCGTGGCGCTCGTGCTGCTGGTCTCGCGCGATCCGCAGCCGATGCTGGTGATCGCGGCGGTCATCATCATCGGTCGTGAAATCGCCATTTCCGCGCTGCGCGAATGGATGGCCGAGATCGGCCAGCGCACCAAGGTCGCGGTTTCGGCGCTCGGCAAGTACAAGACCATCCTGCAGATCGTCGGCCTGTCGCTGATGTTGTTCCGCTGGGATCTGCTGTTCATCCCGATGTACGAACTGGGGCTGTGGCTGACGGTCATTGCCGCCGTGCTGACGCTGGTGTCGATGATCGACTACCTGCGGGCCGCCTGGCCGGACCTGCGACGTCACGATTCGCAGGGACCGCCTTGACTTACGCGCCAGCGAACCTACAATCCTCGGCCTCTTGCCGGCGCGGGAATAGCTCAGTTGGTAGAGCACGACCTTGCCAAGGTCGGGGTCGCGAGTTCGAGTCTCGTTTCCCGCTCCATTTCTTCACCCTGGAAGCCAGCCCGTACCCGGGCGCCTTTTGGCGGCCCAGGGCTTTCGGATCCTCCGACCTGACGCGTCGGGGCTGGGTGGCAGAGTGGTCATGCAGCGGCCTGCAAAGCCGTGTACGCCGGTTCGATTCCGACCCCAGCCTCCACCTCCCTGTCTGGCAACGCCCCGGTGGCGGAATCGGTAGACGCTACGGACTTAAAATCCGTTTTCCGGCAACGGAAGTGCCAGTTCGAGTCTGGCCCGGGGCACCATCTGGAAATGGCCGACGAACCGTAGAGTCGAAGTGATGAACCCGTCCCAATCCATTGAATTCATTATGGTACATTCGTCACCATGCTGAAGGTCGATGGACTCCACGTGTTCCGCGGCGGACGGCATGTGCTGCGTGGCGTCGGGCTCGAACTCGGTGGTGGTGGCTGTCTGCAACTGACGGGTCCCAACGGTGCCGGCAAGACCACGCTGCTGCGCGCGATCGCGGGCCTGTGCGAGATCGAGCAGGGCAGCGTGCGCTGGCGCGGCGTCGACACGCGACGCGATCCCCGCCCGTTCCACGCCGAGTGCAGCTACCTCGGCCACGAAGTGCCGCTGAAGGGCGACCTGACGGCGTTCGAGAACCTGCGCTTCTCGGTCGGGCTGCGACGCCACGTCTCGGCCGCCGAGCAGCGCGCCGCACTGGAGCGGGTCGGAGCGCGTGCGTTCGAGTCGCAGCCGCTGCGCAGCCTGTCGGCGGGCCAGCGCCGGCGCGTCGCGCTGGCGGCGCTGTTGCTCTGTGCCACGCCGCTGTGGCTGCTCGATGAACCCACGACGAATCTCGACGCCGTGGGCCAGGCACTGCTGATGACCCTGATGGATGAACACCTCGCGGCGGGCGGGCTGATCGTGGCTGCCGTGCATCACGAACTCGTGCTGCCGCAACGACAGGTCGAGCGCCTCGAACTCGGGGTTCGAGCATGAAGACGTCATGGGCCTCGGCGGTCGCCCTGGTGCTGCAACGTGACTTGCTTCTCGCTTTCCGCCGCAGCGGCGAACTCGTGCAACCTCTGGCGTTCTTCGCGGTGGTAGCTACGTTGTTTCCGCTGGCATTGACGCCGGAAATGTCGCGACTGCGCGACGTTGCCCCCGGTGTGTTGTGGGTCGCGGCATTGCTATCCTCGCTGCTGGCGCTCGAGCACCTGTTTCGGGAGGATGCGCAGGACCGCACGCTCGAGCAGTTCGCGGTGTCCGGGCAGCCGTTCACGGCCTTGCTGCTGGCGAAGACGCTGGCGCACTGGCTGCTGACTGGCCTGCCGTTGGCGCTGATGGCGCCACTGGTGGCCGTCGCGTACGGCGTGACGTTCGCGGCGATGCCGGGCATCTGGCTCGCGCTGGGGCTGGGCACGATCACGCTGAGCCTGGTCGGCGCGATCGGCGCTGGCCTGACGCTCGGCGCGCGGCGCGGTGGAGTGTTGTTGTCGCTGCTGACTTTGCCGCTGGTGATCCCGATCGTGATCTTCGGCGCGCGGGCGACGGAGCTCGCGATCCAGGGGGAGCGCTACGCGGGGCCGATGTACCTGCTCGCGGCGCTGGCCGTGTTGAGCCTGACGCTGGCGCCGCTCGCGGCGGCGGCGGCGGTGAGGATAGGAATCGAGTAAATGGACTGGACCTGGTTTCATCGGCTGGCTTCGCCGCCGCACGTCTATCGCATCGCCGGCACGCTGACCCCGTGGTTCGCGTGGTCATCGGGGCTGCTGCTCGCGGTGGGCCTGTACGGCGGCCTCGTGCTGGCGCCGCCCGATTACCAGCAGGGCGACGGCTTCCGCATCATCTACGTGCACGCGCCGTCGGCCTGGCTCTCGTTGATGATCTACTCGACCATGGCGGGGGCCGCGGCGGTCGGGCTTATCTGGCGCATGAAGGTCGCGCACGCCGTCGCGGCCAGCTGCGCGGGTGTCGGCGCCTGGTTCACGCTGGTCTCGCTGGTCACCGGCATGCTGTGGGGCAAGCCGATGTGGGGCACCTACTGGGTCTGGGATCCGCGCCTGACGGCGCAGCTGATCCTGCTGTTCCTGTATCTCGGCTACATGGGCCTGCGTTCGGCCTTCGATGACCCGCAGCGTGCCGATCGCGCCAGTGCCGTGCTCGCGGTCGTCGGCGTCGTCAACGTGCCCATCATCCGGTACTCGGTCGACTGGTGGAATTCCATCCACCAGACGCCGTCGGTCATGAAGATGGAACGTCCCTCCATGCCGCTCGACATGCTGCTGCCGCTGCTGACCATGCTGCTGGCGTTTACACTGTGCTTCGTCGCGATCCTGCTGGTGCGCCTGCGCGGCGAGGTGCTGGCCCGCGAGCGCAGCGCGAGCTGGATCCGCGAGGTGGTGCAGCGATGAGCGAATTCCTGGCGATGGGCGGCTACGCAGCCTTTGTCTGGCCGGCCTACGCAATCACCACGGTCGCTTTCGTGATGAGCATCTGGCAGGCTCGCAGGGCGCATCGGCTTGCGCTGGAAGCAGCAAAACGACGGCTTGCCATGGAAGGAGAGCAGTCATGACACCGCGTCAACGGCGCATCGTGCTGGTCGTCGGCATCCTGGCCGGCGTCTCGCTGGCCGGAGCCCTGGCCCTGCGGGCGTTCCAGGAGAACGTCATGTTCTTCTTCGACCCGTCGCAGGTCGCTGGCGGCGAGGCGCCCGTCGAAGAACGTTTCCGGCTCGGCGGCATGGTCAAGCCGGGCACGGTCGTCCGCGAGCCCGGCAGCCTCGACATGCGCTTCGTGGTCCTTGCCCACAGGCACCAGGTGAGCCCGGGGCATCAGGATATCCGCCGCCTGCAGGATCGGGTAGCCGAGCAGGCCAAAGGGCAGCGATTCCTCATTGAGGTTGGCAGCCGCGGCCATGTCCTTGATGCT
>CAZPJE010000126.1:0-48429 GCA_964586725.1 uncultured Steroidobacteraceae bacterium | reverse complement strand
CGCAGCGAGCGTGCCGTCGACCGCATCTCGCAGCATGTCGCTGATGTCGAGGCCCTCGCGCGACCAGACGCGCGCGAAGTCCGTTTGGTGACCGCCCAGAATAAAGATTGCCATCGCCCCTCCGACCTCGCAGCAGCGTAGCAAGAATGCGCAGCGGTCGGCCAACCGCGGCTCGCCAGCTTTCGCCGACTCATGCGACGATGCGGCATGCCAGATTATCGTGCGCTGTTCCACGTCCCGGGCCCCGGCCCCTACGCGCTGACACACTCGGCGGGTTGCCTGCCGCGCAGCGCCGCCGCCGCGCTGCAAAGCCGATACCTCGAGCCCTGGCAAGCCCGGGGCGGCGATGCCTGGGGCGCATGGCTCGAGGCCGTCGACGGGTACCGCAGCGCGCTCGCCGCGCTGCTCGGCGGTGCGGCCTCGCAGTGGTGCCCGCAGGTGAACGTGTCGTCCGGGCTCACGAAACTGCTCGGCGCGCTGCCGCCGCCCGACCCGGCGCGCGCGGTCTGGGTGCTGCATGAAGACACGTTTCCGTCGATCGGCTTCGTGGTGCAGCAGGCGGCGCGCTTCGGGCACGCCCTGCGGATCCTGCAGCGCGAGCACGACCCCGGCCTGGCCTCGACCTGGCAAGCGGCGTTCGCGCCGGATGTGCGCGGCGTGCTGCTGTCGCACGTGCACTCGAACACCGGACGCGTCGCGCCGGTGGCCGCGGTCGCGCAACTATGCCGTCAGCGCGACGTCCTGTGCGTCGTGGATGTCGCGCAGTCCGCCGGGATCCTGCCGTGGCAGGTCGAAGCGCTGGGCGCCGACGCGGTGCTTGGCAGCTGCATCAAGTGGCTGTGCGGCGGACCGGGCGCCGGTTTCCTGTGGCTGCGCCCCGAACTGTGCGCGCATCTCGAACCCGTCGACGTCGGCTGGTTCTCGCACGCCGATCCGTTCGAGTTCGACATCCACCATTACCAGCCCGCCGCCGATGCCCGGCGTTTCTGGGGCGGCACGCCTGATGTCGCGCCGTTCGTGATCGCCGCGCAGAGTCTGCGCGAACTCGCGAGCATCGGCGTGGCGCAGATCCTCGCGCACAATCGCGCGTTGATCGAGATCTTCCGCGACGCGCTGCCGCCGCGCTGGCGCACCGAAGTGCGCATCGATGGCCATGGCGGCACGCTGTGCATGTTCGCGGGCGAGCACGCCGACGGGATCGCAGCGCAGCTCCGCGCGGACGGCGCGCGCTTCGATCGGCGTGGCGACACCCTGCGGCTGTCCTTCCATCTGTGCAACGATACGGCCGACGCCGCGCGCCTCGCAGCCGCTTTTGAATCGACCTGAAACACCATGAAACTGATCAGCGCCCACGCCCACGCCTTCGACCACTGGATACGCAGCTCCTTCGTCGAGATGAACACCGAGCTCGAGGAGCTGTATTTCGCGCGCGAGGATCGCGCCGACGTCACCGGCGTCGGTGATTCGATCAAGCGCCAGCTGTGCGACGAGGGCCGGGCCCATGTCGTCGCGCTGCTCGAGGAGGGCAACACTGGCGACGGCTTCGACAGCGCGTTCGGCGTGCTGGGCAGCGTTGGCCTGTACCTGGGCGCGCTGCGGCGCCACGAGCTGACGAACCCGGCTCGCGAAGAACGCTCCCCGTTCGCGGAAGCCTCGTCACTGGCATTGCACGTGGGTGCGTCGCTGGGCATGGCGCCGCGTTTCTCGACCGGCCACCTGTCGACGCACAACCATGCCCTCGCGGGCGTGCGCAAGAGCTTCACGTCGCTGCCCGATGAAGGACTGTTCATCGATGAGAACACTCGCGGCATCCTGGCCCTGCAGCGCGCCGCCGACGCCCTGGTGCGCATCGTGCCGCTCGGCGTCTCGAGCCCCGTCGCCGACATGCAGTTCGCGGCCGCCAATGCGGCCTTGCGCGAAGTGCTGGTCATCAACGAGCGGCTGTTCAGCCAGCTCGACGTACAGCGCTTCTTCTACAGCGTGCGCCCCTACTACAAGCCGTATCGAGTCGGACGCCAGGAGTATCGCGGCGCCAATGCGGGCGACTTCGCCGGCATCAACGAAATCGATCTGTTGCTCGGGCTGTGCCGCGCCAGCGACCCCAATTACGCGCAGCTGCTGGTCGACAAGATGCTGTTCATGCTGCCGCAGGATCAGGCGAGGCTGCGCGACTGCATGACGCATCGCAGCCTGCTCGACGAATTTCTGCTGCTGGCCGATGCGCACGCGCACCGTGACTGGTTCCAGCGCAATGCACGCGGGTTCCTCGAAACCTGCGCCCTGTTCGGTGCCTATGCGAGCCAACATCACGACATGCTGGTGCAGCGATTCATCGAGCAACCGGCCGCGACGCTGGGCGCGCAGCACCTCGGCGGAGTGACGGCGAGCGGACCACCGTTGCCAGCGCTGATTCGCGCGCTGGAAACCCTGCGCGACCTGCGCCGCGCGGCAGCCCGCGACGACCTGGCGTCGCGGCATGCCGATCTCGCGCGCCTGCGGGCCTGCCTGGGAACTGATTAGACTAGGCGGCGTCGCTGCGCGGCCCGCCGGCCGCCGAGGATTCAAGTCATGACGACACCCGCCCCACCTGTCGGTGCCGCTGCTGCGGAACCCAGCTTTGAACTGTACGACCTGCGGGTCGAGGTCATCGTGCCGCCCGGCCAGCGCATCCTTTGCGGTGCCCAGCCCGGCGATCACTTCACGCTGCAGGGCGAGATGCTGACGCTGCCGCCCGGCCAGGGCTTCTCGATCTACTCACTCGCGGCGGTACTGCCGCTGCTCGCCGCGAAGCAGCGCGTCACGGACGCAAACGACTGGATGTCGACCGACGCCGAAGTCGCCTGCCCCGACCCCAACTGCCCGACGCGCCTGCGGATCGTGCGCACCGGCAAACGACGCTTCCGCCACGCCGACACCTCGGCCGTGCCCTTGCCGGGAGTCGACGCGCGATGATTCCCCGGATCAAGCTCGCGGCCGACTACGAGATCTCGCGCCTGATCAAGGGCGGCTGGCACCTGGCCGGCGGCCACGGCGACGTGTCGCCGGCGCAGGCGACGCGCGACATGGCGGCCTTCGTCGAAGCCGGCATCACGACTTTCGACTGTGCCGACATCTACACCGGCGTCGAGGAGCTGATCGGGCGCTTCCGCCGCGAGTACCCGGTGCTGGCCCGCCAGTTGCGCGTGCACACGAAGTTCGTGCCCGACCTCGGCGACCTCGCGCACGTCGATGCGACCTATGTCGAACGCATCATCGATCGATCGTTGCAGCGCCTCGGCGTCGAGCGGCTCGACCTCGTGCAGTTCCACTGGTGGGACTACGCCGTGCCGCGCTACGTCGACGTCGCGCTCGAACTGGAACGACTGCGGCGCGCGGGCAAGATCGACCGGATCGGCCTGACGAACTTCGGCACGCCCGAGGTCGCGGCGCTGCGCGCGGCGGGCGTGCCGGTCTTCGCCCACCAGCTGCAGTACTCGCTGCTCGACGCCCGGCCGGAACACGGCATGGTCGAGCTGTGCCAGCGGCATGGCATCGCGCTGCTGTGCTACGGCACCGTTGCAGGCGGTTTCCTATCGGACCGCTGGCTCGACCAGCCAGCGCCCACCGGGCCGCTCGCGAACCGTTCGCTCGTCAAGTATCAGCTCATCATCGACGAGTTCGGCGGCTGGCCGCTGTTCCAGGCGCTGCTGCGCGCGCTGCGCGGCGTCGCGGATCGGCACGGCTGCGACATCGCCACGGCCGCGACGCGCGCCGTACTCGACCAGCCCGGCGTAGCCGCCGCGATTGTCGGGGCCACCAGCACGGCGCATCTCGCCGCGCATGGCGCCATCGGTCGACTGGCGCTCGACGATGCCGACCGCGCGGCCATCGCGGCGGTGACCACGCAGCGCCGCGGCCCGCCCGGCGATGTCTACACGCTGGAGCGCGACCGCAATGGTCCGCACGGCCGGATCATGAAGTACGAGTTGAACAAATGATCCGCCGCAACACCCGCGTCGCCACGATCTGGGCAGCCGCGATCTGCGCCAGCGCAGTCATGCCCGCCCTCGCCGCTGGCGGGACGCAGTCCGCCGACAACCGGCTCGCCGCCTACCTGGACGCCGCCTACGAACGGATGCTGGCGGCGAATCCGTCGCTGGCCACGTCGCAGGGCGTCGCCGACGGCGCGCTGCGGTGGGAAGACCTCACCGAACGCGGCCTCGCGGCGGATGCGGCGCGGGCGCGGCGCGAACTGGCTGGCGTGCGCAAGATCCGCGGCGACGCGCTGTCGCCGCGCGCGCACCTGCAGCAACGGGTGTTCATCGGCCAGCAGCAGCTGCTGCTCGAGCGCCACCGCTGGCGCCATCACCTGTATCCGCTGAACCAGATCGTCGGACCGCACGTCGACGTGCCGCGCACGCTGGCGAACCAGCCGCTGCGCACCCGCGCGGAACTCGATGCCTGGTTCGCGCGCCTCGAAGCCGTGCCGCAGCATCTCGATGGCCTGATCGAGCGCCTCGATCTCGCCGTCGCGCGCGGCATCCACCTGCCGAAATCGGTCTACCCGCTGCTGGTCGCGCAGGCGCGCGGCATCGTGCGCGACAACCCCGTGCTCACGGACTTCGAGCGGCGCCTGGCCGCACTCGCGCTCGATGAGCCACAACGCCTCGCAACGCTCGCTCGCGCTCGCGCGACGCTGGCCGATGCCGTGAACCCCGCCTACCTGCGCCTGGTCGCAACGCTGGAGCGCCACGCGGCCAATGGCCGCGTCGACGGCGGCGCCTGGCAGTTGCCTGACGGCGACGCGTTCTACGCCTTCCTGCTGCGGCAGTTCACGACCACGGATCTCGGCGCCGAGCAGATCCATGCCCTCGGACTCGCGGAAGTGGAGCGCACGCATCGCGAGATGCGCGAGCTGATGCAGCGCGTCGGCGAAACGGGCGAGCTGCGCGCCTTCCTGCAGCGTCTGAAGGCCGACCCACGCTTCTATCTGACCGATGACGACGCCGGGCGCGCCGCCTACCTCGCCCGCGCGCGCGGACTCGTCGAGCGGATGGAGGCACGGCTGCCGGAGTACTTCCTCAAACCGCCAGCGCTGCCGCTCGAGATCCGCGTTACCGAACCGTATCGCGCCGCCGGCGCGCCCAGTGGCTTCTACGAAGCAGGCACGCCGGACGGCAGTCGGCCGGGCGTCGTCTACCTGAACCTGCAGCGCCTCGACACCCGACCGCTCTACGACCTCGAGGCCCTGCTCTACCACGAGGCGCTGCCAGGGCATCACCTGCAGATCTCGAGCATCCTGGTCGATCCGTCGATCCCGCGACTGCGCAAGGTCAATCGCTGGTGGCAGGACACGGGCTTCGTCGAAGGCTGGGCGCTCTACACCGAGCGGCTCGGCAAGGAAATGGGCTTCTACGAAGACCCGTATTCGGATTTCGGCCGCATTGCCGCGGAGCTGTGGCGCGCGACGCGCCTGGTCGTCGATACCGGACTGCATGCGAAGCGCTGGAGTCGCGAACAGGCCATCCGCTACCTCGATGAAAACACGCCGAGTCCACGCGCCTCGAACGAATCAGCGGTGGATCGCTATCTCGCCGTGCCGGGCCAGGCGACGGCGTTCACCGTCGGCATGCTGCACATCCTCGCGGAGCGCGAGCGCGCGCGCCAGGCGCTCGGCGCCGGGTTCGACCTCCGGCAATTCCACGCGGTGGTGCTCGAGAACGGCTATGTGCCGCTGTGGGCGCTCAGCGAGGCGATTGACGGCTGGATCGCGCAGGCACGAGCAGACTGACGACGATCACGACCGTCGCGTTGACGCCCATCGCGATCAGCCCGCGGTCCCACTCGGGCAGCTGTGCGGCCCAGAACGCGCGCGCGGCGGGGAGCAGCAGCACGGCGTAGCCCACCAGCATGCCGGCAAGCACGGCGACGGCGCTGGTGCGCGCCCATAGCAGGCCGAGGAACACGCCCGGCGCGAGCATGCCGATCGCGGCATACGCCGAAAGGCCGATCTCGACCAGCGAACGATTCGACGTCAGCGTCAGCCAGACGGCGACACCGGCGAAGCACACCAGCGCGGCGCGCGACACCCACAGCTGCGCCGCGTCGCCAAGGTCGCGCTTCAGCGGCAGCACGACGTTGCGACCGAAGATCGACGCGGCCGCCAGCAGCAGGATGGAACCGGGCACCAGCGCGAGCAGCGATGCAGCGCCCGCCAGCAGCCCGATGGCCCAGGCCGGATACCGATCGCTGACGAACTGCAGCAGCACCGCGTTCATGTTGCCGTCGGGCGGCTGGGTGCCGGCGAGCAGCGCGCCGAAGCCGAGCAGGATGATGAAGAAGTAGGACAGCGAGTACAGCGGCTGCCACATCGCGTTGCGGCGAATCGCCGTGACGCTGCCGGCCGAGAAGATCAGCTGGAACATGTGCGGGAAGATCCAGGTGCCGAGCGCCACGTTCAGCGCTGCGGTAACGAGCCAGGTGGTAGTCAGGTTGGCCTCGGGCTTGAGCCCCGGGAAGGAGCCGATGCCGGGATACTCCTGCTGCGCGAGCCGGTAGACGTCGAGCATCGACGATGCCCCCACCTCGCTCGCGACGCTGAAGCTGAGCCCGACGACCAGCACGATCATCAGGATGTCCTTGACGCTCGCCGCGAATGCCGCCGACCGCAGCCCCGCCACATAGACGAACGCGAGCATGACGGCGGCGGCGAGCAACGCCGACTGCAGCGGCGACACATCCGTGCCCAGCGTCAGCCGCAGGATCAACGACAGCGCGGTCAGCTGGATCTGCACATAGACGACCAGCGCCGCGATACCCGCGACGCCGACGATGACGCCGAGCCAGGTCGCGCCGTAGCGGTGCTGGAAGAAGTCGGCCTGCGTGACGAGGCCATGACGCCGGCCTGCTTCCCAGATCTGCGGCATCAGCCAGTAGCCGAGGGCGCAGGCCAGCGACACCGACGTGAATGCGAGATACGCGGGCGCGCCGAAAGCCCAGGCATAGCCAGCGATGCCGAGCACGGCGAACGTCGTGTAGATCTCGCCGGCATTGATGAACCAGAAGATCCAGGAGCCGAAGCGCCGGCCGCCGACCGCCCACTCGTCCAGCGAGCGGCCGCGGCTCTGCCGATGCCCGTAATAGAGCGCGCCCAGCATGGTGCCGAGCACGATCGCGAGAAACAGTGCGGTCACCATGGGTCGTCAGCGCGCCTCGGGTGGGAGGGCCGATGCGTCGGGCGGTAGCGCCGCCGCTTCGGCCGCGTCGGCGCGCCGGTCGAAGGCGAAGACCACCGCGATCACGCAGGTGGTCAGCACGATGCCGAGCATTTGCCAGACCATCGGAAACGGCAATCCGAGCGGCCGCAGCGCGACGTCGTTGACGAGCGGCACGAAGCCGACCTGCCAGACGAACGGGATCACGAGCAGCCAGCGGTGCGCGCGCGACACCGGGCGGGGACTAGTCACGTGGCGCTCAGTAAATGCCGCGGGGCGCGACTGACAGCGGGTCGTTGTCGTTGCGGACGAGCTGGCCGCCCTTGATCACGACCGACAGCGTCCGCAGCGCGCGCACGTTCTGGGTCGGGTCGGCGTCGAGCGCGATGATGTCCGCGAACTTGCCAGCCTCGAGCGTGCCGAGGTCCTTCTCCGCGCCCAGCATCCGCGCCGTGTTGACCGTTGCCGTGCGCAGCGCCTGCAGGTGGGTCATGCCCGCCTCCTGGTACAGCTCGATCTCGCGGATCGAGGCGACCGTGCCTTCGTTCGGCTCGAACGGGAACTGATCGCTGCCCATCGCGATGTTGACGCCGTTGCGGATCGCGGACTGCAGCGCCGACCAGTGCGCCTTGCCGACCATCTGCACGCGGGCGAGGTAGAACGGCGTCGAGCCGATCTTGCGGAAGAACTCCATCGCGCCGGCCTGGCTCACGACGATCGTCGGCACGTACCACGCGCCCGCGGCCTTCATCTTCTTGAACACTTCGTCGTTCAGGAAATAACCATGCTCGAAGCTGTCGACGCCAGCCGAGAGCGCATCGAGCGTCGCCTGCGGCGAGCCGGTGTGCGCAGCCACCTTGACGCCCTGGCGGTGTGCGATGTCGGTCGCGGCGCGCATTTCATCGATGGTCATGTCCGACGCAGAAATGTCGCCGGTGCTGGCGATGCCGCGCGAGATCATGATCTTGATCCACTTGGCGCCCAGCATGATCTGGCGCCGGGCTTCCTGCCGCACTTCGTCCTCGCCGTCGATGCCATCGACCATCGGCTCTGCACCATGGCCGCCGGTGGGCGTGATCGAGCGGCCTGCGGGCCAGATGCGTGGCCCGAGGTATTCACCGCGGTCGATCGCCTTCTTCAGCGCGAAGATCGCGTCACGCTGCTCGCCGGGCGTGCGCACCGTCGTGGTACCGGCCAACAGCGAACGTCGCGCGTTGTTCGCCATACGCAGCGCCAGGCCCCCCTCGGTTTCGTCGCGCGTTTCGAGCATGGCCGTGCCCGGCAGCTGCAACCCGAAATGCGTGTGCATGTTCATGAGGCCCGGCGCGAGCCACTTGCCCGGCAGCGCGATCTGCTGCGCACCGGCCGGGATCTCGACCTGGCCGGCAGCACCGATGGCGGTGATGCGCTCGCCGGTGATCACGACGACGGCGTTCAGGATCGGCGCGCCGCCATCGAGGTTGGCGACATTCGCGCCCGTGATGACCCGCACCGGCGCGGGCGCGGGCGACTGCGCCTGGGCGCCGGCGGCCGCGACGGCGAGCAGCGTCGCCAGCAGCACCCGGCCATGCAGCGCGAGGCGCGCTGCGCCACCCCTGCCGGGCATCGGGCGAACCAGGGATCGATGAGCCAGCTGCTCGGACATGCGGGTCTCCGGAGGGACGAAACCAATCGGTGCGCGCTAGAGTAGCGTGATTCGATCGAAGGCGGCAGTTGGCGGAGGCGCAATGACCAGTTCCTGGCGGGGTACGCGGCGCGACGTGGTGCAGGCGCTCACGGCGGCAGGCGTGCTGCTGCAGATCGATCCGCTGCGCGCCGCCGAAGAGGGCGACGACGTCGCGCGACTGCGCGCGCTGATCGACGCCAGCGACGCCGCGGCCGAGCGCCTCGAGCCGCTGCCGCGCAATGCGCGGGCCCGCGCGGCAGGCGAACCCGTGTTCGTGGATCCGCTGGCCGAATCGACGGCCGCTGCGCAGCTGGCCAACCTGCGGCATGACGCGGCCGCGCTGCGGCAGATTCGCCTCCAGCGACTGCCACCGGTCGAGCGGATCGCCTACGAAGTGTTCGCCTACCGCACGCAACGCGACCTCGATCGCCACCAATCGGGCGTCGCGCGGATCCAGCGCCTCGCGCCACTCGACGCATCATTCGGCCTGCACCTCGAGTTTCCCGACTATGTTTCGGGGGCCGGCGCGCCGTTCACCGACGCAATGGACTACGAGATCGGACTCGAACGGCTGCGCGGCTTCAGCGGCCACCTCGATTCACTGACGGCGCGGCTGCGCGAGGGGCTGGCCGCCGGCTATCGCCAGCCCGAAGTGGTGGTCCGCAAGGTCATCGCGCAGGCGGATGCGATGCTGGCGCAGCCACTCGCGGAGAGTCCGTTTCTCGCCGCGTTGCGCCGCCTGCCGCCGTCGTTCGACGCTGCGACCCGCGCCCGGTTCGAGCGCGCGTATACGAGCAACACCGAGCGCGACGTGCTGCCCGCCTACGCGCGGCTGCGCGACTACCTGCGCGGCGACTACCTGCCGCAGGCACAGTCCGAGCCGGGCCGGCGCGGCTTGCGTGATGGCGAACAGGTCTATGCGACGGAGCTTGCGCATCACACGACGCTGCCGCCCGACGCGGCCGGCACACACGCGACCGGCCTCGCGGAAGTGACGCGGATCCGCGCCGATATGGAAACGGTGCGCCGGGAGCTGGGCTTCGCCGGCGCGCTGCCGGAGTTCTTCGAGTTCATCCGCACGGATCCGCAGTTCTACTACACGGAACCCGCAGCCCTGATCGAGCGCATGCACGCGATCGAAGCACGGATCTGGGCCGGCATGCCGAAGCTGTTCCTGCGGCGCCCTCGGGCGCCGTTTGCCGTCCGCGCACTGCCCGCGATCGGCGGCCAGCGCGGCACCGGCTACTACAAACCCGGCCCGCCCGACGGTGTGACGCCCGGCGTGCTGTGGTTCAACATGGCGATGCTCGGCACCCGGCCGATTCCCACGCTCGAAACCCTGACGCTGCACGAGGGCATCCCGGGCCATCACTATCAGATCACGCTCGCGCTGGAGGATCCGCGCCTGCCGCCGATCCTGCGTTTCGGCGGCCTGACCGCCTACTCCGAAGGCTGGGGCCTGTACGCCGAGTCGCTGGGACCGGAACTCGGCATGTTCACCGACCCCTACCAGTGGTTCGGGCACCTGGACATGGAGATGCTGCGCGCGGTCCGGCTCGTCGTCGACACCGGCCTGCACGCCCAGGGCTGGAGCCGCCAGCGCGCCATCGACTACATGCTCGCCAACACCTCGATGGCGCCGCGCGATGTGGAAGTCGAGATCGACCGCTACATCTCCCTGCCCGGCCAGGCCTGCGCGTACAAGATCGGGGAACTCGAGTTGCAGTCGCTGCGCGGTCGCGCGGCCAGCGCGCTCGGCGGGCGCTTCGACCTGCGTGCGTTCCACGCCGAAGTGCTCGATACCGGTGCACTACCGCTGGCCGTGCTGCGCACCAAGATCGAGCGCTGGTGCACCGCGCCGGCGTGATCCGCGGCGCGGCGTGCGGTCGAAAAACAACACCGACAAGCCCCGCGGGGGCTTGCGCCCATTTCACTGGTGCTGGACACTGAAACCCGCGACCTGAACGGCCCCCAAAGAGTGGCCGCAGCGCTCGCCCTGTCCGGGAGACAACACGATGATCGACATGCCCCGAGTAGGCCGCGGCGTCGCGGCGCTGCTGCTGTGCGCGACTGCGCTGCTGACGCCCGCGCACGCTGCGCCGGAACCTTCCGGCGACGTACTGTCGCGATTCTTCGTGTGGTGGAACGCCACCTACAAGGTGCCCGGCGGCTACACCGCCGAGGCTTTCAGCCAGTGGTTCACGCCCGACGCCACGCTGTACCTCGAAGGCAAGGAAATCATCCGCGGCCTCGACGGCTGGGCGGCGCACTTCCAGCGCATCCAGGCCGGTGGCGGCGACGTCGAAATCGTCGTGCCGTTCAAGCGGGTGTTTCAGAAAGGCAACCGCATCTACACCTATCACGTGATCCGCAGCCGTCGTGGCGGGCAGGTCACGTGCGCGCTCGCCGCCGGCCATGCCGAACTGCGCGGCCGCAAGATTGCCACGATCGTGCTCGTACGCTCGACGCTCGATCCCGCCAAGGGTCCGCTGGACCCGCAGTGCTGGACGAACTGATGGCGCCCGGAATCCGCTGGAGGACATTGACGATGATGATGAAAAAGACCCGTCGGCCGCTCGCGCCGCTCGGCACCCTGACGCTGGCGGCCGGCCTTGCGGCCTCGCCTGCCGTGTTCGCCCAAGACCAGACCGTCGGCGACAGCGCGCTCGAATCAGTCGTCATCACGGCGCAGCGCCGCGATGAATCGCTGATGGATGTGCCGATCCCGGTCAGCGCGATCAGCGCCGACGCGATCGAGAAGCAGAACGTCAACAGCGTCGAGGACGTGCTCGCGAACGTGCCGAACGTCAGCTTCGTGTCGCTCGGTTCGCGCGATCGCAAGGAAATCAGCCTGCGCGGCATCTCGAACCAGCTGAACCCGTTCACGGACGTGCGCTCCGCCACGTACGCGTTCTACATCGACGACTTCAACGTCGCGGTAGGCACCAGCAACCCCGAGATCCTGGATCTCGAGCGCATCGAAGTGCTGCGTGGCCCGCAGGGCACCTACTTCGGTCGCAACGCCGTCGGCGGCGCGCTTAACGTGGTGACCAAGAAGCCGGGCAACGAGTGGTTCTCCGAGATCGGCCTCGGCCTCGGCAACTTCGGCACCCGCGGCGGACACCTGATCGTCAACGCGCCGATCCTCGACGACACTCTCGCCGTGCGCGCCTCCGTGCAGACCCGCCGCACCGATGGTTTCATCAAGAACATCAACGCCACGGGCGGCGGCAACGACGGCGAGTTCAACGCCGCACGCTTCACCGCGCGCTGGACGCCGAACGAGAACCTGACCTGGGACTTGAACTACAGCTACATGGATGGCGACGAAGGCATGCGCGTCGGCGTGCCGACCGGCTTCCTGACCGCCACCTGGCGGGCCGTGTACTACCAGAATCGCCCGGGCAACGTCGCGAACCCGGACGGTGTCGGCTTCTACCCGGCGAATGACGATCGCGTGAACTTCAACCGCCCGCAGAGCGTGGGCTCGGAGTTCCAGTATGTCAGCACGCGGCTGCAGTACGACTTCGACAGCGTCTCGCTGACGGCGGTCGCCGGGCACCTGTACTCGGAGTTGTTCAACTTCGGTGACGTCGACGGCGGCTCCATCGACGCGTTCTATGAAGACCTGCTGATCGAGCGTCGCTCCACGAGCGCCGAACTGCGCCTCGCCTCGCGCAATCCGCAGACGATCGAATGGAGCATCGGCGCCATCGTCGGCGAGGACTCGGGCGTGCAGGACCAGTCGACGTTCCACGGTGCCCAGAGCCCGTTGAATCGGCCTAACGGGCTTGAAGTCACCGGCGCGGACTCCGACACGACGACCGACTACTGGGCGCTGTTCGCACAGGCGACCTGGAACATCACCGATGATGCCAAGCTGATCATCGGCGGGCGCTACTCGAACGAAGACGTCAAGACGATCGGCCAGACGCGCTCGAACACGATCGTCACGGGCAACAACAACCGCAAGGCCAGCTTCACCGACTTCTCGCCGCGCGTCACGTTCAGCGTGTCGCCGGAAGGCGCCGGCTTGGCTTACCTGACGGTGTCGAAGGGTTTCAAGGCGGGTGGCACACAGACCACGGGCACGGCGCAGCTGCGCAACGAGTTCGAACCTGAGGAACTCTGGAACTACGAGCTCGGCTGGAAGAACGAATTCCTGAACCGCCGTGTGCGCGTCGATGTCGCGGCGTTCTACATGGACTGGGAGGACGTGCAGCAGTTCATCCGCTTCCAGTTCATCGATCCGGTCACGGGGCTGCTGCGCGGCGTCACCGGCGTCGACAACGCGACGTCGGCCGAGAGTTCGGGCGTCGAGTTCAGCATAGAGGCAGCTGCGACGGACTCGCTGCGCCTCGGTGCGCAGGCAGGCTACCTCAGCGCCAAGTACGGCGATTACAGAAATGCCCTGATCGACGGCCAGATCATCAACGCTTCGGGCAAGCGGCTGATCAATGCGCCGAAGTGGACCCTGGGTGCACACGCCCAGTACACGCGCGCGGTGCGCGGCGATACCGAAGGCTTCGCGCGGCTCGAGTGGCAGCATCGCTCCGAGCAGCTGTCGAACACCTTCGCATTGCGCTACCAGGTTTTCCCGTTCATCTCGCCGGCCTACGACGTCGTGAACCTGCGCGCGGGCATCGGCAACGACCGCTGGGACGTCAACGTCTACGCCGAGAACCTGTTCGACGAGGAGTACTTCTCGGCCGCCTACGAGAAGGCGTTCTTCAGCGGCGTGCAGGTCGAACCGTCGATCCGCAGCTTCGGCATCGACTTCCGCTATCGCCTCGGTGCCATCGACTGAGGAGGCTGATGCCGATGCGCCGTTGTCGCCCTTCGTGGCCTGCGCTCGTCGCCGCAGTGCTGTTCGCCGGTGCCTTCGCACCGGCGGGCAGCGCGCAGTCGCCAACCGCGCCGGCACCCGGCGCGCCCGCGCTTGTCGTCGACTTCGTGACGGCACCGGACGGCCTGCCGATCTGCGTCGCCGAGACGGGCAACCCGAAGGGCCCGGCGATCCTGCTGATCCACGGCTTCTCGCAGACCTACGCCGTCTTCAAGCGGCAGTTCGAGTCCGACCTCGCGCGCGATTTCAGGCTGATCGCGATGGACACGCGCGGCCATGGCTGCACCGGCAAGCCGCTGACGTCTGCGGCGTTCCTGGATTCGAAGCTCTGGGCGGATGACATCGCGGCCGTCATTGCCGCCAAGCGGCTCGTGCGCCCGGTGCTGGTGGGCTGGTCCGCGGGCGGCTACTGGATCGCCGATTACGCCCGCCACTACGGCACGGACAACGTCGCGGGGTCCGTGCTCGCCGGTTCGCACGGCGGCATGCTGCCACGGCCCACGGATCCGGCCAGCGTCGAGCGCATGCGCGCGATGGCAGCCGCCAGCGCCAGTTTCAGCCCTGATGTCGAGAAGGCGATCGCCGGTGGCGATGCCTTCGTCAACATCATGGGTGCGACGCCGCTGCCCGAGGACATCCGACGCATCATGCACGCGGGTACGCTGATGCTGCCGGCCTACGCGCGCCGCCTGATGACGGGTCGCGACATGCAGCACGAGGACGTGATCGCGAAGTTCCGCAGCCCCGTGCTGTTCATGATCGGCGACCAGGATCGCGTCGCGACGCCCGATCAGCTGCGCGGGCTCGCGCCGCAGTTCGCCAATGCGCGCGTCTCGGTGTTCGAGCAGACCGGTCACTCGACGTTCGCCGAGCGCCCCGAGCGTTTCAACGCCGAGCTGCGCGACTTCGCGCGCTCGGTGCAGGCCCCGGGCGCTCGCTGAGCCCTAGCCATGCCGCGCCGTCGCAGCGCACTTTACGTGCCCGCCTCGAACGCCCGCGCACTCGAGAAAGCCCGCGGCCTGCCCTGCGACGTCCTGATACTCGACCTCGAAGATGCCGTCGCACCCGAGGCGAAGCCCGCCGCACGCGCGCAGGCAGTCAGCGCGCTGCAAAGCGGCGGCTTCCAGGCCGGTGAAATCGTGGTCCGGGTCAATGGCCTCGATACCGACTGGGGACCGGCGGACATCGCAGCCGTGCTGCCGGCCCGCCCTGCCGCGCTGCTGCTGCCCAAAGTCGACAGCGTCGCCGCACTGCAGCGCGCCGCTGCGCTGCTGGCCGATGCACCGCAGGTCGCGCTCTGGGCCATGATCGAAACGCCTGCCGCGATGCTGCGTCTCGATGCCATCGCCGGCAGCGGCGGACCGCTGCGCTGCCTGGTCGCGGGCACGAACGATCTGATCAAGGAATCCGGCATCGAAGTCGATGTCGAGCGCGTACCGCTGCTGCCGGGCCTGTTCCTGCTCGTGATGGCAGCGCGCGCGCACGGGCTGGCCGTGCTCGATGGCGTCTACAACGAGCTCGATGACCTCGATGGCCTCGCGCACCAATGCCGCCAGGCGCGCGCCTTCGGCTTCGATGGCAAGACGCTGATCCACCCTGGGCAGATCGCGCCCTGCCACGCTGCGTTTGCCCCGGACGCAGCGATGGTCGCGGCGGCGCAGCGCGTCGTCGCCGCTTTCGCCGACCCCGCCAACGCCGGGCGTGGCGCGCTGCGGGTCGATGGGCGCATGGTCGAGCGCCTGCATCTGGTCCAGGCGCAGCGGACGCTCGAACTCGCCGGCCTCGGGGACTGAACCAGCTTCAACCCAGGTAGCCACCTTCGTCCAGATACCGGACGATGCGTTCGGCGGCAGCCTCGGGGCTGTCCTGGCCACCGTCGATGCGGATCTCCGGCCGCTCCGGCACTTCATAGGGTGCATCGATGCCGGTGAAGTTGCGCAGTTCGCCGCGCCGCGCCTTGGCATACAGGCCCTTGGCGTCGCGTGCCTCCGCGATGGCGAGCGGCGTGTCGACGAACACCTCGACGAACTCGCCGGCAGCGAGCAGTTCGCGCGCCATGCTCCGTTCGGCCCGGTACGGCGAGATGAACGACACCAGCACGATCAGACCGGCATCGGCCATCAAGCGGCTGACTTCCGCGACGCGCCGGATGTTCTCGACGCGGTCTTCCGCCGTGAAGCCCAGATCCTTGTTGAGCCCGTGCCGGACGTTGTCGCCGTCGAGCAGATAGGTGTGCCGGCCCAGCGCGAACAGGCGCTTCTCGACCAGGTTCGCGATCGTCGATTTGCCCGCGCCGGACAGGCCGGTCAACCAGACGACGCAGGCGCGTTGCAGCTTCGCTGCGGCGCGCTGCGCCTTGTCGACTTCGAGTGCCTGCCAGTGCAGGTTGTGCGCGCGACGCAACGCGAAACGGATCAGGCCCGCGCCGACCGTGGCGTTCGTCAGGCGATCGATGACCAGGAAGCCACCCAGCGTCGGGTTGCGATCGTAGGGCTCGAACACGACGCCGCGGTCGAGTTCCAGCTCGACGACACCGATCTCGTTGAGTTCGAGCCGCTCGGCGGCCAGGTGTTCGAACGTGTGCACATCGACGCGGTAGCGGATCGGGCTGATCGTCGCCGAGGCTGTCTGCGTGCCGAGCTTGATCAGGTAGCTGCGGCCGCGCAGCAGCGGCTCGGCATGCATCCACACCAGCGTTGCCTCGAACTGATCGGCAACGTCGGGTGGCGCGTCGGCCGCGACGATGACATCGCCACGCGCGACATCGACATGATCCGCCAGCACGACTTGCGTCGACGTGCCCCACTCGGCGCGCACCACGTCGCCATCGGCGTGCGCGAGGCGCGCGACGCGGCTGCGCTGGCCGCCCGGCAGCACCTGCACGGCATCGCCGACGGCGACCGCGCCGCTCGCGATCCGGCCGGCATAGCCGCGAAACTCGGCGTCCGGCCTGTTCACGTACTGGATCGGCAGGCGCAGCGGCGCCTGCGCCGCGGTCGGTTCGACCTGCACCGTCTCCAGCGCTTCGAGCAGCGTCGGCCCCGCATACCAGGGCATCGACTCGGAGCGCCGGGCGATGTTGTCGCCATCGACGGCGACGACGGGGATCGACGTGACGCGCGGCAGGCCGACGCGCCGCGCCAGATCACCGAACGCCTCTTTGATCGCCGCGAAGACGACCGGATCGTGGCCGACCAGGTCCATCTTGTTGACGGCGACGATGACGTCGCGGATGCCGAGCAACGACACCAGGTAGGAGTGCCGCCGGGTCTGCGTCAGCAGGCCTTTGCGTGCGTCGACCAGGATGACAGCCACTTCGGCGTTCGACGCGCCGGTGACCATGTTGCGCGTGTACTGCTCGTGCCCCGGGGTATCGGCCACGATGAACCGGCGGCGCGACGTCGCGAAGTAGCGGTAGGCCACGTCGATCGTGATGCCCTGCTCGCGCTCGGCGGCGAGCCCGTCGACCAGCAGCGCGTAGTCGGGCGCGTCGCCGCGCGTGCCGACCCGGCGGGAATCCTGGGCCAGCTGGTCCAGCTGGTCATCCGGCACGGAATCGGTGTCGTGCAACAGGCGCCCGATCAAGGTCGATTTGCCATCGTCGACCGAACCACAAGTCAGGAAGCGCAGCGCCGGCAACATGATCAGAAGTACCCTTCCTGCTTCTTCATTTCCATCGATGCGCCGCCATCACGGTCGATGACCCGCCCCTGCCGCTCGGACCAGCGGCTCGCCCGCAGCTCGGCCACGATCTCTGCGACATTGGCCGCCGGGCTGTCGATCGCGCCGGTGAGCGGATAGCAACCCAGCGTGCGGAAGCGCACCCGCCGCAATGCCGGCTGCTCGCCGGGTCGCAGCGGCAAGCGCTCGTCGTCGACCATGATCAGCGTGCCGTCCCGCTCGACCACCGGCCGCGGCGCCGCGAAGTACAGCGGCACGACGGGCAACTGCTCGCGCGCGATGTACTCCCAGACGTCCACTTCGGTCCAGTTCGACAGCGGAAACGCGCGCAGCGTCTCGCCGCCGCGCTTGCGGGCGTTCCACGCATGCCACAGCTCGGGCCGCTGGTTGCGCGGATCCCAGCGATGCTGCGCGGTGCGGAACGACAGCACGCGCTCCTTGGCCCGACTGCGCTCCTCGTCGCGGCGCGCGCCGCCGAAAGCAGCATCGAAGCGATACAGGTCGAGCGCCTGGCGCAGCGCCTGGGTTTTCATGACATCTGTGTGCACAGCCGAGCCGTGCGTGATCGGGTTGATGCCGCGCGCGATGCCGTCCTGGTTGCGGTGCACGAGCAGCCGCACGCCCGGCAGCGCGGCGATCTCGGCGCGGTGCGCATACATCGCCTGGAACTTCCAGCCGGTGTCGATGTGCAGCAGCGGGAACGGCAACGGCGCAGGGTGGAACGCCTTGCGCGCGACCTGCAGCAGCGCAGCGCTGTCCTTGCCGATCGAATACAGCAGCACCGGCCGTTCGCATTCCGCGACGACCTCACGAACGATTTCGATGCTCTCGGCTTCCAGTCGATCGAGATGGGACAGCAACGCTCAGACTCCAAGATCGCGCGCCAGTCGGATGACGCTGAGCAACATGACCATGACGCCGACAGCAATCATCAATGGCCGGCGCGGCAACTCGCGCGCGACCAGCGCCGCCAGCGGCACCGCAAGCAACGCGCCTCCGATCAGGCCCAGCGTCGCAAGCGACAGTTGCGCGAAGCCGAGGTGCGAGACCAGCACGGTGAACACGACGCCGGCGACGAAGGTCTCGGCGATGCTGCCCGTGCCCACGACGTAGCGCGGCGGCGCGCCGAACGCCACGAGCTTGCTCGTCACCAGCGGGCCCCAGACGCCGGACAGCGCCTCGAGAAATCCGCCGGCGAGCCCCACGCCGCCGACACGGACGCGGCCCACCTCGCTCGAGCTCGCCGCGAACGCGCGCCGCAGGATCAGGATGCCGACGCCGATCAGGTAGATGCTGACCAGCACGCCGAGCACCGGACCCGCATGCCGCGCGAGCAACAACGAGCCGGCAATGCCGCCCAGGGCGCCGGCCGAGGCCAGCACTGCGAGCATGCGCCAGTCGACGTTGCGCAGCAGTACATGGGCCGTGCCAGACGCCGCGCCGGTCAGCAGCTTCGCCCCATTGACTGACGCGCTCGCGATCTCGCGCGGCAGGCCGACCGCGGCCAGCACCGTCGAACTGATCACGCCGAACCCCATGCCGATCGCGCCGTCGCACAGCTGCGCGACGAAGCCGATCGCCACGAACCAGCCGATGCCGGGTTGTTGCAGCACTTGCACAAGGGTGTCCATGCGAGGCGCGCAGGGTCGCACGCCATTTGGAACCGGCTTATGACCCTTTCGTTATGAGCCAATGCGCCTTTGTGCCTGCACGGCGCGGCCGGCTGTCGATAATTCTGCCATGGCAGCCCCAGCACCTGACCTCGTCGCTACTCCTGCCCCGGACCCAGCCCGGGAGCGCGCATTGCTCGACCTGACAGCAGGGCTGGCTACGGACCAGCTCCGCTATCTGGCAGGTTTTCTGGCGGGCGTCGCGGCCGAGCGCGATCGCAACGCGGGTCGCGTCGTGACCGGCGGCAACCTTGCGATGCCGACCCCCATTTCGGCCACGCCTGCGGCGCCAGCCAGTGCAACCGCAGCCGGGTCCGCCGCGCGCGCGACCGTGTTGTTCGCATCCCAGACCGGCAACGGTCGGCGCATCGCAGAACGGCTGCACCGCCAACTCGAATCGCAGGGCCTCGCGGCACGGCTGGTCAACGTGGCCGACTACCGGGCGCGTGACCTCGCCGACGAACGGCTGCTCTATGTCGTCGCCAGCACGCATGGCGATGGCGATCCGCCGGATGACGCGCGAGGCCTGCTCGACCATCTGTTCGGGCGCAAAGCCGCGCCGCTGCCGCAGCTGGCCTACTCCGTGCTGGCCCTCGGCGACTCGAGTTACCCGAAGTTCTGCGAGACCGGCCGGCAGCTGGATCGGCGGCTCGCAGAACTCGGCGCCCGGCGTCTTGCGGCACTCACTGAAGCCGACGTCGACTTCCAGCCGATCGCCGACAGCTGGTCGCAGCAATCGGTCGCCTTCACGCGCGAGCAACTGCAGGCACCGCACATCGCGATCGTCTCGGCCGCGCCGCCGGCGCCACAGGCAACCGCTGATCGCGACTCGCCGGTCGAGGTCGAACTGCTGGCCGCGACGCGCATCACCGCCCGCGGCAGCGAGCGTGCCGTGACTCACCTCGAACTGCATGCGCCGGCGCCGCAGCTCGCCTACGAGCCGGGTGACGCCGTGGGCTTCTGGCACCACAATCCGGCGGCCACGGTCGAGCAGCTGAGCGCCACGATCGGCACCAGCCCGGAAACGATCGTCGCGGTCGACGGGCAGGCGCGCAGCCTGCGCGAGTGGCTGACCACGCACCGCGAAGTCACGCGCCTCGCGCGCCCCTTCGTCGACGCGCACGCGCAACGCGCCGCGAACCCCGCGCTGGACCGCCTGCGTGCCACCGGCGACGGCGCGGGTCTGCGCGAACTGCTGCGCGACTGGCAGCCGCTCGATCTGCTCGAGCAATTCCCCGCCGAATGGTCTGCGGAGGAACTGGTGCGCGCGCTGCGGCCGCTGACGCCGCGGCTGTACTCGATCGCGTCGAGTCGCGCCGCGGTCGGCGACGAACTGCATGTCACGGTGGCCGCGGTCGACTACCTGCGCGACGGCCGGCAGCGCGTCGGCGCCGCATCGCACTACCTGACGCAACTGCCCGCGGACGCAGCGCCGCGCCTGCGCGCCTATATCGAGCCGAATCCGCGCTTCCGCCTGCCGACCGACAGCTCGCGCGACATCATCATGATCGGCCCGGGCACGGGCGTCGCACCGTTCCGCGGCTTCCTGCAGCAGCGAGTCGAAAGTGGCGCCAGCGGCCGCAACTGGCTGCTGTTCGGCGGTCGCCACCTCTTGACCGATTTCCTCTACCAGAGCGAGTGGCTCGAGTCACGGCGCAACGGCACGCTGCATCGCCTCGACGTCGCGTTCTCGCGCGACCAGGCCGCCAAGATCTACGTGCAGGACCGCATCCGCGAACACGGCGCGGAGCTGCTGCGCTGGCTCGAACGCGGCGCGCATCTCTACGTGTGCGGAGACGCCCAGCGCATGGCGCAGGACGTGCACGCCGCGCTGCGCGATGTGCTGGTCACGCACGGCGGCTGCAGCGTGGACGACGCCGAAGCGGAACTCGCGGCGCTGGCGGCCGAGCGCCGTTACGCCCGCGACGTCTACTGAGGACCTGCGCGTGAGCACGTCAGAGCACAAGGCGCCGCTGAGCCCGGTCGAAGCGATCAAGACTTCGAGCCGGCTGCTGCGCGGCACGATTGCCGACGGCCTGGTCGACGGCGCCACGGGTGCGCTGGCCGAACCCGACACGCATCTGCTGAAGTTCCACGGCAGCTACCAGCAGGACGACCGCGACCAGCGCGAGGAGCGCCGGCAGGCGAAGCTCGAACCGGCCTACAGTTTCATGATTCGCACTCGCCTGCCGGGTGGCGTCTGCACGCCGCAGCAGTGGCTCGCGCTCGACGATCTCGCCACCCGCTACGCGAACGGCACGCTGCGCATCACGACGCGCCAGGCCTTCCAGCTGCATGGCGTCGTCAAGCGCGACCTGAAGCCGACGCTGGCTGCGATGAACGCCGTGCTGATCGACACCATCGCGGCCTGCGGCGACGTCAACCGCAATGTGCTGGCGAGCGCCAATCCGGACGAAACAGCGCTGCATGCCGTGGCCTATCAGTGGGCCACGCGCATCTCGGAGCACCTGCTGCCGAAGACGCGCGCGTACCATGAAATCTGGCTCGACGGCGAGAAGTACAGCGGCGGCGCGGAAGTCGAACCGGTCTACGGCCCGACTTACCTGCCACGCAAGTTCAAGGCCGCCGTGGTCGTGCCGCCGCACAACGATGTCGATGTCCTCGCGCAGGATCTCGGCTTCATCGCGATCGCGTCCGCTGCGGATGCAGCGCGCCTCGACGGCTTCAACGTGACGGCCGGCGGCGGCCTCGGCGCCACCCACGGTGATGCGGCCACGTACCCGCGCCTCGCGGACTTGCTGGGCTTCATCGCGCCCGAGCACACGCTCGCGGTGGCCGAGGCCATCGTCACGACGCAGCGCGACTTCGGCGATCGCAGCAACCGCAAGCACGCGCGCCTCAAGTACACGATCGAGACCATGGGTCTGCCGGCCTTCAAGGCCGAGGTCGAGCGCCGCGCCGGCCTGCGCTTCGCGCCAGCACGCCCGTTCGAGTTCAAGACCAACGGCGACCGCTTCGGCTGGACGCGTGGCGCGGCCGGCACCTGGCATCTGACGCTGCGTATCCCGGCAGGCCGCGTCGCCGACCAGGGCACGGTGCGCGGCCTGACAGGCCTGCGCGAGATCGCGAAGGTCCACCGCGGCAGCTTCCGCCTGACGCCGAACCAGAACCTGCTGATCGCCGACGTCGCGAGCGCCGACCGGCCGCAGATCGACGCCCTGGTGCGCGACCACGGGCTCGCGCTGCACGAAACCGCCTCGCCGGTGCGCCTCGATGCGCTGGCCTGCGTCGCGCTGCCCACCTGCCCGCTCGCGATGGCCGAGGCCGAGCGCTACCTGCCGGCGCTCGTCGGCCGCGTCGAGGCCCTGCTCGAGTCACACGGACTCGCCGGCGAGCCGCTGCTCGTGCGCGTGACCGGCTGCCCCAACGGCTGCGCCCGGCCCTATCTCGGCGAGATCGGCCTCGTCGGCAAAGCGCCGGGCCGCTACAACCTGCACCTCGGCGCCGACGGCTCCGGCCAGCGCCTCAACCGCCTGTATCGCGAGAACGTCGACGAGACGGCCATCTTCGCGACGCTCGATCCACTGGTGGCCCGCTGGGCGGCCGAGCGTCACCCCCACGAGAGATTCGGAGACTTCCTATGGCGTTCGAAACTACTGTGATCGAGGCGGCGCGCGGCGGCGATGCCGAGGCGCTGCGCCAGCTCGACGTCGCAGTCAGCGCCCTCGAACCGGTCGCACGCGTCGAGTTCGCACTGCACGAACTGCCGGGCACGCACATCCTGTCATCGAGTTTCGGCGCCCAGGCGGCCGTGTCGCTGCATCTCGTGACCCGGGTTGCACCGCGGATTCCGGTGGTGCTGGTCGACACCGGCTACCTGTTCCCCGAAACCTATCAGTTCATCGACACGCTGGCGGAGCGGCTCGACCTGAACCTTCACGTCGTGCAGCCGACGCTGTCGCCGTCCTGGCTCGAGGCCCGGCACGGGCGCCTGTGGGAACAGGGCATCGAGGGCCTCGAACAGTACGGCCAGATCGCGAAGGCCGAACCGATGCAGCGCGCACTGCGCGAGCAGCACGTCGGCACCTGGATCTCCGGCCTGCGGCGCGCGCAGTCGTGCAGCCGCGCGCAGTTGCGCTGCGTCGAAGTCGTCGACGGCCGCTTCAAGGTGCAGCCCATCGTCGACTGGAGCGATCGCGATGTCGGGCGCTACCTCAAGCAGCACGACCTGCCCTACCACCCGTTGTGGGACAAGGGCTATGTGTCGATCGGCGACTGGCACACGACGCGGCCTCTCAGCGAAGCGGGCAGCGCGGAGGCGACCCGCTTCTTCGGCTTGAAGCGCGAGTGCGGCCTGCACGGACTGTCCGGCTGACGCCCGGCCCGGGAGCTGTCATGGAGCGTCTGCCGCTGTTCCTCGACTTGCGCGACGAGCCCGTCACGGTCGTCGGCGGCGGCGTCGTGGCCGAGCGCAAAGTGCGCCTGCTCGAGAGCGCCGGCGCACGCATCACGATCGTCGCACCGACGCTGACCGACACGCTGGCGGCACGCGCTGCCGCTGCAGCGCTGCATCACGTGCCGCGGACCTTCGTCGGCAGCGACGCCGACGCTGCGTTGCTCGCCTCGGCCCGGCTCGTGATCGCGGCCACCGACGATCGCGCCATCAACACCGCGGTGTCGGAGCACGCGCGCGCCCGCGGCATCTGGGTCAACGTCGTCGACGACGCAGAGCTGTCGACCGCGCTGATGCCGAGCATCATCGACCGCTCGCCAGTGATCGTCGCGGTATCGACCGGCGGCGCGTCGCCCGTGCTCGCCCGCCGGCTGCGCGAACGCCTCGAGGCCTTGCTGGAACCGTCGCTGGGACCGCTCGCGGCGCTGCTCGCGCGCTTCCGCCAGCGGCTGATCGCACGCTGGCCCGATCCCTCGCATCGCCGCCGCGCCGTTGATGCGCTGCTCGATGGCGAACTCGGCGCCGCCGCAGGCGCTGCCGACCTCGCCGATGCAGAACGGGCCCTCGAGCGGGCGCTGGCCGCGGCGACGCCCGACGCCATCGCGACCGGGGTGGTGACGCTGGTCGGCGCAGGGCCGGGCCATGCGGGCCTGCTGACGCTGCAGGGCCTGCGCGCGCTGCAGCGGGCCGATGTCGTGCTCTACGACCGGCTCGTCTCGGCAGACGTGCTCGCGCTCGCGCGCCGCGACGCCGACCTGATCGAAGTCGGCAAGACGGGCGGCGGCCCGAGCACGTCGCAGGAACGCATCCACGAACTGCTGCTCGAGCATGGCCGCGCCGGCAAGCGCGTGGTGCGGCTCAAGGGCGGCGATCCCTGCGTGTTCGGGCGCGGCAGCGAGGAACTCGAAGTGCTGCGCGCCGCCGGCCTGCGCACGGAGGTCGTCCCCGGCATCACGACGGCACTCGCGCTGATCGGCGCCGGCATACCCCTGACCCATCGCGGCCTCGCGGCCGGCGTCAGGTTGGTGACGGCGCAGCGCGCCGCTGACGGCAGCGAACCGGAATGGGCCTCGTGGGCGCAGACGCGCGACACGCTCGTGGTCTACATGGGCACGAGCGCGATCGAAACGCTGCAGGCTGAACTGCTGCGCCACGGCCGCGCGCCCGACACGCCGATCGCGCTGGTCGAGCGCGTCTCGCTGCCGACCCAGCGCGTGATCCGTGGCCGCCTCGATGCGGCGGCGACGCTGGTCGCGCGCCATCAGGTCGAATCGCCGAGCATCGTCGTCATCGGCGCCGTCACGAGGCTCGCGGCATGAGCGTCCCACGGACACTGCGCATCGGGGCGCGACGCAGCCCCCTGTCCCGCGTGCAGACCGAGCACGTGGGCGCCGCGCTGCAGGCCCTCGATCCGGGCCTGCGGCTCGAGTACCTGTTCATCGAAGCCAGCGGCGATCGCTCGCCGGATCCCAGCGCGGCGCGCGTCACTGCCCGCGGCGGCTTCACGGCGGATCTGGGCGACCTGCTCGATGCCGGCGCCATCGACCTCGCGGTGCACTCCTGGAAGGACCTGCCGCTGCCGGCGCGGGCCGGCACGTCGGTGCGAGCCACCCTGCCGCGCGCCGATGCCCGCGACGTGCTGCTGATCCGGCGCAGCGTGCTCGAGGGCAGCGCGCCGCCGCAGGGATTGACGATCCTGAGTTCCTCGGCGCGCCGCCGGCTGCATCTCGAGAACTTCCTGGGCTGGGCCTTGCCGTTGCGCGACCTGTCGATCCGCTTTGCGCCAGTGCGCGGCGACATCGGCGCGCGTTTGTCGAAGCTGCTGCGCGGCGACGGTGATGCGCTCGTGATCGCGAAGGCCGCCATCGACAGGCTGCTGGCCGCTGACCCACAGCGCCTGGGCGCGAGTGGCGTCATCGAGCCGGCGCGCCTGCTCGAGACGCAGCGGATAGTCCGCGAAGCCCTGCAGTCCTGCCGCGCGATCGTGCTGCCGCTGTCGCAGTGCCCGGCCGCGCCGGCGCAAGGCGCCCTCGCCATCGAAGCGCGTTCCGACGCAGGCCTTGGCGCGCTGCTCGACGCCGTCAACGACGTCGCCACCTTCGAGACCGTCATGGCCGAGCGCGCGGCGGCTGCGACGCTCGGCGACGATGAGCCGCTCGGCATCACCCGCCTGCGCTTCGAGTACGGCGACGTCGAGTTCGTGCGCGGCGTGCGCGCCGGACTGCCATTCGACGCGCAGACGCTGCACCGTCGCGGCCCGTCGCTGCCGCGCCCTGCCAGCGCCGACCGCGTCTGGCTCGATGCCGAGCAGGAAGGCGCCGCGCGCGAACGACTGTCGCTGCATGTCGAGCCGCGCACGTTCGACGCGACGACCGGACTGCTGGTGGCCCGGAACGACGCGCTCCCGTACGGCAGCTTCGTTGCCGCGGAAACGCCGCTGTGGACCGCCGGGCTTGCGACCTGGCGCAAGCTCGCCGACCGCGGCCTGTGGGTGGTCGGCAGCGACGAGTCGCTCGGCGAGACAGGCGCGACGGCCATTCGGCCGTGGTACCCCGACGTCCGGCAGTGGTTCAAACTGAGCCACGCCGACGGACACTGGACGCCGTTCGCGGATTTCGTCGCCACCTACCGGACCCGCCGCCGCCACGCGCTCGCATCGGTCGAGCGGTATTCGCACTTCTACTGGAACAGCGGCACGCAACTGCGCGACTACCTGCGCGCGTTCCCGCAACTGCGAGACGCCTGGCATGGCTGCGGCCCCGGCAACACCAATCAGATCGCGCGCGAACTGCTGGGCACCGACCGCGTCCGGCCGTTCCTGAACGCCGCGCAGTTCCGCGCGGAGCTGCTGGCATGAGGCGATTGCAGCGACTGCGCCGGACCGCGCCCTTGCGCGACCTGTGCGCCGAAACGAGCTTCGGCGCCGCGCAGCTGATCCAGCCGCTGTTCCTCGATGCGGCGGCGAACGTCAGCCGCCCCATCCCGGGCATGCACGACAACCAGACGCACGCGGCCGACGGCCTGCTCGCGCAGGTCGAGGCGGACCTGGCCGCCGGCGTGCGCCAGTTCCTGCTGTTTCCGGTGCCCGCGCAGAAGCAGGAACGCGACTTCGAACTCGAGTTCGCCTGTCGCGCGATCGAACGCATCCATGCGCGCTGCGGCAGCGCCGCGAGCCTCTGGGTCGACACCTGCCTGTGCAGCCACACGCACAGCGGCCACTGCTGCCTGTTCGATGCACGCGAGCAGCAGGATCTGCCCGCGACCCTCGACGCGCTCGCCGGCTTCGCACTCGCCTACGCAGCGGCGGGCGCGGACGGCATCGCGCCCAGCGACATGAACGACGGGCGCGTCGCCCACCTGCGCGGCCGGCTGGATGCGGCCGGTCATGACCTCGTGCCCATCATGAGCTACAGCAGCAAGTTCGCGAGCCAGCTCTATGGACCCTTCCGCGTCGCCGCGCAGTCCACGCCGCAACACGGCGACCGGCGCGGCTACCAGCTCGACGTGCGTTCGCGGCGTGAGGCACTGGCAGCGAGCCAGCGCTGTGCCGACGAAGGCGCTGACCTGCTGATGGTCAAGCCGGGGCTGACGGCGATCGACCTGCTGGCGCCGATCGCCGCCGCGACCGGCCTGCCGGTCGGCGCCTATCAGGTCAGCGGAGAGTATGCGTCGCTGGCGCTGCTGGCCCGCGAGGGCCTGGGCGACTTCGACCGCCTGCTGCTCGAAACCTGGCTGGTCATGCGCCGCGCCGGCGCCAGCTTCGTGATCACCTATGGCGCGCGGCGAGCACGCGACCTCGGACTGCACTGACACCATGTTCGACTACCACGGCTTCTTCGACGACCGGCTCGCGGCACTGCACCGCGAGCAGCGCTACCGCCGCTTCCGGCGCCTGACCCGCACGGCCGGACAGTTCCCGCGCGCGCACTGGCACCCGCCCGTGGGCGAACCCCGCGACGTCGTGGTCTGGTGCAGCAACGACTACCTCGGCATGAGCCAGCACCCCGTCGTGCTCGACGCTGCGCGCGCAGCGCTCGAATGCTATGGCACCGGCGCTGGCGGCACGCGCAACATCTCCGGGACGCACTCGCTGCTGGTCGAACTCGAGGCCGAGCTCGCCGCCGTGCAGGGACGCGAAGCCGCGCTGCTGTTCTCCAGCGGGTATGTCGCCAACGACACGACCCTGGCAACGCTCGGTCGCCACCTGCCCGGTTGCGTGTTCCTGTCGGACGCGAAGAACCACGCGTCGATGATCGAAGGCATGCGTCGCAGCGGTGCGCGCGTCGAGGTCTTCGCCCACAACGACGCCGCGGATCTCGCGGCGCACCTGCAGCAGATCGACCCGCGGCTGCCGAGGGTCGTGGCCCTCGAGTCGCTGTACTCGATGGACGGTGACCTCGCGCCGCTCGCCGCACTCGTCGGCGTCGCGCGCGAGCATGGTGCCCTCGTCTATGTCGATGAGACGCACGCCGTCGGCGCGCACGGCCCGGGCGGCGCGGGTCTGGTCGCCGCAGCGGGCCTCAGCGCCTACGTCGACATCGTGCAGGGCGGACTCGGCAAGGCCTACGGCGTGGTCGGCGGCTTCATCACCGGCGGCACGGCGCTGATCGACTTCATCCGCAGTCACGCGCCCGGCTTCATCTTCACGACGGCGCTGCCGCCCGCTGACGCGGCGGCCGCACTCGCCAGCGTGCGCCAGCTGCGCCATGACGACGGCGCGCGGCTGCGCCTGTTCGACCGCGTCGCGAGCGTGCGGCAGGGGCTCGCGGCGCTCGGTGCAGCGCCACGCGACTCGCAGTCGCAGATCCTGCCGTTGATCATCGGCGATGCGGAGCGTTGCGAGCGGCTCGCACAGCGGTTGCTCGTGGAGTTCGAGCTGTACCTGCAGCCCATCAACTATCCGACCGTGCCGCGCGGCGCGGACCGGTTGCGCATCACGCCCACCGCGCTGCACGACGCTGCGATGATCGACACCTTGCTCGCCGCGCTCAAAGCCTGCCTGCCGGGCCTGCGTCGCGCCGCCGCCGCCTGACCGCGCGCCGCGCTTTGCGGTATCGTTGCCGCATGCCTAGCATCGTCGCCTGCATCGGCGCCGGCAACGTCGGCCGCGCCTGGGCCATCGTGTTCGCCCGCGCCGGTCACACCGTGCGCCTGTACGACGCCGATCCAGTCGCCGTCGCGCAGCGCGCCCTGCCCGCCATCGACATCAGTCTCGCCGACCTCGCCGCGAGCGGCCTGCTGACGACCGCCGCAGCCGCCGAGTCGCGAGCGCGCATCCACGGCTGCGATTCGCTCGCTGAGGCGCTCGAGGGCGCCGTGCATGTCCAGGAATCTGCGAGCGAGAATCTCGCGCTGAAGATCGAGCTGTTCTCCCGCATCGACGCGCTCGCCGCACCCGCCGCGATCATCGCCAGCTCGACTTCGGCGATCCCGGGTTCGAAGCTGTTCGAGCATCTGCCGGGCCGCGCCCGCTGCCTCGTCGCGCATCCGGTCAACCCGCCGTACCTGATCCCGCTGGTCGAGCTGTGCCCGACGCCCTGGACTTCACCCAGGATCGTTGCCGACTGTCGCCAGTTCATGACCGACTGCGGCCAGCGACCCGTCGAGCTCAAGCGCGAAATCACCGGCTTCCTGCTGAACCGGCTGCAGTTCGCGCTGGTGGGCGAAGCGCTGCACCTCGTCGGCGAGGGCTACTGCACGCCCGAGGACATCGACACAGTCATGACCGCCGGGCTGGCGCGTCGCTGGGCATTCCTCGGCCCGTTCGAAGTCGCGCACCTTAACGCGACCGCGGGTTATGCCGGCTTCATGACCGGCCTGGGCGACATGGTGCGCAGCGTCTCGGCCGACGTGCGCCCCGATTACCCGTGGGACGAGGCGCTGGTCGCGCAGATCCACGCGCGGCTCAGCGCCGAAACGCCGGTGGCAAACGTTCCGCAGCGACAAGCCTGGCGCGATCGGCAGCTGATGGCAGTCGCGCGGTTCCTCGCGAGCCTGCCGCGGAGCTAGTGCCGCCGGACAGGCCCGCGAGGCGCTCAGTCGGCCTGGCCGCTCGCGTGACCGAGCCGCCTCAACGCTGCGCCGGACACAGCAGTTCGAACCGCTCGATCGTCACGGCCAGCGTCTCGGACGGCGCCTGCCCGAGCGGCGCCAGTTCGCGCGTGAAGAAAGCCCAGTGCACGCGCCGCCAGGCCTCGAGCGGTCGCACCGGCGGCCCCTCGTAGCGCGAGTCAGCCTCGGTGACTTCATTGAACGGCACCGTGCGCACCGAGGTCGTCCGGACCACTGCCCCCGGCCGACCCTCGAAATCAGTGACGACGACGATGTCGTCGACCACCGGCGTGACCTCGCGCCGACCGGCGTACAGCGCGGGTGTCGTGAACGTCACCGATTTCTCGCCACGCCGGACCAGATCGAGGATCAGCGCAGCGGTCGCGGCGTTGTCGCCGAAGCGGCGCACCCGCACGAAAGGCGGTGGCGCCTCGCGCGCGCGCTCCGCGAGGCAGGCGCGCGCGTAGGCCTGCGGATCCTGAAGTTCGTCGGCCGAAGTGGTGGCGGCAGCGGCAAGCCCCAACATGAGCCACAGCGACACGGAAGAATGCGCAGCGCGTTGCATGGTTACACCCGCTCCAGGGCTTGTTCGAGATCGGCGATCAGGTCGTCCGCGTTCTCGATGCCCACCGAAATGCGCACGAGCGCGTCGTCGACGCCGAGCCGTTCGCGCGTCTCGCGCGACACACCCGAGTGCGTCGTCGACGCAGGATGCGAGATCAGCGTCTCGGTGCCGCCGAGGCTCACGGCAAGCTTCATGACCTGCAGCGCATCGAGCATGCGGAAGGCCTCGGCTTCGCCGCCGCGCACCGAGAACGCGAACGTGGATCCGGGGCTCGAGCACTGCCGGCGATAGACGGGATATGCAGGGTCGGACTCGGGCAGCATGCCGAGGTAATTGACGCGCGCGATCTTCGGATGCGCGGCGAGCCAGCCGGCGACACGCGCCGCATTGTCAGCAGACGCGCGCATGCGCAACGCGAGCGTCTCCATCGATCGCATGATCATCCAGGCCGTGTTCGGGTCGAGCTGCGTGCCGAGTGCGCTGCGCAGCTGGCGGATCGGCTTGAGCGCCGCGCGACTGCCCGCGACACCCCCCGCGACCAGATCGGAGTGGCCGCCGACATACTTCGTCAGCGAGTAGATCGCAAGATCCGCGCCATGCTCGAGCGGGCGCTGGAACACCGGCCCGAGGAAGGTGTTGTCGACGGCGAGCAGCGGCCGCGCCCCGCCCTGCTCGCGCGCGAGCCATTCCGACGCCTCGCGCCACAGGGCCAGATCGACCAGGCTGTTGGTCGGATTCGCGGGCGTCTCCGTGAACAGCAGCGCCACGCGGCCGCCATGCTCACGCGCCAGCGCAAGCGCGGCACGCGCGCCAGCGAACACGGCCTCGCGGTCGCAGGCCGCGCTGACCCCGACGGTGCGCATGCCGTACTGCGGCATCGTGCGCTCGATCAGCGTCTCGGTGCCGCCGTACAGCGGCTGGCTGATCAGCATGACGTCGCCGGGGCGCAGGCAGGCCCACAGCGTCGTGGAGATCGCAGCCATGCCGCTCGAGAACACGGCGGCCGTCTCGGCGCCTTCCCACAGCGCGAGCCGGTCCTCCAGCACCTCGAGGTTGGGATTGTTGAAACGTGAATAGACGAGGCCGCTGGCCTGTCCCGGCGGCGGCTCGCGCCGCCCGGACGTGAAGTCGAAGAAGTCCTTGCCGTCCTGTGCGCTGCGGAACACGAACGTGGAGGTCAGGAAGATCGGCGGCTTCAGCGACCCTTCGGACAGCGTCGGATCGTAGCCGTAGCCCATCATCTGGGTCTCCGGCGACAGCAGCCGCTTGCCGATGCGGCGCTTGTGGTAGGTGTCGTAGCCCATGGCAGGCTCCTTGCGTGTGTCTGTTGGCGCGCATTATGCGCCAGCCACGCGCCGCACCGGTCGGGCATACTCGCGCGCATGAATGCCCAGAACCCAGACGACTCCAGCGCGCGCATCGAGGCGCTCGAGATCCGCATCGCGCATCTCGAGAACAGCCTGCAGCAACTGAGTGATGCGCTCTACCTGCAACAGCGCGAACTGACGCGCGTCAGCGAGCGCAACCGGCAATTGCTCGCGCAGCTCGAAGCCCAGGCGGATCCGGCCGGCGATGCGGCGACGCGCATCGAGATCCCGCCGCACTACTGAGCGGCGCGGCGCACCGGGATCAGTACTTCGTTGCGACGGAAGAACGTTGGCATGAACGGCGGATCGTAGCGCGCGATCTGGGCGTCGCCGGTCGCGACCAGGCCGCGCGCCGCGAGCGTGCGCCGCAACTGCTGTTCCTGCTCGATGAAGCGCGCCTCGGTCCAGCGACCGGAGTAACGCCACGATGCCACCAGGCCGCCCGGCACCTCGCGCAGCGTGATGCGGGCATCGGTCGGTTGCGGCACGGTCTCGCGCGTGTAGCGCGCCGGGACGATGAATCCGACCCGAAACGCGCCTTCGTCGGCAACCTGCTGCACCGGCGCGGTCATCGCGATCTTCTCGCCGCGCGACTGCGTCACCGGCGCCGTCATCGCGATCTTCTGCCCCGGCGCGTTGGCGCCGCTGATGTAGCGGAACAGCCGACCGAAAGCGATGTTGCCGGCATCGATGAACGAGGCCTCGACGCGCGTCTCTGCGATCAGGTAAGGCGCGTACTCGCGCAATTCGTAAGCGCCGTCCTTTTCGATGGAGCGAAATGCAGGTTGTTCGACTGCCATGGCTACCCCGCTGGCGAGGCCCAGCACGATGCCGAGCACGACCACTGCACTGCTGATGATTCTGTTCATCACCCCTCCGGCGAGACTCGCCCGTCCGCGTCGCCCTGCCGCAGCGCCCGCGCGCCGCCGTACAGCGCCGCATGCGGGTCGCGGATCAGCGCGATGGGCACCGGCGCGAGCACATCGACCATGGGCTGCTTGGCGGTGAACCGCGCCAGGAAATCGCTGCGGTCGATCAAGGGCAGCAGGCGCGGCGCGATCCCGCCCCCGATGTAGACACCGCCCCAGGCACCGTACAGCAATGCGACATCGCCGGCGAAACTGCCGAGCAGCGCCCAGAAGCGCAGCACCGCGGCCACGGCCACGGGATCATCGCCGGCCAGCGCCCGTGCGCCCACCTCGGCGGGATCAAGCGCGTGGGGTGGCGCCCCGTCCCGCGTGGCGAAAAACGCATACAGCTGCGACAGGCCGCGGCCCGACAGCAGATGCTCGGTGCCGACCCGACCGACACGCGCCTGCATGAAGCGCAGCAATTCCACTTCGAGCTCGTCCGCAGGTGCGAAACCGACATGCCCACCCTGGCTGCTGAGCGCCCGCCAGGCCGCGGGAGGCGCGCCGCGGCTGGTCGGCAGCAGAGCCGCCACGCCGAGTCCCGTTCCCGGGCCGAGCACCGCACGGGGCGCAACGGGGTCGGCAACGCCGGGCTTCAGTACCTGCAGCGTCGCCGCGGGCAGACTGGGCACGGCGAGCGCCAGCGCCTCGAAGTCGTTGAGCACGAGCAACTGCTCGAGGCCCAACGCCCGCCGCAATGCGTCGCGTTCGAAGACCCAGGGCGAATTCGTGAACTCGATGCGCTCCGCCCGGGTCGGCGCGGCGACGGCGAAGGCCGCGGCGCGCGGGCGTTGACCGTGGCCCTGCGCAGCCAGACCGAGCGCAGCCAGATACGCATGCACCGCGCTGGCGAGATCCGGGTAGTCAGTCGCCGCAAACGTCCGCGCTTCCTCTAGCGTGGTCGTGTCGGCGTCGGTCAGCGCAAACCGAGCGTTGGTGCCACCGATGTCCGCCACGAGGTCCATGTCCGAACGATACACGTGCCGCGACCCGAGCACCCGTGATAGCGTGCGCGCCCTTCACCGCACGGAGTCACCGTCCTGGAAGCCCTGCTCGTCTCGACCGGCGTGGTCGCGCTCGCCGAGATCGGCGACAAGACGCAGCTGCTCGCGCTGCTGCTGGCCGCCCGGTTTCGTCGGCCGCTGCCGATCATCGCCGGCATCTTCGTCGCGACCTTGCTGAACCACGCGCTGGCGGGCGCCTTGGGCACTTGGATTACGTCAATCGTGCCCCCGGACGCCATGCGCTGGGCGCTGGGATTGTCATTCATCGCCATGGCTGCATGGACCCTGATTCCGGACAAGGTCGACGACGCGCCGACCGAGGCAGCGCCGCGCTGGGGCGTGTTCGGCACGACCGTTGTCGCTTTCTTCCTGCTGGAGATGGGCGACAAGACCCAGATCGCCACGGTGATCCTGGCTGCGAAGTACGCGTCCCTGATCAGCGTCGTGATCGGCACGACGCTCGGCATGATGCTGGCCAACGTGCCGGCGGTGCTGCTGGGCGAGGTCGCGGCGCGCAAGCTGCCGATGCGCCTCGTGCATAGCGTCGCGGCGGCCATCTTCCTCGTGATCGGCATCCTCGTCCTGCTCGGCCGCGCCGGCGTTTAGCAGGGGTTACCACCCTGCGGGCAGGCGCTGGTCGCGGGGCGCTGGCTGAGGCAGGATGGCGGTGCATGCTGTCTTTGCCCATGCCCACCGAGCCGGAGTACTGCCATGGCCGCCGCCGCTGAATCCCTGCCCGTGCCGAACATCGACGAACTGTTCCAGCCGACGCATGACGAGCGCGCACGCCAGGCGTTCGTCAGCATGCTGCGCAAGCACGCCATCATCGACCTGCGCAAGGCCGTGCAAGCCGACTACGAGCAGCGCGTGAAGCCGGAACTCGCGAGCCAGGGACGGGAGCCCGCGACCTGGCGCGAGATCGAGCGCGCCATGGAGTCCGAAGCCTCGCACCGCTTCTACAGCACGCTGCGCTACCACGCGCAGGAGATGTGTTACCTGTCGGTGCAGCCCGCGGTCGAACGCGCCCTGCCCGACATGATCGATCTCGCGCGCGACCTCGCGCAGCGCAACCCCACGGGTGGTTCGCTGAAGCTCGATCCCACGCTAGCAATCCCGCGCTACATCACCGCGCTCGACGTGCATCTCGCGCCGGGCTGGGTGCATGCCGAACACACGGCCGATGACGTCGCCCAGGGTGCCGTCGTCGCGTTCGGCGGCAAGGTCTTCACCGGCCAGCACCCCTATCGCAAGCGGGCCGGTGTGGTCGGCGAATCAATCGCGCACTGGATCAAGGCCACGCGACCGAGCTTCGCGCCGCGGCGCATCCTCGACATGGCGACCACGACCGGCAAGAACCTGCTGCCCTACAAGAGCGCCTTCCCGGCCGCCGAAGCCCATGGCATCGACGTCGGTGCACCGGTGCTGCGCTATGGCCACGCGCTCGCCGAGCACGAGGGCATCGCGGTTCACTACAGCCAGCAGAACGCGGAAGCCACCTGCTTCCCGGATGGACACTTCGACCTGATCGTCTCGAGCTTCTTCCTGCACGAGATCCCGCTGAAGGCCACGCAGCGCGTGCTGCGCGAATGCCGCCGACTGCTCGCCCCGGGCGGCCTGATGATCCACATGGAGTTGCCGGACGAAGCCTCCGTCGGCGCGTATGAGAACTTCTTCTGGAACTGGGACACGATCAACAACAACGAACCGTTCTACACGCACTTCCGCCAGCAGGACCCGATCGCGCTGTGCGCCGAAGCCGGGTTCGAACGCGACCGCTGCTTCAAGCAGCTGATCCCGGATGTCGCCACCTTCGGCGCCGAGCGCTACGAGCGGTTCCTGCGCGGCGAGATCCCCGCGCCGCCGCACGGCAGCGGTGGCTGGTTCATCCTGGGCGCGAGCAGGTGAAACGCCGAGCGTTCGTTGGCGCGGCGGCGGCCACCGCCGCCGCTGCCGCGTGGCCGGCGCGATCACAAGACAAGTCTGCCGCGCGCAAAACGGGCCGGAGCCACTACGACCTGATCGTGATCGGGGCCGGCACTGCCGGCATTCCGGCGGCGATCTTCGCCGCGCAGCGTGGCGCGCGCGTGCTGCTGCTCGACGCCGCGGGCGACATCGGTGGCACGCTGCACCTGTCCACCGGCCAGATGAGCGCCGCGGGGACGCGCGTGCAGGCGCGGCAGGGCATCCGCGACACAGCCAATGCGCATTTCGATGACGTCATGCGCATCAGCCGCGGCACGGCCGATAGCGAACTGGTGCGGCTCGCCGTCGATGAAGCGGCCGCCACTTTCGACTGGCTGCTGGACTGCGGATTCGAGCCACTGCCCGAGCACCCGATACTCGGCTTGGGCCACGAACCTTACTCGGCACGTCGCTACTACTGGGGCCGCGACGGCGGTCGCTCGATCCTCGCCGCGCTGCGCGCGCCGCTGCAACAGCAGATCGATGCAGGGCGCGTCGAACTGCAACTCAATACGCGCGTGACCGCGCTGCTGACGGACGCCACGGGTGGCGTCACCGGCGTGCGGATCACTTCGGCCGATCAGGAGCAGCGCCGCTTCGGTCGCCACGTCCTGCTGGCCTGCGGCGGCTACGCCTCGAACGCCGAGATGTTCGAGAGCCTGTCCGGCTATCGCGACTACGCGGATACCGCATACCCTTACGCGCTCGGCGACGGCATCGAACTCGGCATCGCGGTGGGCGGCTTCGTGCGCGGGCGTGAGAACTACCTGTGCAACTTCGGCTCGATACTGACCGACGATGGTTTCCCGGCGCGCTTCCTCGCGCGCTTCGTCGTGATCCCGCAGCAGCGGGCGCCGTGGGAAGTGTTCGTCAACACGCGCGGCGAACGCTTCATACGCGAGGACGAACCCAGCTTCGACAAGCGCGAACACGCCTTGCTCGAGCAGCCCGACCTGCGCTACTTCATCGTCTTCGATGACGCGATCCTGGCCGCGGCGCCGCCGGGCGTCGGCGGCTGGAGCCGCGAACAGATTCGCGAGGCCTTCGACCTGCATGCCTGGTTCACCCGCGCCGACAGCCTCGACGCACTGGCGCAGCAGGCGGGCATCGATCCGGCCGGCCTGGTCCGCAGCGTCCGCGACTACAACGACGCGGTGAACCGCGGCGCCGATCGCTTAGGCCGGACCCATCTGCCGCGGCGCATCGAGAAGCCGCCGTTCTATGCGATTCGCCACCAGGGCCATTCGACGACCTCCACCGTCGGGCTCGCCGTCGATGGCGCGTTGCGGGTGCGGCGCGCGACCGGCGGCGTGGTGCCGAATCTGTATGCCGCCGGCGAACTGCTGGGCGCCGGCCAGACGCAGGGTCGATCCTTCGTCGGCGGCATGATGGTCACGCCCGCGCTCGCCTTCGGACGCTGGCTCGGGCAGCGGCTGCCACTCGACTCGGCGACGTCTGGCCCGGCGCGCACAGGTGCCGCCACATGAAGCGCGCGTGGCTGCTGCTGTGCCTCGCGGCGATCCCCGGCCTGCACGCAGCGGAGTCGGCGCGGCCCGCGCCCGTGACGCTCGGCGATGTGCCCGGCGACGTGCGCGCTACCCGCGGCTATGCCGACAGCGCGCTCGGGCAGGTGCATTACCAGGAGGTCAGCCCGCGCGGCGCCGTCCGCACGTCGAGCCCAACCTACGTGCTGCTGCACCAGGTGCCGTGGTTCCACCTCTACTACACGCGTGCGCAGTCGGAGCTCGCTGCGCGCGGCCATCGTTCCATCGCCATCGATCTTCCGGGCTACGGCCTGTCGGCAAGACCTCGCGATCCGCCAACGATCGCTGAATACGCCGATGCGATGGCGGCGGTGCTGCGCGCACGCGGCATCCGTCGCGCCGTCGTGGTCGGTCACCACACGGGCGCCACGGTCGGAGCCGACCTCGCGCTGCGGCACCCGCGCGCGGTCGGCTGCCTGATCATGCATGGTGTGCCGCTGTACACGGCCGAGCAGGCTGCCGCCCGTCTTGCGAGCCCGCACTGGGACCAGAGCTATCGCGACGAGGCGGCACATCTGGCCGAGCGCTGGACTTACCTTTCGGGCCGTATTGCCGGCACGCCGGCCAGCCTGCACTGGTCCGTGGTGTCCCTGTATCTCGCCGGCGAGCGCGAGTGGTACGGCCACCATGCCGTGTTCCGCCACGACATGGCGGGGACTCTGAAGGCGCTGCGACGACCGGCCGTCGTGCTCAGCAACGCGCAGGACCTGCTCGATTTCACGTTCGAGCGCGTGCGCGAACTGCGCCCGGACTTCGGCTACCGACGGCTGCAGGGCTCGAGTTCCAACATGGCCTTCGACGAACCCGGTGCCTGGGTCGAGGGTGTGACCGCAGCGGCCCAGACCTGCGCGCGGTGACAGAGGCCGCCATAGCAGCGCGCTCCTCTCGCCTGAAGGGCGGGTCGTTTGCCCTGCTCGCATTGCTATTGCTGCCGACGCTGGTCAGCGCGCGCGGCCAGGCACAGGCGGCGGCAACGCCATTGGCGCCGGCAGTCGAGGCGCTGCTGCTGCCGCTGTTCACCAACGATCTGCCCGCAGAGCGCGTGCTGCAGATCGCGCTCGATGCGCGCGCAGCGCTGGAGCGCGGCGACAGCACGGGTGCAAGCGCTTCGCTGGTCAGCAGCCTCGAATGTCGCGGACTGTATCGACTCGCGCGCATCGACGCCGCCGTAGCGGCCTGCCAGCAGGCCTTGGCAACGGCGACCACGGATGCCGAGCAGTTCGCGGCGCAGCGCCTGCAAGGCACGCTGCTGACCGAGCAGGCGCGATTCGCGGAGGGCGCAACGGCGCTGCTGGCCTCGCTGCGCGCCGCCGAGCGCATCGCCGATCCGCGACTGATCGCTGCAGCCCTGAGCACACTGGGCAGCGCGGCGCAGTTCGCCGGCGCCTACCCAGAAGCGATCGACTACTACCAGCGCGGCATCGAGCTCGCGCTCGCCGGCAATCTCGAATCGCTGCAGGTCGTGATCCGCAGCAACCTCGGCTACATGCTGCTGGAATCCGGCGATCCGGACGGGGCACGCGCGCAATTCGAGGCAGCGCTGGCGGCGGCGCGCGACGTCGAGGACCAGCAGTCGCTCGTGACAGTTCCGTGGGGACTCGCGAGCGCGCAGCTGGCGGCCGGCGATGCCGCGGGTGCGCTCGCGCGGATGCGCGAGCTCGCGCGCATCGATTCGCCAGCCACCGACCACGTGCAGCGCAGCGAGGCCCTGCAGATGCTGGCGCGCGCGCGGCTGGCGACCGGAGATGCGACGGGCGCGGTCACCGACGCGCGCAGCGCCGTCGCCGCACTGCAAGGGCGCGCCCAGGCCCGGGAGCTGACCGCCTCGGTGTTGCTGGTCGAGGCGCTCACGGCAGCCGGCCTGGTCGAGGAGGCCCTCGCTCTGGCCAGGCGCACGCTGGCACGCATGCCCGCAGGCGCTCGCCTGTCAGCCGACCTGCACGCCGCGCATGCCCGTGCGCTGGCGCTGGTCGGCCGCCATCGCGAGGCCTACGACGCACTGCAGCTCTCGCAGCAGGTGCGCCAGCAACAGACCACAGCGCGCGCGTCCACCCAGCTCGCCTTCCTGCGCGCCCGCAGCGAGGCCCAGCAGCGCGAGCGCGAGCTGGAGCGTCTGCGCATCGACACGGCGCAGCGCGAAACGACGGCGCGCAACGACCGCACGGTCCGCAACCTCAGCATCGCCGTCGTGCTGGTGACACTGGTGGCGGTCATCGTGATCGCGGTGCTGGCCCGCAGGCGCCAGCAACTCATGCTGCAAATCGCCGAGCGCCACAACCTCGATGCCCTGGGCAAGCTGACCGGCGGCGTTGCGCACGACTTCAACAACCTGATGACGATCGTGCGACAGGCCATGAGCCTGTTGCGGCACGAACCCGGCGTCATGCTGTCGCCGACGGCCAGCGCCCTGATCAACGAGGCCGATGCGGCCAGCGAGGTCTGCGGCCGCATCACCACCCAGCTGCTGACCTACGCGCGCCAGCAGCGCATGAGCAGCATCGACATCCGGGTGGCGAACCTGCTGGAAGACCATCGCGCGTTGTTCCAGCGGACGCTCGGCGAACGCATCGAGCTGAACATGGGAGCGCGGGACCCGGCCTGCGTGATCCACACGGATTCGAGCCAGTTGATTTCCGCCATCATGAATCTGCTGGCCAATGCCCGCGACGCCTTGCCGAGCGGCGGTCTCGTGAACATCGAGACCAAGCGGCGCGACAATCCGGGCCGCGAAGCGCGCATCGCCGATCTGCCTGCGGGACGCTACGTGGCGATCACGGTCACGGACAACGGGCCCGGCATGCCGCCCGACGTGCTGCGCCAGGCGACGACGCCGTTCTTCACGACCAAGGCCGAGACGGGCGGCACTGGGCTCGGCCTGTCGACGGTCGAAGGGTTCACGCGCCAGTCCGGCGGCACGCTGCTGCTGCACTCGACGCCCGAGCGCGGCACGGTCGCGACGCTGGTGTTCCCGGCCGTCACCGATTGACGGCGGGCAAGCGCGCCCGCACGCGCGACCCGCTCAGGCCGCGTTGGCGCTCGCAGTGGGAGCGGAACTGCGGATCAGCCAGTCGAACGCGCCGAGCGCAGCCTTGGAGCCCTCGCCCATCGCGACCACGATCTGCTTGTACGGCACCGTCGTCGCATCACCGGCGGCAAACACGCCCGCCATGGAAGTCTGGCCACGCTCGTCGACCTCGATCTCGCCGTGCGGGCTGAGCTTGATGCTGCCCTTGAGCCAGTCGGTGTTCGGCAGCAGGCCGATCTGGACGAACACGCCATCGAGTTCGACGCGGTGGCTCTCGCCGCTGCCCCGATCCTTGTAGGACAACGCGTTGACCTTGCCCTCGGCGCCGTGCACTTCGGTGGTCTGCGCCGAGACGATGATGCGCACGTTCGGCAGGCTGCGCAGCTTGCGCTGCAGCACTTCGTCGGCGCGCAGCTTGCCGTCGAACTCGACCAGCGTGACGTGGCCCACGATGCCCGCGAGATCGATCGCCGCTTCGACGCCCGAGTTGCCGCCGCCGATCACGGCGACGCGCTTGCCCTTGAACAGCGGGCCGTCGCAGTGCGGGCAGTAGGCCACGCCGCGACCGCGGTACTCGCGCTCGCCGGGCACGTTCAGCTCGCGCCAGCGGGCGCCGGTCGCGAGGACGATGCCTCGGCTGCGCAGCTCCGCACCGTTGGCGAGCCGCAGGCCGATGCGCCCGTCGGCATCCGCCGGCAGCAGCGCTTCGGCGCGCTGCAGGTTCATGATGTCCACGTCATAGCCGCGGACATGTTCTTCGAGACCAGCCGCTAGGTGCGGCCCGTCGGTCTCCTTGACTGAAATGAAGTTCTCGACCGCCATCGTGTCGAGCAGCTGGCCGCCGAAGCGCTCGGCAACGATGCCGGTACGGATGCCCTTGCGGGCCGCATAGATCGCCGCCGCCGCGCCGGCCGGCCCGCCGCCGACGACCAGCATGTCGAACGGCGCGCGATTCGCGATCTCGGCGGCCTGGCGTTCACCGGCCTTGCTATCGATTCGCGCGAGGATCTCCTCGACCGTCATGCGACCCTCGCCGAATGCGGCGCCGTTCAGGAACACCGACGGCACCGCCATGATCTGCTTCGCTTCGACCTCGGCCTGGAACAGCGCGCCGTCGATCATCGTCGCGCGGATGCGCGGGTTGAGGATCGCCAGCAGGTTCAGCGACTGAACCACCTCTGGGCAGTTCTGGCAGGTCAGCGAGATGAACACTTCGAAACTGAAATAACCGTCGAGGCTGCGGATCTGGTCGATCACGCCCTGCTCGACCCGCGGCGGATGACCACCGGCCTGCAGCAGCGCCAGCACCAGCGAGCTGAACTCGTGGCCGGTCGGCACGCCCGCGAACTCGACGCGGGCGGTCTCACCTGCGCGACCCACGGTGAAGGACGGCCGGCGCGCGGCAGGCGCCGCGGCCGGCACGACCGTGATCAGGGAAGAGATCGACGCGAGCTCAGCGAGCATGGACTGCATCTCGGCGCCGGCTTCGCTGTCGTCGCCGGAGACCGTGATGTCCACCCGCTGCGTCAGCCTGTCGAACAGGCCGGCCAGCTGCTGCTTGAGATTCACGTCGATCATGATGGCTTCCTCAGATCTTGCCGACGAGGTCCAGCGACGGGGCCAGCGTCTTCTGACCCGGCGTCCACTTGGCCGGGCAGACTTCGCCCGGGTGCGACGCGACGTACTGCGCGGCCTGGACCTTGCGCAGCAGTTCCTTCGCATCGCGGCCGATGCCGAGGTCGTTGATTTCGGCGACCTTGATCTGGCCTTCCGGGTTCACGACGAAGGTACCGCGCAGCGCGAGGCCCTCCTCTTCGATCAGCACGCCGAAGTTGCGGCTGATCGCGTGGGTCGGGTCGCCGATCATCGGATACTGGATCTTCTTGATCGTCTCGGAAGCGTCATGCCACGCCTTGTGCGTGAAGTGGGTGTCGGTCGACACGCTGTAGACCTCGACGCCGAGCTTCTTGAACTCGCCGTACAGGTCGGCCACGTCGCCCAGTTCCGTCGGGCAGACGAAAGTGAAATCGGCGGGGTAGAAGAAGAACACCGACCACTTGCCCTTGAGGTCCGCATCCGACACCGGCACGAACTTGCCGTTGTGGAAGGCGGTCGCCTTGAAGGGCTTGACGGTCGTATTGATCAGCGAACTCATCTTTACATCTCCATGTAGTCGAGGGGACAGTCCCGAAACTGCGGCCAAGATAGCGCCCGGCCGCGCCTTAGACCAATCGATTGATTCACTTGGGCCGATAGAAGAAATCTATCGGCACCGCGGCGCACCGGCGCCGCAGGACATCACGCCGGCGGGAGAGGCTGCCCCCTCCCGCCGGCGGACAGGCCTTACTTGACCTCGAACGAGCGGCGCAGCACCAGGCTCGCCGCCGTGCCGTCGGCGATCTCGAGGTCGCCGCCGGTGTTCTTCGCAATCGCGGCGCCGGCCGCGCCACCCAGCAGGCCGCCGAGCACGGCGCCCTTGTCGTCGTCGACCTGCTTGCCGAGCACGGCGCCCAGCACCGCGCCGCCGGCGATCTTGGCGGCATCGCGACCGCTCTCGCGCTTGCCCTGCTGGGCAATGTCACCCGCGATCGCGACGCTGCGTCCTTCGCCCAGCGACAGCTTTTCGAAGCGGAGGCCGAGGCGCGGCGTGCCGCCGATCTCGCGGCTGCCTGAATACACTTCGGTCACGACGCCCGTGACGACCGCGCCCGCGGGCGCAACCTGGCGCCCATCGACGACCAGCGCCGAGGTGAGGCGCGCCGACACCGGATCGCCGACCTTGGCGGTCTTCGTCGAGATCGCCGACGTGAAGGCGATCGGCAGCGCGGTGCCGGAGGCCACCACGATGGGCTTCGGGGCGGGCTTCGGCGCCGGCTGGGCCGCCGGGCGCGACTGCGCAGACTTGAACTCGGCTTCACGCTTCGCGGCAGCGACGCGCGCTGCCTCGGCCTTCGCGGCAGCCTGCTTGTCGGCAGCTTCCTTGGCGGCGGCGGCGGCTTCGGCAGCGACCTTGTCGGCCTCGGCCTTGGCTGCAGCCGCCGCGTCGGCCCGCTCGCTCGCCAGCGCCGCCTCGCGCTCGGCCAGTTCGGACGCGCGCTTGTCGAGTTCGGCGCGCTCGGCTGCAATGGCCGCCGCTTCGGTAGCGGCAGTGTCCTCAGCCGCGGGCTTAGGCGAGCCGCCGCAGGCGGCTAGAGTCAGGGCGAGGCTCGTGGCCACGACGACGCCGGCACGACCGGTGAAATTCTTGGTGCGCATCAGGGTCCTCCAAAACACGTCGTAACGGGCGCGAAAGCTACCGCGTTCGCAGCCGTCATGTCAGTGAATTGCTGCAGACAAACGGAAACTGTCGCCGCTTCGCGACGGCGGGCCGGAATTCAGCGTCTGTTCAGCCGAACGGATGCCGCAGGACGATCGTCTGGTCGCGGTCGGGCCCGGTGGAGATCACATCGACCGGCACGCCGGCCAGCTGCTCGAGACGCTTCAGGTAGCTGCGCGCAGCGGCGGGCAGCCGCTCGAACTCCGTGACCCCGACGGTCGACTCGCGCCACCCCGGCAGTTCTTCGTACACGGCCTCGACGTCGCCGAATTCATCGGACAGCAGCGGCGGCTCCGCATGCACCTGGCCGTCGATCCGGTAACCGGTGCAGACGCGGATCACGTCGAGGCCGTCGAGCACGTCGAGCTTGGTGATGCACAGGCCGGAAACACTCGAGTGCACGATCGAGCGGCGCAGTGCCACGGCATCGAACCAGCCACAACGGCGACGGCGGCCCGTGACGGCGCCGAACTCGTGACCGACGCGCTGCAGGTACTCGCCGGTCTCATCGAACAGTTCCGTCGGGAACGGGCCAGCGCCGACGCGGGTCGTATAGGCCTTGACGATGCCGAGCACGTAATCGAAGTTGCGGGGCCCGATGCCGGTGCCCGTGCCGGCAAAGCCGGCCGTCGTGTTGGACGACGTGACGTACGGATAGGTGCCGAGGTCGACATCGAGCATCGCGCCCTGCGCGCCTTCGAACATCACGTTGGCGCCCTCGGTGCGCAAGCGCGCGAGCGTCAGCGTGACATCGGCGACGATCGGCTTGACGCGCTCGCCCATCTCGAGATGCGCGTCCAGGGTCTGCTGGAAATCGACGGCCGGCTCGTTGAAGTAACGCTGCAGCACGAAGTTGTGGAAATCGAGCACCTCGCCGAGCTTCGCGGCGAAACGCTCGCGCTGGAACAGGTCGGCGACACGCAGCGCGCGGCGCGCGACCTTGTCCTCGTAGGCAGGGCCGATGCCGCGCCCCGTCGTGCCGATCGCATTCGCGCCGCGGGCTTTCTCGCGCGCCTTGTCGAGCGCGACGTGCGACGGCAGGATCAGCGGGCAATTCGGCGCGACGCGCAGCCGTTCGAACACCGGCACGCCCTTGTCGAGCAGCATCTGCGATTCCCGCAGCAGCGCCTCGAGCGACAGCACCACGCCGTTGCCGATCAGGCAGGCGACGTGCGGCCGCAGGATGCCGGACGGGATCAGCGACAGCACCGTCTTCTCGCCGCCGATCACGAGCGTGTGGCCCGCATTGTGGCCGCCCTGGAAGCGGGCCACGGCGACCGCGCGCTCCGTCAGCAGGTCGACGATCTTGCCCTTGCCCTCGTCACCCCATTGGGTGCCGATGATGACGACGAACTGTCCCACTCAGCCCCCTCGAACGATCACGAGCAGCACCAGCCCCGCGACGATCGCGCCCAACCCGCCGAAGCGCAGTTGCTGGTCGGGAATCTGCAGCATCACGGCAATCGCCCGCTTCATGCCGGCGGGATTCAGGAACGGCATGATGCCCTCGAGCACGAGATACAGGGCAAACGCCGCCAGCAAGTCCGACCAGGCGATCATCGGGTCTGGGTGCGGAGCGGCGCGTCAGGCGACGCGCATCAGCGCGCGCCGCCCTGCCCGCGCAGGTAACGGAAGAACTCGCTGTCGGGCGAGACGACGAGCACGTCGCCCTCGCGGCCGAGTGAATTCTTGTACGCCTGGATGCTGCGATAGAACGCGTAGAACTCGGGATCGCGCCCGTAGGCGGCCGCGTAGATCTGCGTCGCGCGCGTGTCGCCCTCGCCGCGGATCTGCAACGCATCGCGCGACGCGGCGGAGACGATCTCGAGGCGCTTGCGATCGGCCTCGGCGCGGATCCGCAGGGCCTCCTTCTCGCCTTCGCCGCGCAGCTGGCGCGCGAGGCGCTCGAAACTCTGCTGCATCGAGGCGTAGACGCGCGCGGCAACGTCTTCCGGCAGGTCGATGCGCTGCACCCGGACATCGACCAGCTCGACGCCGAGATCGTCGACCAGCTTGCTCGCCCGGTCGAACATAGCGCCCGTGAAGGCCGCGCGCTCGGCGGAGACGATCTGCTGCAGCGTGCGCTGCGCGACGGCGTTCTTGATGCCGTCCTTGACGATGTCGGACAGGCGCTGCGCCGCGAATTCCTCATTGGTCCCGAACGACTCGAAGAACTTGGTCGGATCGTCGACGCGCCACTTGATGTAGAAGTCGACGATCAGGCCGCGGTTCTCGTTCGTCAGGAACGTCTCGCCGGGGAAACTCTGCGACAGCACCCGCCGCTCGAAGCGCACGACGCTGTCGATCGGCGCCTTGAAATGCAGGCCCGGACCGTACGGTTCGCCGACGATCTCCTTGAACTGCGTGCGGATCGCAACCTGCGATTCGCCAACCGTGAAAACACAGGTGCTTGCGAGCAGCAACGCACCGAGGACGAGGAACAGGATCGGTGTGCCGCGTTGCATCAGCGGTCCCTCCGCGCGCGCGCGTCGGTGGTGGCGGACGATTCGGGTTCAGTGGCCGGACGCGGCGCCGTGACAGTCGTTTCGTTGTCGCGGGCGCCGCGCTCGACGATCTTGTCGAGCGGCAGATAGAGCATCTGGTTGCCGGCTTTCGAATCGATGATGACCTTGCGGCTCTTGCTGAGAACGGATTCGACCCCCTCGATGTAGAGTCGCTCGCGCGTCACGCGGGGAGAAGCCGCATACGCCGCCTGCAGCTGCGTGAAGCGGGCAGCTTCACCTTCCGCGATCGCGACGACCTGGGCCTTGTAACCTTCCGCCTCCTGCATCTGGCGCGAGGCCTGGCCTTCCGCGACCGGGATGATGCCGCTGGCATAGGCCTCGGCCTCCTGGCGGAAGCGCTCCTTGTCGGCGATCGCCTTGTTGGCGTCGCGCTGCGCCGGCACGACGGCCTCGGGCACCTGGATGTCCGTCAGGTTGACCGACGACACATTGATACCCGAGTTGTACTGGTCCATCGTGCGCTGGATCAGGTCGCGCGTGCGCGTGGTGATCTCCTGGCGATTGCCGACGATGATGTCGTCGAGCTTGGTGCGACCGACGACTTCGCGGATCGCGCTCTCGCTGACTTCGCGCAGCGTCTGCTCCGGCTCGCGGATCTGGAACAGGAAGCGCACCGGATCGCGCAGCTGGTATTGCACGCCGAGCGACATCTCGATCAGGTTGATGTCGGCCGTGAGCACGCGCGACTTGTACTCGAGGCTGCGAACCTCGGACACATTGACCTTGGTGACCTGCTCCAGCGGCCACCAGTGGAACCCGAGGCCGGGTTCACGGACGTCGACGAAGCGTCCGAAACGCTGCACGACGCCGCGTTCAGCCGCGCCGACCTGGAAGGTGGACATGTAGGCCCAGCCAGCCAGCGCAAGCACGCCGACCAGGGCCAGCATCGCCCCGCTGCCCTCCGCGTTGGCGCCGCCGCCACCGCCCTGCGCGCCACCGCCCGACCCGCCTTTCAGCAGGTTCTCGAGCTTGCGCTGGAAGTTCTTGAACGCCTCGTCGACGTTCTGGCCGTCCTGGCCTGGGCGCTTGCCCCAGGGGTTCTTGTTGCCGCCCGGTTCGTTCCATGACATATCGATCGGGACCCGTCAGTGAGCTGGATGGTGAAGCGCCGCGGCTGCAAGCTAGACAGCGCGCGCAGGAAGGTCGAATTGTAGGTAGCCGCCGGGGGGCGCACAAGTTGCCGCGCCGGAATCGACGCTGAGTATCTCGACGCCGGGCGTACGCGCCAGCACCAGCAGCTCCGTATCGGGCAGCGTGACGTCGAGTTCCAGGCGCCCGTCGTCCGTCGCCGCCTCGCGGCGCACCGCGCCCGCCGCGAACAACCGCGCCCGCAGGGCACCGGCAGAGGCCGGCAGCCGTACCCGAGCCGCGCGGGCGAAGCGCGCCAACCGTTCGGCGATCGCCGACCGCAGCTCCTCGAGGCCGAGGCTGCGAGCACCCGAGATCCACACCTGCGTGATGCGGCCCTAGTCGTTGCGCTCCACCCGGACGCCCGCTTCGAGACGGTCGATCTTGTTGTAGACCCGGATCTGCGGGATCTCCCCGGCGCCGATCTCATCGAGCACGCGGTTGACCTCTTCGATGTGCTCGTCGCGTCGCGGATCGCTGGCATCGACGACGTGCAGCAGCAGCGTCGCCTCGCGCGCTTCGGTCAGCGTCGACTGGAACGCCGCGACGAGTTCGTGCGGCAGCTCGCGGATGAAACCGACCGTATCGGCGAGCACGATCGGCGTGCCGCCAGGCAGCTGCACGCGCCGCACCAGCGGATCGAGCGTCGCGAACAGCTGGTCAGCTACATAGGCATCCGCGCCGGTCATCGCGCGGAACAGCGTCGACTTGCCGGCGTTCGTGTAACCGACCAGCGCGACCGACGGAATGGGGATCTCGACGCGGCGCGCGCGCCCCGTTTCGCGCTGCTGCTTGAGCTTCTCGAGGCGCTTCGTCAGCACCCGGACCCGCTCGCCGAGCAGCCGGCGGTCGGTTTCGAGCTGGGTCTCGCCGGGACCGCGGTTGCCGATGCCGCCGCCGCGTTGCCGCTCGAGGTGGGTCCAGCCGCGCACCAGGCGGCTCGCGATGTGCTTCAGCTGCGCGAGCTCGACCTCGAGCTTGCCTTCATGGCTGCGCGCGCGCTGCGCGAAGATATCGAGGATCAGCGCGTTGCGATCCAGCACGCGGCGGCCGATCAGCTTTTCGAGGTTGCGCTCCTGGCTCGGCGACAGTGCGTGGTCGACCAGGATGACTTCGGCGTCGGATTCCTCAGCCGCGGCGCGTATTTCGTCCGCCTTGCCGCTGCCGACGAAGAACTTCGGATCGGGACGTTCGCGGCGGCCCGTCAGCGTGGCGACCGGCGACGCGCCAGCCGACAGCGCAAGCTGCGCGAACTCCTCGAGATCTTCGCGCTCGACTGGGCCGCCGATTCCGATCCGCACCAGCACGGCGCGCTCGCCTGAGCGCGGTCGTTCAAACATGCCTGGAACTCCGCGGCACTGCGGCGCTGGCGCGCAGCATTACTCGGGCGCGGCCTCCGACGCTTCTTCGCCATCGGCATTCGGCACGCGCACGTTGCGGGCCGGCACGACGGTGGAGATGGCGTGCTTGTATACCATCTGGGTGACCGTGTTCTTCAGCAGAACGACGTACTGGTCGAACGACTCGACCTGCCCCTGCAACTTGATGCCGTTGACCAGGT